>CAZUMR010000019.1:0-5034 GCA_964622075.1 uncultured archaeon | reverse complement strand
CGATTGGTAAAACTGAAGCAGCTCTGCTCCCTCCGCAGCCAGAGGCAGACCTGATACTTGAGGTTACGGAATTTGGAACCACACTTAGGGAGAACGGTTGCAGGATAATTGACATCTTTAAAGATCCGGTATACTCTGTTTTCATAGCAAACAGGGACTCCTATTCAGATCCTGAAAAGAAAAAGCTGATGGACAATCTGATAACAGACATCAGAGAAGTTTTGTCCTCAAGAAACCTTGTAAGCCTGCTGTTTAACGTTCCGGATGAAGAGAACATACAGCCAATAAAAGAATTCCTTGTAAAAGAAGGGTTTAATCCAACGATATCCACCCTTGCAGGCGGAGGAGTGGCAATGCACATAATTCTTGACAGGGCAAAAGTAAAGTTCCTGAAACCGAAACTCAGAGAGCTGGGTGCAAGGAGAATAGCAACGGCTCCTGTGATAACCTTTGGAGATTGACAGTTTCCGTTTTTTTCGTTTTTCAGTTTGGTTTACGTTTATCTTGTGATCGCATCTGTATGTGTAAATGTGTAAGGTTGACTAAATGTCAAAAACGACAAAGGCCTTTAATCCGTCACACCTCTCAACTCTGAAGTTATGAAGGGTTACAGCTTTTGGCTCAACCTTTACCGCCTCACTTCTCAGCTTTCCTCCCTTCAACCTTCCCGCAACTCTGAGCTTTTTCGGCAAGTCTTTTTCAATCCACTCCGCTTTTACATCGCACTCTCTGGGTGCAAAGTGTTCCGCATCAAAGCAGTAAAGCAGCTCGTTTAGCCAGTCGTAAAGTGCATATTCGTAAACTTCCTCCTCACTGTCTCCTTCCACTTCCACCTCTATTTCCCTCTCCAGTTCGCCTTCAAGCTTCTCCTGATACACGAAAGCATCCCTGAAGGCGAGGGTTGCATTTTTTACAAGCTCCTCGAAATTCTCTCCGTAAACCTCTACTGCTATGTCTGCAGTGTGCTCGACAAATCTGTACTTCATGGAAGTTGTTCGTCCTCAGGCTTTAAAATATGTGTTTGATACCCTGAGGTATCCCCGGAACCAAGGTCAAGGCCAAGACCGTGACTAAGGCCAAGGTCAAGGCAAAAATCAACCAGAACTACCAAAAACTAAACTATTAAAAATGGAAAAAACGAAAAACTTATGAGCGTGTCACAGAGTTGCCAGCATGAAATTTGGTGTGGAGTTTGTTCCAAACGTTAAACCTTACGAGGTAGAGTATCTCTCACAGGTAGCAGAAGACAGTGGCTTCAAAAGTGTCTGGGTTACTGACCACTACAATAACAGAAACGCTTACGCAATTCTTACCCTGCTCGCCCTGAGAACTGCCAAAGTTAGTCTGGGTGTTGGTGTGGCTAATCCATTTACAGTTCATCCTGCGGTCACAGCATCGGCAATAGCAACTTTAAATGAAATCAGCGGTGGAAGAGCAATACTTGGAATAGCTGCTGGAGACAAAATGACACTGCAGAGGCTTGGAATAGGGTGGGATAAGCCTTTAACGAGAGTTAAGGAGGCTGTGGAGTTTATAAGAGAACTCTCTTCCGGAAAAAGAGTTAGCTACTCTGGAAAGACACTTAAGGTAGAAAATGCCGGGCTTGACTACAGGGTAAGCCCTTATCCAATATACGTGGGAGCTCAGGGGCCAAAGATGCTGAAACTTGCCTCTGAAATCGGAGATGGCGTTCTTATAAACGCATCACATCCGAAGGATTTTGAAGAGGCTTTCAGGTGCTTTGGAGAATTAAAAGAGGGTTTCGACGTTGTTGCCTACACATCGATGAGTGTGGATAAGGACGGCAATAAAGCGAGGGAAGAGGCAAAAATAGTTGTGGCATTCATTGTGGCTGGATCTCCAGACCCCATTCTTGAAAGACACGGATTGAAAGAGGAGGCTGAAAAGGTTAGAGATGCTCTATCGAAAGCGTTTGCTGGTGGGAGCTGGGCTGATGTTAAAAAAGCTGTTAACGACAGGATGATAGATGCCTTTTCCGTGAGCGGAACGCCGGAGGAGGTAATAGAGAGGATAGAAGAACTTTCAAGGGCCGGAGTAACTCACGTGGTTGCAGGAAGTCCCATTGGTGTCGACAAGGCAAAGGCAATAAAACTGATAGGGAAGAAAGTAATTCCAGCATTTTCCTGACATATTTTTGCCTTTTGCTTCGTTGTGTGTGTATCGTGTATAATAAACACAATCATAAAAAACACAATCATAATCATAAACATGATCATACACACGCAAGAAACCTGAGGTAAACGTTTAATTCAGTTAGATTTTTCCCTAACCAATGTCCGTCGTTTACCTGCTTGATGGCAGGGAAGTTGACATATGGAGTGAGGAACTGTCAAGATACCATTCGAGGAGTATAGCTGATTACGTCAGAGAAAACCTGCTCAGGTTTGAGGAGGGAGGAATTGATCCATTCTCCGAAATAGTCGGTAAGGAAAAGGAAAAGGAGCTCGTCAAAAACGCCCTGCTGAGCGGATCAAGCATCCTTTTCAGAGGAAGGAAGGGTTACGGTAAAACGACTTTTGCCAAGGCAATATCCAAGCTTCTTCCAGAGAAGCTGCTGGCAATAAAGGGATGCAAGATTAACGACGATCCCGTAAATCCCGTCTGCTTTTCCTGCAGAAAGAAGCTCGAAAGTGGTGTGGTCGAGCTCGAATGGGTAAAGCCAAGATTCGTAAGGATCTGTGGAGATCCAATGATGACAACAAGACAGCTTATAGGTGGGATAAGCCTCCAGAAGATAAAGGAGGGTTACGACCTCGATAGCCCGGAAGTCTTTACCCCCGGCAGAATTCTGAAGGCAAACAGGGGAATTGCCTACGTTGACGAGCTTGGTGCAATTCCGTCTGCACTTCAGACACTTCTTCACGAATTACTTGAGGAAAAGCAGGTAACCACGCCGGAAGGAGATATAATCCCCATGAAAATAGACCTGATATTCCTCGCCTCCACAAATCCTGCCAACTACAGGGGGGTTTCCGACATCAAGGAGCCTTTGCTCGATAGAATGGAGGAAGTGGAAATAGGCCCTCCTGCAAGTGTTGAGGAGGAAATTGAGATAGCAAGAAGGAACGTTGACAGCTGGCTGAAGGAGAGTGTTACACTTCCGGAATGGCATGCCAGAGTTCTTGCAAAGGCTGTAATGCTTGCAAGGAGCGGTGAAACGAGACTGCCTGAAAGGGTGGAGGTTGAGCCGTCCTGCAGAGCAACAATAAAGGTGTTCGATCACGTAATGTCCTCTGCTCTGAGGAGAAAGCACGGAGCTGTAATGATCTCGGATTACGGAGTGGGCAGTGAAGTTTACGACTTCAGCAACGTTGAGCTTGCACTCAGGGGAAGAATGAAACTTGAATTCTCCGGAAATCTGGGTAATGTTGTTAAAACTCTGGTTAATGACGCTTTTGAAATCGTATGTTCAGAGTACTTCTCAAGAATGCAGAAAGAAGCCTCAAGGCTTTCCGTAGAATTAAGCAGGAGGGGCGAAATAAACGTTTACGAGATTGAGGAGGACTGGATTAAACGTTCCTTTGTTGAATTCATGCTTGAAACTCTGTCAAGATGTGCCGGAATTGCTGAGAGGGCAGGAGATGGAGTTTACGTTTACTCATCTGGTTGAGGAGGTAATTACGGGATGGTTGAGAGGGTTGAAGATGAGAGGGTTGAAATGGTTGAAATAAAGACCTGCAGTGGAGAGCTGGAAAGGAGAGTAAACTTTGAGAGATTTCTTGAAGAGGTCAGCATGTCCCTTTTTGATCCATCTCTTGCTGAACATCACAGATCCAAGATACCAGACAGGCTGAAGGGATTGAAAGATGGATCTGTGGGAGAGCTGGACAGAACTCAAAAAAAGAAGATCTCCGGCAGGGAAATTGTGGAGAGAAAAGTGGAGAGGAAGTTTGAAGAGCAGGGGATAAGCAGAAAACTATCCTACATGGCATCTGAGATTTCGAATGAAATTTCGAGAGATGAGCTGGGGGATGAATTCTCAAATCTTGACAGTTTTTACGCTTTTGCATCAACCGACACATCAACCGACACCAGAACTGTAGAGCTCGGGAAGATATACGGGGTGGCAAGGAAGGAGGCGTGGGAAGAATTCAAGGAAATTGTATCAGCAGGTAACTGCGAGGTCTGCATTCCGGAAATAAAAGACACGTTTTCTGAAGAAATTGTCGAGGAATTGAAGAAAGCCGGATTTGTCGAAAAAGTTGAGAGAGGATTCTACGGGAAAAGGATCATTCTTTCAGGGAAGCTGGAGAGAATTATAGCGAGGAGGGTTCTTGAAATTGCTCTCAGAGAGCTTGAAGCTGGAAGGGCTGGAGAGTTCGAGTCTAAGATGAGAGGCCACGTTTATCCGACGTTCAACCTTGTAGAGTTCGATGAATGCATGCACACCTTTGACATGCTGGACATTCAGGAGAGTCTGCTAAACGAGCTGCTTACAACTGGAAAACTTGAAATTGGAGAAAACGCCGTGGCAAGAGAGTTCGAAAGGACTGAGAGAGTCGTGCACATAATACTCGTGGATTCAAGCGACTCCATGAAGGGTGAGAAATTAAGAAGTGCGATAAAGGCCTCTCTTGCCTTAAAAGAGGTGGCAAAGGAAAAAAGCAGAAATCTGAAGGTATTTGCCTTCAACGACAGAGTTAGAGAGTTGAAGAAGGATGGGGAACTGCTGAATTTAAGGGCAAGGGGGAGAACAAATATAGCCCTTGCACTCAGGGTTGCTGCAAACGTTGCTGCTGAACTCGATGCCACGCCCGTGGTTTTTCTTGTGACTGATGGGGAGCCCACAAGCCCGGAAAATCCAGTTGGTTCCGCAATAAGAGCCGCTGCAGATCTTGGCAGGATACAGGACTCAAGGCTTGTGGTTTACATGCTTAACAGGGAGGACAGGTATGTGGAGTTCTGTACGGCTCTCACAAGGAGGGTTAAGAAATCTGCTTTCCTGCATGTGGATCCTTCAAGGCTGACTCTCTACATGCTCAGGCACTTTGGCCTATAATTGGGTAAATAAGC
>CAZUMR010000018.1:0-2632 GCA_964622075.1 uncultured archaeon | reverse complement strand
GAATTTCTAACTCCAGCCGTAATTCCATTTGAAAAGCTTGAGAGGTTCGTGGGGAATACAGTAGTTCCCCTGTCCCTCAAGTGCATAGATGCCGGCAGGTTCGAAAAGTTAAGGAAAGAGGACGAGAACTTCCTCGTTTTTAACCTGAACATCAACCCTAACCTCCTTAACCCAACTCCCAACCAGAGTCCTAGTTCATCACAGTTCGAGGTGATGGATCTACTGAAAGATTTTGTAATTTCGGGAGTTCTTGAGGGCAGAGCAAAACCCGTTTACGCTCCAGCAGTGGATGCTTTCAGCATTCCGGTTCTGGCCTACATGGGTATAGACGTTTTTGACACCATTTCAGCAGAGGTGGCAGCTGAGAAGGACTTTTTCATGCTCGACTTCAGCAGTTTCAAAGCCAGTGAATTGAAGGAGAATCCGTGCTCATGCAGGATTTGCTGTGAAAACGGGACTGAAGTTCTGAAAGATAAAGAACTGCTAAGAGAACACAACGTGCTTGTAATGGAAAGAAGGGCTGCCATGACAAGAGAGCTGATAAGGAGGGGTGAGCTCAGGAACTTTATTGAGAGTGAGGTAAAGAAGAGTCCTTTTTATACAGCCCTTTTAAGACTTTTCGACTCGAACTGGGAGGAGAGGCATCCCCATCCAAGGTTCAGGAAGAGCAGGGCAATTTTCTGCTCTCAGGAATCCTTCAACAGGCCGGAAGTTTCTTACTTTTTAAAGAGGTCTGCAGAAATTTACTCTCCGAAAACGGGTGTAGCTGTCGTACTACCATGCTCGGCCAAAAAGCCGTACATGCTCTCCAGGTCTCACAGAATGCTAAGGAGCAAAGTCGATTTCAGTGGTGTCAATGAGGTGATAGTCTCCTCTCCACTTGTAACACCAAGGGAACTTGAGCTCTGCTACCCTGCATGTAACTACGACGTGGCTGTTACTGGCCACTGGGGCACTGATGAAGTGGAGTTCGTGAGTGAAAAACTTGCGAGACTTCTGGAAAAGTTTGAGGTGGCGATAGCTTACTTATCCGGAGGGTACAGGAGAGCTTTTGAGAGAGCGTGCGAAATAGCTGGACTGGACGGAATTGTCGCAGAGAGTCCGGAAGAGCTTGGAAGGCTGGTGGAGAAATACAGGGAAGAAAGGTTCGACCTCTACATGGAAATTTTCAGGCACATGTTCAGGTATCAGTTTGGAAGAGAGATTGATGATAGTATTAGTATTAGTGAAAACATGCGTGTCAGAGGTAAATACCCTGAACTTGAACTGTACACAAAAAATGCGGGCAGGAGGGAAAGAATTGCAAGAATAGACTTTCCCAGGGGTTGTCTGGACGTTTACGATGTCGATCTTGTTTTGAAAAGCGGTTACAGGGTCAGAATAGACGAATTTAAACCGAGAGGGACTGTCTTTGCGGCTGGAGTTGTCGAGGCATGGGATGGGATAAAACCGGGCGATCTTGTTGCTTTTGAAAATGAAAGCTGGAAGGGGATCGGAGTTGCAAGGATGAGCGGTGTGGAGATGGAGAAATTCGAGGAAGGTTACGCCATAGACGTAAAGAGAGTTACGGAAAGGATTGATAGATAGCTGGCTAACATCTGAAGGCCGTTTCAATTGCCATTCTGAGATTTCTGTAACTGCTGTCATCCATCTTTTTGCTGTAAACTCTGACGAGCTCTATAACCCTGTAAAGTTCTCCGCTGAACTTCAGCAGATAGGAGAAAAACTGGGTTACGTTGGACGGTTTTCTTCTTATTACACTCCTTTCAAAGTCTATGAAGTAAGGTTTCCCGTCCTCAGCCCTGAATATCACATGCCTGTCGGGCATGTGCATTTCTTCCTTCTGAATCAGCATTATGTCAAGCTTCCTGCATATATCCAGACAGGAAAGGATCTCACACAATTCCAGCCTGCCAGCCCTCGCTTTTTCGCCGATCGTCTCACCCCTAATGTATTCCATTTCAACTTCAAGCTTCTCCGGTCTTATCGAGTAAAGGGCAGGAACAAAGCCGTGAGGCTGCAGGTAGGATAAAAAGGCCACCTCTTTCCAGAAGTTGTACTCAAGACCAGTGTGAAACCTCTTAACAGCCCTGTTACCCCTTACCTCCACTGTTGAGTGCCTTCCCCTAAAGATTTTACAGTCGTTCCCGGTCATTTGAGTTTCGAACCGGAAAAGTCGAAAAGCTTTTTCGCAAACGCCCTGAACGTTACCTGTGAAGGTTGGTATTGCTGACACGACTTTTGCAAGAGTGAACATGGGAAAGATTGCAATAGACGAACTCAGGAGAATATGCTCATTGCCTTACGAGAGATACACAGTTCCGGGAGTTAAAGATTTGCCTGTGGCGGCTAAAAAGCTAATAGAGGAGAAAGGTTGTTCCATAGTCATCGCCATGGGCATGCCCGGACCAAAACCAATAGACAAGCAGTGTGCTCACGAGGCGTCGATGGGGCTCATAATTGCTCAGCTAATGACGAACACTCACATAATAGAGGTCTTCGTTCACGAGGACGAGTGCAAGGACGAGAGGGAACTGCTTGAGGTTACTGAGAACAGGGTGAGGGAGCACGTTAGAAATGCCGTGGATCTGTTGCTGAACCAGAAGAAACTCCAGAGGCTGGCAGGGACAGG
>CAZUMR010000017.1:0-15534 GCA_964622075.1 uncultured archaeon | reverse complement strand
TAATCCGCCGCAGCCCCATCCTCGGGCTGCACCGCTCCTTACGGGAACGGTGCACTTTCGGGGATGGGGGAATTCCACCACCCATCCCCTATGGGGGTTTAGCCCCAGTTTCCCGGGGTTATCCCCCTCCCGAGGGTAGGTTGGCCACGTGTTACTGAGCTGTCCGCCGGTGCGCGAACCGCAGAAGCGGCTCGCGCCCCATGACTACCATGGCTTAGTCCCAGCCGGATAGCAGCGGCCTCTGGCAGGATCAACCAGAATTTGGCGGGGGGAAAAGGTGAATACGTCCCTCGCCTGCCGGAATTGTCCTGCTGGCGGACCCACTTCAGACACGTCTCGCGACGTGCCCTCACTGCTGTGTCGCGGGTGGGAACACTCCCCCTCATCTTGGGCTTGCGCCCACATCGGGGTTCGTGCCGGACCCGCGACCTGTTGGTAAATGGTGATTGTTGCGTTGTGATTTATAAACCTTGCGCCCGAACCTTGCGTTTTGTTGCAAGCATGCTCTGTATTTATCACCTGCACGCTGTCGGTTTATTATTTATTACCCTGCCAACTTGTTTACGTTACCCTGTTTATTACCTGTTTACCTCACCGCCTGTGGTTCAGCGGTGTATCTACCTCCGTCCCGGACGGATATTTAAACATTGTGCTCGTCCTATTTTGCAAAACAGTGTTCAGGTCACCTCAGATTGTTAAAAACCTGTTTTTAAAAGGTAGTATCAGCAACAGTAAAAAATCTTCAATCACAGACGAATGTTATCCTGCACTCACCATCTTCTTTTTTGACGAAGTTCTCATCCGGATCAAAACTGCATTTAATTCCGATGTGATTGGCCATGGCCTCAAAGATCTTTGGAAAGATACACGCGGCTCTTGGAACATCCTCGTCAACAGATTTTATGCAGAGTCTGCAGAACTTCGTATCAACCTTCACAGTCACTCCATTGCCAGAATCCTGTATGGAAACGATGTCACTCATTCCCATAACCTTACACACATCCCCTATAAGTTCGATTAACCCCTCCTTGCCGGAAGGGTACGTTTCCTTTACGTAACCCATTGCCTGCAAGACTTCCACAAACCTTGGCCCCACATCCCTGCAGATCAGGTTGACCATTCCCTGTGTAATTACCTTCCTCTTTATCAGAGACCCCATCACAAGACCACATAGAATTTGCAGGGGATTCATTTTCCTTATTTCCACAAGTTCCCTCAGTTTTTCTTCAGAGTAAATTCTGTCCGTTATTCTGCAGTTTCTCCCACCACTTCCACTGACACCATCCGGGCTAGACTTACCTTCAGCATCACTCATGAGAGCACCTCTAAATCCTATCATTATAATACTCATCCGACGTAATTAAAAAAGTGACGGTTTGCCATGATGTGGCAGAAGTGAGAACGGTAAGCACTTATACAACTGCAGTAAACTCTGCTCAGGTGGTCGAATGAGCGAGAAAGGTAGTGAAAATGAAAACAGATGTCTTCTCAGAGCGGGTGTTAGAAATCTCGTAAACGAGCTTGCGATCAAACACGAAGAGCTGGCTGAAGAGGTATCATCAATAAAGGATCCTGATGAAGCTCTAAAAGTGGCTCTCAAAAAACTTGCAGGTGAGAATGCTTACGATTTCCTCTGCGATTTTGCTCCAATAGCCGAGGCGGATTACGAGACGTTAAAGGAAGTTTTCTCGAAAAAATATCCTCCAGAGACTCTTGACAGATTAATTGATGCGGGAGCTCTCGAAAGAAAAGGCGACAGAGTTAGATTGCCCGTAAGAAAGCTAAAGATGGAGTTAAGAGGGGATCCAAAGATCGTTGCCGAATACTGGAGAAAGATGATGGAGAAAGAAGGAGGGCCAAAGGAGACGTGTGAATTCTTAAGTGCTGCCATAGATGCGGGATACATAGACGAGGCAATAGACCTGTACCTCAAACAGGAGCAGCCGTCAGACAAGCTGGTTGAGGTTGGAGAGAAGCTTGTGGAGACTCTTGAGAATGATGAAGAGCTGAGGAACAGAATTGGAGAAAAGTGGGCGGAAGTGCTGAGGCATGTAGCAAACATGTGCTTCGACACGGGCAGAAAGAATGAGGCTGAGAGGTACTATTCCATGGCCATAAGCGAGTTCGTTGACCTTGCCAAAGAAAACAGAGAAAGAATGAAGGATCTTGCCAAACTTCTCTACAACCTTGCAAACCTGTACCACTTCATGAGAAGGTACGAGGAGGCTGAGAAGAATTACAGCTGGTCTGCAGAGATCATGAAGGAAGAAGGTATGAGAGAAGAACTTGCAGTTGTTCTTGACAGCCTTGGATTGCTGTACATGAACCTTGGAAAGCTTGAGAAGGCGAAGGAGTGTCTCGAAGAGTCAGCAAAGATAAGAAAGGAGATAGCCCAGAAAGATAAAAGTGTTATCCCTGAATACGCAAAAACTGTGAACAATCTCGGTGTTCTTTACAGGAGGATGAAGGAACTCGATAAAGTCGAAAGCTGCTACATGGATGTCCTTGACTTGCTGAGAGATCTGGCCGGCACGAGTCCAGAGTTTATACCCGAGCTCGCCACCGTGTTAAACAATCTTGCATCCCTGTATCTGGAGGAGGGAAGAGAAGAGGATGCCGAAAAGCTGATAGCGGAGGTCATGATGTACGAGAGCTTTTTACCCCCTGATATAAGAATGAGATATTACATGAATCTGGCGAAAATACTCGAAAAGAAGGATAAACAGACTGCTGGGGAGTACTACTTTAAAGCCGCCTGTCTCGCGTTTAACCTGTTCAAAAACTACGGATACAATGCACCCAACTTCATTCACCTGTTCGAAAAAGCGGAAAGGCTTGCAGAAGGTGAGATCAGTGGTGATGCAGCAATAATGAAGAACGCAATAATGAAGTTCTACTACAAGGTCGACACCGTGCCTCCCTCAGGCGTAAAGTATAGCAAGAGGGGCGAGCTGATACTAAGGGCTGCAAGGGGAGAAGCTATGAAGTTCGTTGTGCAGAGTGAAGAAGATGCCACCGCACACATAATTGCAAGAGACATACTTCCAAAAGCGAGAGCCAAGATGAGAAAGTATCAGAACAACAATTAACTTTTTAATTAATTTTTTGCAAAAATGAAAAGGAAATGATAGAATTACGATCTCCTTTTAAGCAGTCCAATGCCAGTAACTGCCAGGATCGCAAGTAAGGTCTCAACAGTACCAAATCCCGGTGACTTTGGCAGTTCACACTTGGCGTAAATTGGAGTTTTTCTCGAGGAAAAGTGCCACTCAGCCTTGTTTCCCTTAACCTTGTCCGCATTGCTATCTACAATTTTACCCGGCATTTCAAGGTAGTAATTGACCTTGATCATCGAGGCAAGCATTTCGTTGGAGAGATTGCCGGACTTCGACTTGTTATTCGTAAATGTATAGTCGTAATATATCAGATAATTGCCGTTTTTTATTATTTTGACTTTAAACTTTGAAGAGTTGCTGAGCTTGCTCAGGTTAACGTTTCTTATATCCGTGATAAACGTGACGGTAGAGTTCGTTACATAATATTTCTCCTTAACTTCGCCTCCAGCTTTCTTTACCCATTCAAGATCTTTGCTTACTTTCTCTTTCGCCATTTTGGACTTTCCAGCTCCCAGATTTGGCATTGTCATTGTAATGTTGTAGTCCGCAAGCTTTCCATTCTTATCAACTTTGGAGTGGACTGTCACAGTTATACAGCCACAGACACTTGCCGCTATAAGAAGGGCCAGCAGAGCCACAATTACACGAGACATAACGTTAGTTAACTAACTTAATTAAATCAATTACTAAAACTTTCAGGAATTGATAATTCTTTTTGTGCCTTTACTTCACTACCCTATTATCTGCTTCATTTATTTTGCAATATTTATTTTAACATCAAAATTTTAACATCAAACGCTCAAAACCGGCCTGCAATTACCAACGTAAATGGGATTTCTGGCTGCTCTGCTTACGAAGTCTTTTGCAAGCTTTGCAGCCTTAAACAGGTCGTTCTTCACAAGGTAACATGCAAGAGCAGTTGAGTAAACGCAACCAGTGCCATGCAAATCCAACCCCGTGTGCTCACCCTCAATCTTCACAACTCTTCTCCCATCGCAAACAAAATCGACTTTTCCCGTAACAACCACAGAACAGCCAAGTTCTTCAGCCAGCTTCAACGCCATGTCTTCAACATCAGTACACCTGAGGGACAGAGCTTCACACATACTTCTGGCCTCGCTTTCGTTCGGAGTTATAACAGTGCTAATTTCAGCAACTTTCAGACAATCTTCCAGTGATGTCAGTTCATAACCCACCGTTGCTTTAAGGACTGGATCATAGACTACTGGCTCAACATCAAGATCCAGCAGATATCCCCCTGCACACGCCCCGATTTTCACACAGGATATTTCAACATCCTCCAGAATAGATTTGACCTGAGATCTCACGACATCTTCTGGCAGCATGTAAATCCCCGAAATTCTGCACGTGTTCTGATACGTTAGAGCTGTAACTGCGAGGCATGGATAAAAGTTGAGAGCTCTGGCAACCCTCACATCAGCAATAGCTCCAGCTCCTCCGCTTGGATCAACAGCCGAGATTATTAGCAGACAATCAACATTACCTCTTAGCCTATCCATTACCCGAGTTTTTTCTCCCTCGGCATGCATATTATCTCCTTTACCTACATGTTGAAGAAAGAGTTCATGTGTGCAGGTCTTATCACGACAGCAGTATCCGCTCCTCTACTCCTGCCACCAACAGCAACGACCTCCTCTATCGGTATGGCTCCGCTATCCGCAGCCATGACGGCAATTTCTACGCAAACTTTCAAACCATGTCCGAAAAGAGATCTTAAGGCTTCAGCTATTGCTTCCACTCTGCTGCATCCACCAAGCTTTCTGCTTATACTCCTCTCAACCCCAGACAGCGCATGACTCTGTCTGACGAGTGTGGCATGTTTCCTTATTTTCTCCTCCACTTCCGGCTGCATCGAGTTCTCTCCTTCCTCATAGAATCCGGTGTGATACGTAACAACAACGATTTTCTTCCCCCTGTTCATCTCTATAGCTTTCAGAGCTGTCTCACCGGTAGTTGATGCCACAACCACGTACTCAATGCCAAGCTCCTCAGCCCTTTCAAAAGCGAGCCTGAGTGTTTCGTCTGTGTTCTGCTTCCCCGGTTTTTCAAAGTAAACTATCTTTTTCTCCATCATACCTCACACCTCACAACCCACAAAGCATCATATCATCCTGTATGGGAGCATGAATAGGAGGAACGTCATTAACATGAGGACTATTGTCAGAACGATTGCTATTGTCGCTACCCTGCTGTTGTTTCCAAAGACTATGGGTATCGGGCCTATCATTACGACTCCGCCAAAGTCCGCCTCTCTTCTGATTCTCCTGTCCAATATTTCTCTGTCCCTATCCCTTTCTCTTACTCCTTCACCTTCCTCAACTCCCATTTCGCTTCCCAACACGTAATCCTCTATACTTCTGTCACTTCTCCCCCCATAAATTCCATAGTCACCTGTATAACTAACATCTTCAAACAGACCCATGATTATGAGAACTATACCCGCCACGACTGCCACGATTCCGGCAAGCTGCAGCCAGAGCATTGTTTTCTCACCCCATCCAACAACCCAGCAGCAAACAAAGTTAATCACACTCTAAAGGCCATCAGAAAGAAAATCACGAATACCAGAGCCATCACAAGTGCAAAAGATGCCATTGCCGGAGAGGAACCAAAGACTATGGGTATCGGGCCTATCATTACGACTCCGCCAACCTGAACGTTCTGTGGTGACAGTGTTGACAGCGATACGAGAGTCAGCCCTATAATTACGAGCATGATGCCGGTAAACACCTTTACCGGATTCATATTCTTCACAGAGATGAGCTGAATAAAACCGTTATGTATTTCTATAACGGGAGTGAACGTTCTTCTGGATGCTCTCAAAAAAGGAGAGGGAATTCATTCAGGACTGGCTTGCGTGCGTTGATGGCAAGATGAGTTTGAGTGAGTTCGTGGAAAAGTGGAAGAGTGAGGGCAGAGACTGGAAGGTTTACATGAGAGTTCTCAGACACAGAATATCGAAAAAGTATGAAGCTATGCTGAAAGATCTGTTATTAATGAAAAGATTTCTTGACCTCGACAGGCATCCGTGAGAATCTATAAGAATTTGAAGGATCAGAGGATTATTTCAGAGGATTATCTCGATCCCAAGTTTTTCTGCCAGCTCCTTGTACCTGTTCCTTATCGTCACCTCGGTAACTCCTGCAACTTCGGCAACTTCTCTCTGGGTTCTCCTTTCCCCACCGAGAATGGAGGCAATGTATATTGCAGCAGCAGCTACACCTGTCGGTCCTCTACCGCTCGTGAGTTCCTTCTCTTCAGCCTTCTTTATTATCTCTATTGCCTTCTTCTGCACGTCACCACTCAAGCCAAGAGCAGCACAGAACCTTGGAACGTAATCTGCCGGGCTTGTGGGCATCAGCTTCAGTCCAAGCTCCCTTGCTATGAACCTGTAAGTCCTGCCTATTTCCTTCCTGTCAACTCTCGAATACTGGGCTATTTCGTCAAGTGTTCTTGGCACACCAGCCTGTCTGCAGGCTGCGTACAGAGCTGCAGCAACGACTCCCTCTATGCTCCTCCCCCTGATCAGGTTTTTGTCAACTGCCTTCCTGTATATTACCGAGGCTGTTTCTCTAACCGGCTTGGGGAGACCGAGAGCTGAAGCCATTCTGTCAAGTTCACTCAGGGCAAAAGCAAGGTTTCTCTCAGTAGCGTTACTTATTCTTATTCTCCTCTGCCATTTCCTGAGCCTGAAGAGCTGCGCTCTGTTTCTTACAGATATCGATTTGCCGTAATAATCCTTGTTGCTCCAGTCGATAATTGTGGTCAGACCTTTATCATGAATTGTGTAGGTTATAGGAGCTCCTACCCTGCTCCTTTTCTCCTTCTGCTCGCTGTCAAATGCTCTCCACTCAGGTCCCGCATCTATGTAAGTATCTTCTATAACAAGACCACAATCCTGACAGATGAATTCTCCCCTGCGGTAATCCCTAATCAATCTCGGGCTTCCGCACTCAGGACAGACTTCAAGAGTGTCTTCCCTTTCTATTTCCTTTCTTTCTACTTCCTTTTCCCTTTCCTTTTCTTTCTTTTCCGCCTCTACCTCTCTTACCTTTTCTATCTCCGCCATAACCCACCACCACGAAAAGTTCATCAAAAACAACTTTCTCAATAATACTCCTGTTTTCAGGCCTTACAACGGCAAAAGGCGATTTCACGGGACCAATAATGTCGTAAACAAAACCAACCTTCTTCATTTTTCCACTGACAACTTCAGCCCCGATCCGGGGAAGTTCCCCCTTCAGGGGAACGATAATGTTACCCGTTTTTGATGGGTAACCTCTACCAAGTTTTTTCAGTTTCATGCAACCCTCCTGCTGTATTTAACCTCGCTTTTACCAGTTTTGCGAAAGATATTTATTTTGGATGTATCAGGTAGTATATAAAGTTTTTGCAGCATGCAGTGGTTGCAAAATCGAAAGGTATCAGAGCATAGCTACACAGGCAAAGTCAGGAAAAAATATATAGCTTCGCCAAAAATTGGGGTGGGAGGTGATCGAATGGGTACGGTAAAACCCGCTTACATTAAAGTTATTGCGAGAGAGCTGCTGAGGAAGTATCCGGATGCGTTTACTGGAGATTTCGATGAGAACAAGAAAAAGGTAATGGAGCTCACGAACATAACAAGCAAGAAGGTCAGGAACAGGGTGGCAGGATACATAACGAGAAGGGTAAACAGAGGGTTGACAAATGTTTGAGGGCATAATTCCTGCTCTCGTAACACCCTTCGACGATGAGCTGAAGGTAGATTACAGAGGAATCGAGAAAAATCTTGAATTTCTTGAAAAGTACGTTGACGCCCTTGTTCCGGCTGGAACGACTGGAGAGGCTGCAACTCTGAGCTATCAGGAACACATAGAAGTAGTAAAACATGTTGCAGAGGTTTCCAAACTCCCGGTAATTGGCGGGGCTGGTTCGAACTCAACAAGAGAAGCCGTTTTTCTTGCCAAAGAAGTTGAAAAAGCTGGTGCAGAAGCTGCAATGCTCGTAACTCCTTACTACAACAAACCAAATGCTGAAGGGCTGTATCTGCATTACAAGACCGTTGCAGAGTCCGTTTCAATTCCAATAATAATATACAATGTCCCCTCAAGAACAGCCTGCAACATAACACCAGATGTCGTGGAGAGGCTGGCGGAAATAGATAACATAGTCGGAATCAAGGAGGCCAGCGGAAATCTCAAGCAGGTTTGTGAAATAATAAAGAGGACCCCTGACGATTTCATACTCCTGTCGGGAGACGACTTTTTGACCCTCGCAATTTTGTGTCTTGGAGGGAAGGGTGTAATAAGCGTAGCTGCAAATGTAGCTCCACAGATGATGAAGGAGATGTACATAGCTTTCAAGGAAGGTAATCTCGAAAAGGCAAGAGAAATGCACTACAGGCTTATGCCACTGTTTTCTGCGTTATTCATAGATACTAACCCCATACCTGTGAAGAAGGCAATGGAACTCATGGGAATGCCCGCAGGAAAGCCGAGACCACCCCTCGTTGAGCTCAATGAGGAGAAAACAGAGAAGCTAAAAGAAGTTCTGAAAAGTCTTGGACTGCTGTAATGCGTATTTTAATTTCTTACAGTTATTCACAGCACAGTTATTCACAGATTAAATTACATTTAAGTTAAAATTTAATTAAATAAATTATATAAGTCTATTTAGGGACTTATTTCAGATTAAAATTCATATTTTTCGGATTTTTAAAACCTGAAAGCCTAACCACCCAACAGACAGCAGAGTGAGGTAGAAAGGAAAAATAGTAATTAGGAGGAGTCCCAACCAGAAGAGTATGCCAGTAAGAGTTGCTGTAACCGGTGCAGCCGGGAGAATGGGAAGATTGATAGTAAAAAACGTCGTAGAAGACGAAGAACTTGAGCTCGCACAGGCTTTTGACGTTAGAGAAGTAGGAAAGGATGCTGGAGAACTTGCAGGTGTTGGAAAAACTGGAGTAAAAATTGAAGATGCCTCAAACCTGATGGAGAAGCTTGAAGCTGACGTTCTCGTCGATTTTACTGCAGCCGATGCAGCTGTTAACAACATATGCATAGCTTCCAGTAAAGGTGTAAAGCTCGTGGTCGGAACGACTGGCTTTACCGAAGAGCACTGGAAGAAGATCAGAGAGTGCTGCAAAGTTCCGGCAGTTATTTCCCCAAACTTCAGCGTGGGCGTCAACGTATTCTGGGAGCTGATAAGGAAGTGTGCTGAATTGCTTGGAAACTACGATCTGGAAGTTCTTGAAATGCACCACAGGTTCAAAAAAGATGCCCCAAGCGGTACCGCTTTGAAGGCAGTAGAAGTTCTCAGAGAAGTTGTCGGGGAAAAGAAAATTGTAACGGGTAGAGAAGGCATATGCCCGAGAGAGGACGAGATCGGTGTTTTCGCAATAAGGGGAGGAGACGTTGTTGGAGAACACACAGTATACTTCATAGGCATGGGAGAGAGAATTGAAATCACCCATAGGGCTTGGAGCAGGCAGGCTTTTGCTGGAGGTGCAATAAAAGCTGTAAAGTGGATAAGCAAAGTAGAAGAGCCAAAAATTTACGGAATGAAGGACGTTCTTGGACTTTAGCATTCGGTTTAAATTTTTTACATTATCTGCGGTAAAATTTCGAAAATTTTAAGTTCTTAACTGACCAGTCAGGATATGGCATCAAAGAAAGTTTTTCTGCTGGCAGTACTGGCAGCTATAATTGCAACCACAGCAGTGACAGCTCTTCAAATACCACAGCCACAGGTAATGGAGAAATCACCCTATTCTCCCAACTACTCAAAGTTACCGGGAATCAACAAATTAAATAAAGTAAAAAATGAGCTATATATAAATCCAAAATCCGTGTTCAGATCCCTGAAACCGGGCGAAACTGTTAGCATCAGCGTGACTGTAAAGAACATTGGCAGAAATTCAGTTAAGATAAACCCAAGGATCGTCCATTCAACCCTGCCTTTCACCAACAACCTGCCACTGCCAAAAAGCTGGGTGAATTTCAGTCCAGCAAAAACAATACTGAAACCAAAGGAAACTGTAATGTTTCATATTAAAATCAGTGTTCCAAAAAATGCCTCAAACGGAGAGTATAGCTGCCAGATTGTCCTGACGAACGATTCCGTATATATGCCGTATATTCTTCCAAGTTGGCAGAATCACTTGTACATTTACAGCATTTCGATAACTGTGGACGTAAGAAAGCCCCCAGACGTCATAATTTACCCGAGCTACCTCTCCGCAACAGTTCTCAAAGGAGAGAGCAAAACGCTGAAAATATTCGTAAAAAACACGGGGAACAGATACTATTCAATGCATCCGACACTGAGCACACCGGAATACATCTCGGAGTACGTTGAACCGATTGGCAAAGATATGGTCAGGATAAGCTATCCCGAAGTGATTCCGCCAAACTCGACTGTAACTGTAAACGTAACGTTCATGGGCATTAAAGCAGGAAGATACTCTGGTAAACTACTGCTTAACATAAACGACTCCAACCTTGAGTTATTCAGGCAGAGTGTATACCTCAGCCTCACAGTTATCACTCCTCCCAAAAAACCGTATGTCAGGAAAATACTTGTCAGTAACCTGAGCAGGCTCGAAATTACGGTAAGGGTAAGTCCAAATGCAGGCTCTGAAGTAAAGCTAATCTCACCAAACGGGGATGCATTCAAACCGGAGAGCGTGTCAGAATCGTTTTCGGTTTACAGGAGAGTTTCTCCAAACATCCCGATTCCAAAGCCGTATCCAATATACCCGGTAACTGAAGAAAATAAAGAATCCAGCGGATACTACACAGCAGCTGATACGGGAATGGAGTACCACTTTACAGTGGTCAAACCGGAAAATGGAGTCTGGAAATTGCTGATAAAGACGACTGGTTACGCAAACGTAAAAATACAGAAATTCTATTAAAATTTTTTAAAATTTAATTTTAATTTTACCAAACCATGGTCGCAAAATTAAATAGTACATAAAAATTAAAAATATCGTAACAGATGTTTGTTTTAAAAATAGTTTTTTTGCTCTCAGCACATCATCCCTGTCAGGCAGGTTTCCACCTTCATTCAGAACGTAATAGCCCGGTTTTTCAAGTCTCAGATTTAGAGCGTAGGCGTAAGCTATCATCGAACACCCGTTAACTTTACCTTGAATTTTCTCTTTAAGTGCCTTTAAAGCCCGAAAATCGCTAACCAAAGCTGTAAGTACAACGGACAGTCTTGCGGGAAGGTAGTTCATCAAATCATCCAGTCTTGCAGCAAACTTTCCAAACCAGATGTACCTCTCATTCCTGTATCCAATCATGGCATCACACGTGTTTACAGCCCTGTAAACCAGAGCACCGCCAAGACCAAACAGAGCGTAGTAAAATAGCGGAGAGAGAACAGAGTCAACGAAGTTCTCAGCTATGGATTCTATGACCGCAGAACACCTCATCCAGTATTCAAGATCCCCAACCTTCCTGCTGACAACCATCTGCACATCGCTTGGATCAAAATCAGAGGACACTATTCTGTCCACATGCTCAACCATTGCCCTGATGGAAAAACTTGTCTTTGTGAGATAAACGGAAAGTGCAAAACTGACAGGAAAAGGAAGGAGTCGAGGTAAAAGAGACAGAGCAAAAGCGAACATCGCTATGCACACAGTTACCAGAATTCCGGCAAAAAACCTTCGAAGCTGACTTCCACGATTTAACCTCTCAAACACCAAAATCAGTTTACCAAACCAGACCACTGGATGCACAAGTTCTGGAGGTTCCCCAATCAGAATGTCCAATATCAGGGCAAAAAACAACACTACAGGATTTTCGAGGTTTTTAGCGAGACTTCCGGCAAGTTGTAACACGAGCAAACATGACTGCAAAAACTTCTTTAACTTTTTTAAACCAACTGCTTGAACTGGTGATGAGTATGCCCGAAAAGTCCGATAGGAAGAAAAATGAAGAGGAGAGAAATGAGCTCAAGCACGTTGATCTTGAGGATATTCCACACGTTGGGCCTGCAATAGCCGAAAAATTAAGAGAGGCTGGATATACAACGGTAGAAGCAGTTGCAGTTGCCTCTCCTTCCGAACTCGCATCAATTGAAGGATTATCTCTGAGCGAATCGACAGCTGCAAAGATAATAGCGGCAGCAAGAAAACTTGCCTCGGTAGGTGGTTTCGAGAGTGGGGATAAAGTTCTCGAAAGGAGAAAGAAAATTGGCAAGATAACCACGGGAAGCAAGGCTTTCGACGAATTGCTTGGAGGGGGAGTGGAAACACAATCCATAACCGAGTTCTTTGGAGAGTTTGGAAGTGGAAAAACGCAGGTGTGCCATCAGCTTGCAGTAAACGTCCAGCTGCCAAAGGAGGAGGGTGGACTGGAGGGAGCTGTAATAGTGATAGACACTGAAAACACTTTCAGGCCGGAGAGGATCATTCAGATGGCAGAGGGCAGAGGACTCGACCCGCAGGAAGTCCTGAAAAACATATACGTCGCTCAAGCATACAACTCGAACCATCAGATGCTGCTTGTGGATAACGCAAAAGAGCTTGCAAACAAGCTAAAGAAGGAAGGTAAAGAAGTAAGACTGCTGATAGTCGATTCCCTGATGGCACACTTTAGGGCAGAGTACGTTGGTAGAGGAACGTTAGCAGACAGGCAGCAAAAGCTAAACAAGCATCTGCACGATCTGCTGAGGTTTGGAGAGCTGTTTAACGCCGCAATAGTTGTAACAAATCAGGTACAAGCAAGACCGGACGTTTTCTACGGAGATCCGACAAAACCGGTAGGAGGGCACATAGTTGCACATACCGCAACGTTCAGAATATACCTGAAGAAGAGCAAGGGTGATTTAAGAGTGGCAAGGCTCATAGACTCCCCACACCTGCCGGAAGGTGAAGCTCTGTTCAGAATAACTGAAAAGGGAATTACTGACAAAAGGTAATGGCAGAAGGTTCTTTTAAATTTTACAAATTTACAATTTTTTAAGCTATATTGATTTCGAGAGTGATTTAGCTGCATGTCCGCTATCCAGTTTATCCAGTCCTGCTAATTCCGAATGTTGGCAGCATCCAGACAGGGTTGGGAAACACATCCACATGCCCACATATCCACATACCACAGGCCACGTAAGATGAACATCACACTGGAAACATGTGTCACGCACAGGCTCTTCTGAGGAAAAAATCCGTGCAAAAAAGGTTTATAAAACACCTTACAACAACATGATAACAATGAGCGGTAGAACGAGAATAGACACGGGCATCTTTGGGCTCGACATGCTGCTCGATTCAGGGTTCTGGTCAAATTCTGTAAACGTAATACTTGGATCGGCTGGAACTGGTAAGACTGTCTTTGCACTTCAGTTTATACTGAAAGGGCTCGAAAACGGAGAAAAGGGCATTTTTGTTTCTTTTGACATGGACAGTAAGGATATTATCGAAACTGCACATTCACTTGGCTGGGACATATCCGGATACGTCAATTCCAGACAGCTTGTAATAAAAAAATTTTTTGCTGAAGATGTTTCATACATAAATAATGATCTGCTAAATTTCATAACGAGAGAGTCAAAAACAGACTCAAGTGTTAGAATCGTCATAGATTCGTTTACACCTTTAATATCATCACTCGACTATGAAATGAGGTACGACGTGAACTTCTTTTTCAACCAGCTCAAATCACTTGGAACAAGCGTGGTAACTCTCGAAGAGCCTCTGAACGGAGATATAAGCCGGCCTTCCGTAGAAATACCGCTGTTTCTTGGTGATTCAGTAATTCATCTGAAAAACATAGGCTACGGAGAAGCATTTAACAGGACGCTGAGAATAATAAAGCACAGAAGTTCCTGGCACGCTGAAGGAGTGTTTCCTTACAGAATTCTGAAAGGTCTTGGAATATTCGTTGAGGGAACAGCCATAGTTGAAAGAATGAAAAGAAAAATTGACCTGAAATCAATTTTTGACGAAATGGGAATTTCCCACGAAGATGTGCCGGAGCAAGCGTTAGAGAAGCTCAGGATTTTCGCTGAAGAGTGCGTACAGTGCAGTGACGAAGATGTCAGGAAAATAGTCAAGATGGTGGTTGAATGCTACTCGAAATTTCCGAAATCCTGAGTCCCTTTGCCGGAGATCCAGAAGTAAAAGTTGCAGCCCTATATAGAATAGACGGTACTCCCATTTTCGCAAAGGTAAACGAGAGGAGTGGCAGAATTCTAAACCTGCTATACTGGCTGGAAAGCCAGATAAAAAGCTCTCTGTACTACATTTTCACAAGAAGGCTTGATGAGGTCTCTTTTACATACTGCAACACTGAAATAAGAATGTTTGCCGTTTCAAGAACTCTCGTCCTTGTGTTCGTTCTTGAATGTGAGGATAGCACGAGCAGATACAAACTCGATATAGACATTGAGAACGTTATCAGCAGACTCAGAGAGCTGGTAGAATGGGGGAACTCAGAATACTAACTTCTCCACACTCTGGAAAAAACCTCGTAGAAGATGTAAGAAAAAAACTCGAAGAAAGTAGAATAGATGCCAATATCATACTGCTGTACACGACAAAGGATTCAAGGAAGTATGCCAGATGCTTAATGCAGCTGCTAAAGGAGAAGTATCCCCAGGCCCAGATGACCGGCTGTTCTGTAGAAGGATACATGACCAGAGATGCTGTCTGGACAAAAGGTGTAGCCATCCTCCTTATAAGTTCAGATAAGGTTAAAATTGCTCACTCTGCTGGCAGATCTACGGAGAAAGTGTTCTCAAAATTGAACAGAGAAATCAGAGCAAAAAGAAAGATAGTAATGTTCCCCCTCGTGTACGTACCAAACCTGCCAAACATAGTAAAGTTATTTACGTACGATAAAATTTACTACAATCTGAAGTACAAGAGAGCAAAAACACTTGAAGAAAAAAAGGAAGTGCTCGGTGAGTACTCCAGAATTCTTGAATCAAAGGTTATCTATCCCGCAAACGTCGCTCTCAGAGAGCTTGACGGAGAAGTTGCAGGAATGAATCTGATGCCCCTAACAGGAGGGTACAGAACCCCCACGCTGTACATAAATTTCAAGGAGTGCCACAGGTGCTGCGTTTGCATGGGCATTAATGGAAAAGTCAGAATGTACTACCACGATGTGTTTCCCGAAAGGGGCAGCAGTTTTGAGGAAACTGTAGAAATTCTAAACGATTACTTCGGAAAAACAGAAATCGTGAATACTGTTTCCAGAGATATAGCCATAGGTGAAGTCAACGGAAAAACGGCTGTGGAATTCCTGAAAGAGAGAACAAGAATGTACGAACTCAGTGAAAACGATGTCAAACACAGAAAACTCAGTAAAGATGCTTTACCTATGGTTTCCCCATACATTCTTGCATTCATAAGCAGAGAAACGCACGGTTGTTCGGTTGTTGGTCTTCAGGCATACCCCGTAAA
>CAZUMR010000016.1:0-40718 GCA_964622075.1 uncultured archaeon | reverse complement strand
ACGCCCACTCCAACACCAACACCTCTGCCGTGGCCATGGCACCATCACCACTGGTGGTGGTTCTGGTTCCACTACTGGTTCCGCTAATTTAGTTTAATTTTTTTATTTAGGATTTTATTTTTTCTTGAGTGAACTCTGGAGCTTTCTGTCATAGCATATAACGTAAAAAGCAAGAAGACTCTTCCACTTTCCAAACGGATCTATAATTTCTCTCACATCCTTTTCTTTAACTTCCTTCGCCCTTTTACCGAATATTGCTGCTATTCCTCTCCTTATTCCAAGATCTCCAGCTGGATATGTGTTTTTCCTGAAAGCATACGTCAAAAACAGTTCGGCACTCCACCTGCCAATACCTCTGAACTTTGTCAGATACCTTATCCCCTCCTCCTCTCCAGCCTTTTCAGCGTACTTAAGATCAAGCTCCCCTCTGTAAACCTTATCGCTCAGCTCAAGGATATATCTGGCTCTGTATCCGAGTTTGGCCTCTTTTATCCTATCCCCAAGCATCAGGATCTCTTCTACTTCTGGAAACCTGTAAAGCCCCCTGCTTTTCTTACCTGCCATCCTGACAAGATTCTCTATCGTTTTCATTGCAAACTCAAAACTCACCTGCTGCTGGGCTACCGTCTCTACAAGAGCCTGATAGGGGGTTGGTGAGGCTGGTGGTCTTAACCCCCAGAACTCCTCAATTAAAAATGAGAACTTTGAATCTGAAATTTCCGAGTAAAAACTGTCAAGGTCTATTTCAAGCCCGAGAATGAAGTTCAATGTTTTCTTTGCTTTCTTTTTCGCCTTATCGCTTAAATCATCCAAGTAGTAGTCGTTTCCGTCAAATCCGGCTATACCTTCCGGCAAATGTATCGTGAACACTCCCTCTCTATACTCCCATGTCCCGTTTTTTATCATCTCATGTGTTGTTTTCTTCAACGATTCCCGGGCAAAATCCATGCAGTATTTAAACGATTTCAGCTTTTCACGTTTTCGAAAGAGGGTTGTTTCTGATTAATACCATACCTATCAATAATGATTGATAGGGATGTGCTTTCTAACTGAGAAGGGTCAGAAAACTCTCTTGTCAAATTGGTTATAAGAAAATAGGCTATTAACAATAACTAAAGAACTGTAAAGCACGGCCTGAACGTTATAAAACAAAAAACTTATATACTTTATTAAACGGCATCTCGGCAAAAACCGGGAGGTGCTGGTAAAGCATGCCGATTTCAGCGTTGATGGCATTATCATACGCTGCGTTTGCTATTTTCGTAATTGTAGTGGCCTCCAAGTGGATCAAGTGGTCAACTATGCCCATGCACCTTAGATGGGAGCTGTATCCAGTCCCCCACGAGGCCGGAAGACACCACTACGGAGGCAGCTACATTGAGGAGATTGATTACTGGAAGAAGCCAAGGGAAACAACGCTTGCAGGCGAGTTAAAGGACATGTTCGCAGAGATGCTCTTCATAAAGAGAGTCTATCAGCACAAGAGGCCACTCTGGTGGCTGACGTACCCATTCCACGCAGGAATCTACCTGATTCTTGCATGGTTCTTCCTGTTGTTCGTCCACGGAATCCTGTCCGTTTACGTGTCGATTCCAGCTCTTGCAACGATCGTTTACTATCTGATCCAGATATGTGGAACCATCGGTATAATTGCCGCTACGATTGGCTGTATAGGTCTGATAATCAGGAGGTTCAGCGACAAGGACATGGGCAAGTACACTGTTGGAGTAGAGATGTTTAACCTGTTCTTCATACTGGTGGTTCTGCTTACAGGTATTGCGACGTGGATAACATACGATCCGCACTTCGAGCATGCTATGGAGTTCATGAAAGCTCTCGTTGCGTTTAATGCAGCTTACCTGCCAAAGCTAACGGAGATAGCCAAGGTTCACGTCGTTCTGCTCTGTCTGCTCTGGATATACATACCGTTCACGAAGATGTCCCACTTTGTCGGCAAGTACTTCACGTTCCACAAGGTTCTGTGGGAGGATGAGCCTAACATAAAGGGTAGTGAAGTAGAGGCCAAGGTTAGAGAGCTTACAAAGCTCCCGATGCCGTGGAGTGCTCCTCACGTTGATACAGGTAAGAGCTGGGATGAGAACGCTCTTGAGAGCCCCAAGGATGAGTGGGGGAGGTGGAGATATTGAAGAAGGAAATTAGGGTTGAAGATGCTGCATCTCCAGTAGATCAGCTGATAAAGCTCAGAGTTAGCGACCTCGCAAAACTCCCGCCACCTTACGACAAGCCGGGAATGGAACCCGAGCTTACAGATCCCAAGCCGGAATGGAGGGAGAAGTACGCTACAGATCTTGACGGTTATGTAGCTATAGATCTGCCATGGAAACCTCAGAACAAGGAGGAGGAAGAGAGGCTGATAAAGAGCTTCCTGAACGGTCTTAACAAACTCCTGACAAAGGAGGGTAACTGGACTTTTCTGCAGCCGCTTCTTCTGTCCCTTGAGTACTGTGCCAAGTGCCAGACATGCAGCAACGCCTGTCCGATATACCTGATGAGTGGAAAGCAGGAAGTTTACAAGCCAACGTGGAGAGCCGAAATTCTCAGGAGGATCTGGAAGAAGTACTGCACTCCTGCTGGAAAGATATTTGGAAAGTTCGTTGCCGGTGACATCGAACTGAACGCCAAAACCTTGATGAGACTTGCAGAATCAGCTTACAGGTGCACACTTTGCAGGAGGTGCACCCAGACCTGTCCTATTGGTGTTGACAACGGTCTGATAAGCCACGAAATAAGAAAGATATTCAGTCAGGAAATGGGTATAGCTCCTAAAGCGCTTCACGAGCTGGGAACAGTTCAGCAGCTTAAAGTTGGTTCTTCAACAGGTCTGACGCCTGATGGTGTGAAGGACATAATAGAGTTCATCGAGGATGACATTGAAGAAAAACTTGGCAAGAGAATAAAGATCCCGGTTGACGAGAAAGGTGCCGAAATACTGCTGATACACAACGCGGGAGAGTTCTTGAGCTGGCCAGAAAACCCGGCTGCATTTGCAATACTGTTTGAGGAAGCAGGAATAAGCTGGACCCTCAGCAGCGAACAGGTTGCTTACGATGCAGTTAACTATGGTGTGTGGTACGACGACCTGCAGCTTGCAAGAATAGCTGCCAAGCACGCTGAAGTTGCCAACAAGCTCGAAGTTGAGAAGATAGTGGTCGGTGAGTGTGGACACGCACACAAGGCAATAACTGTAGTTGCAGACAGAGTTCTGCACGATGACATCTGGATTCCAAGAGAGAGCTGCATGCCCATACTCTGGGACATAGTCAAGAAGCAGAAGATAAACTTCGATCCTGAAAAGAACAACTTCCCCGTCACCTTGCACGACCCATGTAACATGGTCAGACTCATGGGCGTCGTTGAGCCTCAGAGGAAGATTCTGAGAAAACTTTGTCCTCAGTTCAGGGAGATGGAGCCGCACGGAGTTTACAACTACTGCTGTGGAGGTGGAAGCGGTTTCGCAATAATGACATCAATGAACTTCCCGGAGTGGAGAAACGCTGTTGCAAGTAGAATGAAGTTCAAGCAAACACTTGAAGCATTCAAGGACTGCCTCGATCCGAGCATAAACAAATATCTGTGTGCACCCTGTTCGAACTGCAAAGGTCAGATAAGAGACATGCTGTCTTACTACAAGGCTCCTGAGAGACTCAGCATATACTACGGAGGTCTCGTTGAGCTGATGGTTAACGCAATGGTCGATCTTGAAGAGCCTTTCATAGAGTGGGAGTTCCACTGACCTTACTATTTTTATTTTGTTTTATTATTATATTGCATTATTATATTGCGTTCTGAAACTCTGAATTGGGAAAACTTATTAAAAAACAGCTGATACGCTGTCCATGCCATACGAAGACCTCAGGGAATTCATAGAGAGGCTTGAAAAAGAAGGAGAACTCGCAAGAATAAGGAAAGAGGTAAGTCCAGAGCTTGAGATGACTGAGATCGCCGACAGGACTGTTAAGGCTGGTGGAAAGGCAATTCTGTTCGAAAACCCGAAGGGTTATGACATTCCCGTTCTCATGAACGCTTTTGGAACTGAGAGGAGAATGAAGCTTGCTCTTGAAGTTGAGAGGCTTGAGGAGATTGGAGAAAGGCTTGTGGAGCTAACGAAGTTTCGTCCTACATCTTTTCTTGACGGAATAAAGAGTCTTGGAGCTATAAAGGATATAACGGCATTTATTCCAAAAACGGTAAAGTCGAAAAAAGCTCCATGCAAGGAAGTCGTAGAAGAACCAGATCTCAGCAAATTTCCAATTTTAAAGTGCTGGCCCGGAGATGCTGGCAAATTCATAACTCTGCCCGTTGTTATAACGAAAGATCCGGAAACCGGAGAATTTAACGCGGGAATGTACAGAATGCAGGTATTTGATTCCAGAACAACAGGCATGCACTGGCAGATTCACAAGCACGGTGCCATGCATCTTAAAAAGCTCGCTGAAAAGGGTAACGGAAAGCTTGAAGTTGCAGTTGCAATAGGAGTCGATCCGGCAATTCTGTATGCATCCACCGCTCCCCTACCGGAAAACCTGAGCGAGTTCATGTTTGCTGGATTCATAAGGAGGGAGAGGGTTAAGCTTGTCGATTGTGAAACTGTCGATCTTAAAGTCCCGGCAACGGCGGAAATAGTTCTTGAAGGTTACGTTAAACCTGATGAGCTCAGGATTGAGGGGCCGTTTGGAGACCACACCGGTTACTACACCCCGCCCGAGCCGTATCCTGTGTTCCATGTGGAGTGCGTTACGAGGAGAGAAAATCCGATATATCACGCAACTGTGGTTGGAAAGCCGCCGATGGAGGACGCATGGCTTGGAAAGGCAACGGAGAGAATATTTCTCCCTCTGATCAGAATGATTCACCCTGAGATCGTTGACATTAACCTTCCAGTTGAAGCGGCATTTCACAACCTTGCAGTTGTGTCCATAAAGAAGAGATACCCCGGACATGCGAAAAAGGTGATGTTTGCACTCTGGAGCATGGGAATGCTCTCGCTGACGAAGGTCGTTATTGTTGTGGATGATGATGTCAATGTTCAGAATATGAGAGAAGTTCTCTGGGCTGTTATGAGTCGCTTCGATCCTAAGAAAGATGTAATCGTAATTCCCGACTGCCCGATAGACAGTCTCGATCACTCCACGTACATGCCCAACCTTGGAGGAAAGCTTGGAATAGATGCGACGAAAAAGTGGAAGGAGGAAGGATTCGAAAGAGAGTGGCCCGACGTTGTGGAGATGAGTGAGGACGTAAAGAGGAAAGTTGATGAAATGTGGGATGAGCTCAAGAAACTTCTGTTTTGACCTGTTTTGAAATATTATTAGAGTTTTTTATTTTAAGTTTATTTGTTAGTTTTTAGTTTTTTAGTTTATTTAGCCCAACTATCGACTAATTTCCGGGCGTGTAGTACGGTTCTCTTAAGTTTACGGCCTTTATTATTGCTTTTTTCAGTTCATCTCCTTTCAGACCTCTTGCGTTTACGACGTTATCTTCCCTGAGCAAACACGGCTTTATTTTGCCATCTGAGGTAACTCTTATCCTGTTGCAGTGCATGCAAAACTCTGAATTGTCAACCGGTTTTACGAACTCCACTGCAGCACTTCCGACGAGGTACTGTCTCCTGAAGTGCATGCCCCTCAGCATTACAGCTTCAGCTTTAGAGGCTATTTCCTTCTCAATCCCGGATATGTCGCAGTAGTACTTCTCCAGCCCCGGAAGTTTCAGAACTTCTATAATCTGGAGTATTGCCTTTATTCCTCCAGTCATTCCATACTTCTCGTTCAGGTAGCTTACAAAGTCCATCATTTCCCCTATCTGGTCATCGTTCAGACCCTTCATTACAACCATGTTTATTTTTACTGGAGTCAGTCCAACCTCACATGCTCTTTCTATTCCTTCAATAACTTTTTTTACGTCTCCTCCAGTTATATATTTGTAAACGTCCTCTCTCAGTGAGTCAAGACTCACGTTAACTCTACTAAGGCCACTCTCCTTCAACTCTTCAGCCATGTCTGAGAGAAAAACGCCGTTGGTCGTTACTGACACTTCCTGAAAGGGAGGCATCTCACTTACTATATCGCATATGTCCTTCCTGAGGAGAGGCTCTCCACCAGTTATCTTCACTTTCTTTATCCCGAGGTCGTAGAACGCTTTTGCGATTTCCACTATCTCTTCAGGGCTCATCTCCTCCTCTTCTCCGCTCTGTCCTTCCCTGTGACAGTAAATGCACCTCAGATTGCATCTCATCGTAACGGCAATCCTGAGGTTCGTTATTCTCCTTCCAAACCTGTCGACGAGCATATCTCTTCAGCTCTTTTCAGATCTTCGGGTGAGTTAACGTTAAAAAACGAGATTAGCTCCTCATCCACCTTCCTGAGCTCGTCAACACTCAGAAAAACGGCCTTTCTCATGAACTCCACGGCACTAATTATTCTCCTCATTCCCTTTTTTATTGCCCTCTCAAAAGCGGGTAGTGATGTGGTCGAGTAGTACGCGAGCAACGGCTCTTTTCTTCCGTTCCTTTCAGGTATCAGAGCGTCACATCCGATCTCCTCTCCCCTGCTGAAGAGGAAAGAAACGACATCTTTCCTTACGAATGGCATATCCCCACCAACTGCAACTACAGAACCAGAATCGCACTCAAGCAGTGCCGTGTAAATCCCGGCTATCGGCCCAAAACCTGAGATTACATCCACAGCAACCCTCACATTAACCCCGGTTTTTGCCTTCAGCTCTCTGGCCACCTCTCTATAAATCCCGTAATTTCTTTCATTGCAGACGATCATCATTGGCAACCCCAGATTCTGAGAGATGCTGGCAATCCTGTCCACGATTCTTTTGCCGCAAATTCTGAGCAGAGGTTTTTCGGTAAACCCCATTCTGCTACCGGAGCCACCGGCAAGCATGGCCACAAGTTTCACGAGGCAAAGTCGTTGTTACTGATTATATATTTTGAGCTGTTTGCATATTTTGATGAGCTGATTTGAAGGCAATCATCCTGTTTGAGCATAACTTACGTGATGAAAAACTAAAAAAACTAAAATCAAACGAAAGACAAAAGAAGCCGTTAAGTGGCTATATCAGCATGCTCTGTGAGGAGGATGTTCTTTCTGAACTTTCGGAGCTCCTTTCAAAGGACATTCCCTATTCAAGAGTTCTCAGCTCCATGTGTACGAACCCGCATCCCATAGCAGTTAAGGCTCACTGCATGTTCATACGCTCAAACCTTGGAGATCCCGGTCTATTTCCGGGTACGTGTGAGATAGAGAGGAGGCTAATATCCATACTTGCTGAATTTTTTGGAGAGAGGAATGCCAGAGGTTACGTGAGTTCTGGGGGAACTGAGGGGAACATCCAGGCAATAAGGGCAGCCAGAAACGTTTCTGGAATTAGAGATGGGAACATCGTGGTTCCCGAATCTGCTCACTTCTCGTTTTTAAAGGTTGGAGATTTGCTGGGACTTGAAATCAGAAAGGCAGGACTGGACGAGGAATACAGGGTCGATGTGGCAGATGTTGAAAAGCTGATAGACGACAGGACTGTTGCTCTGGTTGGAATTGCTGGAACTACTGAACTCGGGCAGGTTGACGACATAGAAGAGCTCAGTAAGATAGCTGAGGAGAGAGGCATTTTTCTGCACGTCGATGCAGCGTTTGGTGGATTTGTTCTGCCATTTATCGGAATAAGGAACTTTGACTTCAGGGTTAAGGGAGTGTGTTCCATAACAGCGGACCCGCACAAGATGTGCATGGCCACGATCCCATCTGGAGTGCTGCTTTTCCGCGATGAGAAATATCTGAGAAGTCTTGAAGTTGAAACTCCCTATCTTACATCTACCAAGCAGTACACGCTGACAGGAACGAGGCCGGGAAGTGGTGCAGTTTCTGCTTACGCAGTCATAAGGCATCTGGGCTTTGAAGGGCTCGGTGAAATAGTTAAGGAGTGCATGAGAGTGACTGAAATCCTTAAAGAGGAGCTTGAAGGTTATCTGACTCCCGTTATAGAACCGGTAACCAACGTTCTGTGTTTCAGGTGTAAGGCTGAAAAGCTGAAAAGGGAACTGCTGAAGGAGGGGTGGTACGTTTCGACAATAAGAAATCCGGAGGCAATAAGGTGTGTTGTAATGCCACACGTCACCGAAAGTGTTGCTCTTGAGTTTGCGAGGTGCGTGAGGAGGATTCTCTCATCTTCTCCAGCCTCTTACGTTTGAGTGCGTAGTACGGATAGAGAACTGGATAGGCTTTCAGTTCGAGATCGTACTTTTTCTCCTCCACCCTTACCGGTATCAGGGAAAACAGGAGCAGCAGTAGGGAATACGGAGGAAGTTTTTTAATTATCATTGCAGGAGTTGCGAAAGCTGTCAGGGCAACGATCAGCAGCAGGGTTTTTTTGGCTGCATCCTCCTGAGCCTCAAGTATTGCAAGCTCGAGCTCAATTCCTTCGTCATCAAGAATTTTACCAACAACGGCTTTTGCTTTGAACTGGGCTATTACGTCGTAAAATTCAGCAGACGGGATTTTAACGAAAGTGTTGTTTCTGACCTGAGCAATCACGACACTTTTCATGAAACCGAGTTTGAACTTTATCATCCTTGGTTTGGAATACTCTTTAACCTCGTAGGGTATTTTCTTCCATTTAAGGTATCTCTCCACTTCCTTTGCCACACTTCTGTAATCTGCATCAAGAATGTACCTCACGAAACTGAGCTTCGATTTCTATTATTTTACGTTTTCCAAGCTGATTGCTTAAAGACTGTTTAAGGCTGTTTTAAGTTTTTGAATAGTTCTTGAAACAGGCAAAGACTAAAATAAAGCCTGCAAGCAGTGTTTGTATGTATCCAAGACTCAGGGGTCATCACCTGATATGCCTTCAGTTTTACAGGGGTGAAGGTTACAGTGAGGAGTTTATAGAGAACCTTGAAAACGTGCTGGAAAAAGCAAGGCAGTCTGGAGTGCTTATTGTGGAGGGGGCAGATGACATTTGTAAGGCCTGTCCATACCTCGTTGACGGAAAATGCAGCTACAAAGAGAATGCGGAGGAGGAGATAAGGTACCTTGATTTTCTCGCCCTAACGCTTCTCGGGCTCAGCTCAGAGAGAACTGTCAGCTGGAAGGAAATTTCTGAGAGAGTTGTTGATATTATTGACGAGTGGAAGGATAAGGCATGTAGAGACTGCGAGTGGAGGAAAGTATGCCACGTTGACGACCTATGAGGTTTGAGATCTGATGAGGTTTGAGATCAGAGCAACCGGACATCCAAACATCAGAGCAACCCACAGGAATACATTTGAAATTACAAAAGAGCCTCATTTAACGCCGAGAGGAGACTGTATCGTTGGTGTAAACGCCGAAATTGGAATATCAGAAATTCCACAGGAAATAAAGGGGTACCTCTCGTTACAGAAACCCGTAACGCTAACACTTGAACTGCCGGAGTACGGTTTGAAGGAAGTTGTCAGAGCTATCGGAGCAAACAGCAGCTTTGACCATCCCACAGACATAGTCGTCAGAAAGAGCAGTTACGTTTGCGGCAGAACTCTTGCCATAAGGGCTGATAAAGCGGCTGCAGATTTTAGCAGGGAATTCGTCGAACTGCTTAGGGATAAAGCAGAACTCCTGTTTGTAATTGAATTCTAATTTTATGCTATTTTATGGTTTTTGGTTTTCATGGTCTTCCATGGTCTCGCAAGTACTGTTTGCAGTTAGCTCCATTAACGTTTTAATCCAGTCTAACCAGCTCAACAGAATGCCAAAAACTGTCAGAGAACATTTTAGTTTCCTGACATCTTCCTTCAGAAGGTGATGAAATGCTGAGAGTTGGAAAGTTCGGGCTTGTCAATAACTTCCTGCCTTACTACTTTCTCAGAGGTTACAGGGTAATCTCTGCCTCCCCGAAGGAAATGGCCTCCATGCTGCTTGAAGGAAAAATAGACTACGCACCGGTTCCCGCTTACTTCTACCTGAAAAATTCTGAGAGGTTAAGACATTACACTTTCTGCGTGGCATCTGATGGGGAAGTTCTCAGTGTGATAGTCGTTTCCAGAAATGGCAGGATCGGAGATAAAATAGCCGTAACTTCTGAGACCATGACTTCCGTTAATCTGCTCAAAATTTTGCTTGCTGAAAAAGGGCTGAACGTCAGACTTATACCGTCAGAACACTCCAGAGCTGACGATCTTCTCAGGCTGGCAGACTCCGCTCTTGTGATAGGAGATGAAGCTATAAAGGCGAGGATGATATACAGGGTTGCCATGGATCTTGGGGAGGAGTGGAAGGATCTGACTGGCTATCCAATGGTTTTTGGCATATCTGCTTCACTTAAAGATGTCAACGCAGAAAAAGTGGACAGGGATTTAATAAACTCCGTTAGACTTGGAATGGAAAGGATAGGAGAAGTCGTCAAAAAAGCTTCAGAGGAGTTCAAACTGCCGGAGGAATTTCTCGAAAAGTACTTTAAAGTTCTCGTTTATGAACTTGGAAGCAGGGAAATGAAGGGTTTGAGAGCTTTTGCGGAGATGTGTGGACTGGTAAAAACTAAAAACTGAATTTTAAGCTTTCATGCTTGCAGCATGTTTGCAGAGGTGGGCGGCTTGAAGGATGATGTGGAGCATGAGGTGGAGTTTTACGTTAGAAAGAACCTGAATGGTGAGGATCTGAGTTTTGAAGAGGCGATGAGACTTTTTGAATTACCCCTGCCTGTTCTTGGCAGAATAGCTGACAAGATAAGGAAGGAGAAGTGCGGGGAGCTTGTAACTTTCGTTGCAGACAGGAACATAAACTACACGAACGTTTGCGTATCCAAATGTAAGTTCTGTGCTTTTTACGCAAGGAAAAAAGAGGAGGAATACGTTCTCTCATACGATGAGATACTGAAGAAAATAGAGGAGGCGAGGAAATACGGAGTCACCCAGATTTTACTTCAGGGGGGCATGAATCCTGAGCTTGGAATAGAGTGGTTTGAAGAACTTTTCAGACTGATAAAATCGAAATTCCCGGAAATACAGCTTCACGCACTCTCTCCACCTGAGATACACTTCCTGTCGGAGAAGGAAGGGCTGAGCATTGAGGAAGTGCTGAGGAGGCTGATAGATGCTGGAATGGATTCCCTGCCGGGAGGAGGAGCTGAAGTTTTGAGCGACAGGGTGAGGAAGATAGTCAGTCCGAGAAAAGTTGACAGCGATGGGTGGATAGAGGTCATGAGAACAGCTCACAGACTCGGAATAAGGAGCAGTGCAACCATGATGTTTGGGCACGTGGAGAGGGATGAGGATATAGTGGAACACCTGTTCAGAATAAGAGATCTTCAGTCGGAGACAGGTGGTTTCACGGCATTTGTTAGCTGGACTTTTCAGCCGGAGAGAACTGAACTCTACGAGAAAGGTATAGTCAGGGAACCTGTGTCAGCTACCAGATATCTGCAGGTTCTTGCTATTGCGAGAACAGTTCTTCACAACTTCAGGAACATTCAGGCTTCGTGGCTGACTCAGGACTTCGATATAGCTGCTCTTGCCCTGTTCTTTGGCGCTAACGACTTTGGAGGAATTATGCTTGAAGAAAACGTCGTGAGAGCTACCGGTAAGGACTTCAGACCGGCGAGAATAGAGGAGATAGTACAAGCTGTAAAGGCCGTTGGTAGGCCTGTGGCTCAGAGAACAACGCTTTACGAGGTTATAAGAACTTTTTAAAATAAAAAATAAGAAATCAGGCTGCCATCAGAGCAAACGCCTGTCCAAGCTCTGTAAGCCTTATCTTTACGTTCTTTCCTTCTCTCTTCATCTCTACAAGCCCATCCTCTTCGAGTCCCTTGAGGTGGTAGCTCATCCTTGCCCTCTGTGCCATGTACCTCTTCTGATCCTCTGTCTTTCCTTCAAGAAGCTCTATCAGCTTGTTTATTGACTCCACCTCTCCGCCCTGCTCCTGAATCGTCTTTATTATCAGTATCTTGTCGTCGCTAATCCTCTTGAGCGGTGGAATGGCAATTTCCACAATCTTTTCTATTCCCACTTCCTTTCCATCCTCAACTTTTGGTATGGCCATGTAGAGCTTGCTGTTCGAAAGCTGAGCGGCTACGTAGCTTGCGAGGCAGAGCGTCCTTGATGCATCTGTTGCGTTTATCAGAACTTCACTGCCCTCGTCGATTTCCTTCTTTATGACTTTCAGCATGTCAAGGGCAGCAGCGTAAACGTCCATCTTTTCTACCTCGATTTTACCTACCTCTACAAGAACGTTCAGAGTCTTCTCGATTTCAGCTGCAGCACTGTTTACTGCTTTCTCATCAAGGTCGATGTCCTTTCCAAGAACGAGGTATACCTTCTGTATCGGGTAGCCACTCTTCCTTATGCTTTCGAGTAACCTTTCCTTATTTACACCAACCGGCATTACATGTACTACTTTGCTCATACTTTCTGGTCATACATTAGTTACTAATAAACTTTTCTATTGTTAGTTCGTAATGGAAATGATGAAAATAGCTACCATGTATGATGGTAATAATTAACTTAGGCCACTTCTATTAACAGCAGTTCAATTTGCGTACATGTGCAGGTTCAGGTTTTGTTAAAATTGGGTATATTAAGTTTTCCATATTTTGGTAGGATGTTGACGAATTTGGAACATCCTGTAAATCAAAATTACACCAACTTCTTTATCCTTCACAAATTATTAAAATTTTGTCTAATTGGTCAGTCAGTGCGTGAGAGCCCGTTATTGAAACATTTTTATTCAATACTGAATTTTGATGGAAGATATGCATGAATTTCTGGATGCAGGTGAGAAACTTTTAATGCAGCTCACTTCCGGAAATTTCAAATTAAAACGATTAATGCGTAAATTGTGTAAATGTTGAAATCACTAAAGGAATCGTTGAAACTTTCGGAAGTATCAAAAACCATCAGAAAAGTTAATTTAATGGTCGCTTTAACGTTAGACGATGAGCGAAGCCGTTCAGAAACTTTCCGAACTCAAGCTAAGACTTGCAGATCTGTTCGTTCAGAGAGAAGCGGAAATAACCGCCATACTTTCAGGATTACTCGCTGGAGAACCTGTAATTCTTATTGGAGAGGCCGGAACGGCCAAGACCATACTGATAGAGAAGATGGCCGAGCTTATTGATGCGAGGTATTTCTACTACCTGCTCACAAGGTTTACCGAGCCCGATGAGATACTTGGCCCCCTAGACATAAATGCGCTGAGGGAAGGAAAGTACGTCAGAAGGACTGAGGGCAGGTTGCCGGAGGCGGAGATAGTATTTCTTGACGAGATATTCAAGGCCTCATCTGCAATAAGAAACATTCTTCTTGACATAATCCTGAACAGGAGGTTCAGGGATGATGAAGGATACAGGGAGATTCCAATGCTTGCCATGTACACTGCGAGCAACGAAATAAGCAGCGATGTTGAGGATGCTGCCTTCTACGACAGGCTTACCATAAGGTGTTTCGTCAGGAGTGTAAGTGAAGATGCCTGGAGTGAGCTGATAGACAGAGGTATAAAGCTTGAGGATCTGAGGCTGAGCCCGGTTATAAGTGTGGATGAAATAAGAGAAATTCAAAAGCTTGTAATGGACAGGTTCAGAAAAATGCCTGAGAGTAATTTAATGCAGATTTACCTTGACGCTCTCGCCTCTTTAAAGCAGAAAGGTGTCAGAATATCTGACAGGAGGAAAATAAAGTTGCTTAAAGTTGCAAGTGCCATATCTGTTATTTACGGTGAAAAAGAAGTCTCCCCCGACAGCCTTGCGGAGGCGTTAAAGCTTGTGGCAATACACGAAGAAGAGGACGTCAGAAAGGTAGATCAGGTTATATTCGAACTCGGACTGAGCAGTTACTACAAGCACATACAGAAAATACAGACTGTCAATTCCGAGCTTCAGAACGCTATAAAGCTAAGCAGGAGTGGCGGGGTTGATGAGCTAAAAATGCTTTCAACAATATGCAACAAGGCGAGCGAGATGCTTGAAGAGATGCCCCAGAATCCAAGGCTGATTCCCTACATAAGGCAGCTCAAGGGCTCAATATTTAAAGCGAGGGATATACTTGAGAGGAAGAAGGCAGAAATATTTGGATAGTTTATTTGGTATGGTTTAATTATTGGATGGTTTAAATGGTTTGAATATCAGCAGTCATTGCTGAGTGGTATGCCGTCGGAAATATCGAAAAACCTCAAAAATAACCTGATAAACGTCACGACGAAGGATTTCGTTTACTCCCTCATATCCCGGAGGATAGGATCATACCTACCACCTGACATGCAGGAAATATATGAAAAATTTGAACATGTTAAAATAATTTCTACTGACGCTTACTTCATGCACTATTCCCTCTATCCATTTCTAAGGAGCAGGAATGAAGACGAACTGCTTGAGCAGGCGAGACAGTTTTGCAGTGAATACATGGATGGAGAGAGGTATCAGACGCTGAAAACGCTCACAACTCTTGACGACGAGCTGAGTCTGGTTTACAGCATAGCCCTGACCAAGTACATAGTCGGAAGGATAAGGGGAATTCTCGATCTCGACGGGAAAAATCCCGGAAAAACCTCTGTAATACCCGGAGGGAGCTCAGGCTTTTCTGGAATAGCAGCTGAAATAGAGATAGACGAGCTCCTTGAAGGAGCTGTGGAGGAGGCAGAGTGTGTTACGAAAAACGCCGAGGAAATAAGAGAGCTTATGGGTGGAAAGAGTGCGGGAAGGGAAGCCGGAACGTTTCAGAAGATTCTGAACCTTGCCAAGCAGATGATGTTCGTGGAGGAGCTGAGGCACATAGTCAGGATGTCGAAGAAGATGATGGACTTCGTTCCAAAGGCGACAAGGATAGCGAAGGTCAAGGGAAAGACAGGAGATGAACTCTCAGGCTACATGCTTACAAAGCAGGTGGAGAGAGCCTTGCCAAGAGAGCTCGCTTTACCGGATGTGCTTTTTACGAAAAAACTTGCCTCAGATGGATTTCTTGCGAAAGAGAAGCTGAAAGTCAGCGAGGGTGCTTACTACGTGCTTATAGACAAGTCCGGCTCAATGGTTGGAGAAAAAACAGTCTGGGCAAGAAGTGTCGCCATGGCGATTTACAGAATGTCCAAGGCCAAGAAGAGGAAGTACTTCCTGAGGTTCTTTGACACGAAAGTTCATCCCAAGAAGCCAATAAACGAAGCGAAGGAGATAGTTGACGCAATACTGAAGGTTCAGTCAAATGGAGGGACAGACATAACCAACGCCATAGCAACGGCAATAGAGGATCTGGAAGAAAAGTTCTCGGAGTACACGAACACGATCGTCATAATAACAGACGGAGAGGACGTTGTTGAAGATCTGTCAAAAGAACTGAGAAAAGTCAGGGCTAACCTGATTTCGGTTATGATTCAGGGGCACAACGAAACCCTGAAAGCTATAAGCGACCATTACGTAAGGGCAGAGCTGACGGTAAGGGGTGGAGAGAAAATACTGAAACTTGTGGAGTAGTTCTGATAATTGTTTATACAATCGCTAAATATACAATTACAAACCAGAAAATGAAATTAAAAAATTAAACTTTTGTTTTTACTGTCCCCTCTCCCTTAACGTTTACGTCTCCCTTCCAGACTCCCTCGCTCTCCTTTACAAACGAGGGCGACAGTTCACAGCTTCCAGCCTCTATCTCTCCTCCCTTCATGTCCCATCCTGTATAGCCGGCGTTACCACTGATGATAATCTTCCCTCCTTTCATCTCACTACCCACAAAGTCGCCTGCATCTCCCTCTATGACAATTTCTCCATCGACCATCTTTTCTCCAATGTAATTCCCGGCGTTACCCCTGATGATGATCTTCCCTCCCTTCATTCCCTCGCTCTCTCCCCAGTAGTTGCAGCCAACTCTATTTCCTGCATTTCCCTCAATTACTATCTCTCCACCTTCCATCATCCCACCAACCCAGTCGTCGCAGTTACCTCTGACAACTATCTTCCCTCCCTTCATGTACGCTCCAAGGTGCATTCCTGCATTTCCCTCGACTATTATCTCTCCGCCCCTCATTTCCCTGCCTATCCACTTAACCCTTGAGAAGTCACCCTTCAGGATTATTCTTTCCTCTCCGTCGTCACTGAAATCAACTTCAAACAGCTCTTCAAGCTTCTTTTCTTCCTTGCCAAGGTATACCTTGAAGTTTCTTGCATCCTCCAGTGTTTTTACTTCCGGAGTAATCTCCATTTCCACGCAAACTTCGAAATCCTCCTTCGGCCTTATTGTTAGAGTCAAGATATCAACCCCCTATCAACCCCTCAGCTCACCTCTATGGCCACAGCTTTTCTTATCCACTCCTCCCTTACTCCGTAGTTACCTCTGGAAACGGTGTAGTACCTGAATACTTCACTCAGATCTTCCTCTATTATCTCCTGTGTCGTCTCCTTAACTGCATTGACCCAGAACGTCTTTCCCCAGACTTCTCTAACAATCTCTCCATCCCTGACGACGATCTCTCCATCCTTTATTGTATATGCCGCACTTCTCAGACCTTTCAGAAGATCCTCGTATCTGGAGGGATCAATCTCTCTGCAATCGAACGGATAAATCGTGATGTCCGCGTCAGCTCCAGCTTTTAAAGTCCCCTTGTTTTTGAGTCCGAGAATTCTTGCCGGAGTGCTGCGGGTCATCTTGACTATCTCGTAAAAAGTCCTCTCCACTTCTATGCTTGGCAGGGATGTTGCTTTCTCTATGTAGCTGTTAACGCCCTTCTCCTCTATTTCCCTCTCCCTGAATTTTCTGCTCATGAGCAGAGTCATGATGTAAGGATACTCAACGAAAGGCCCACCGTTCGGGTAGTCTGTTGAAATAACAACCTTATCTGCATCAACAAGCAGGCCAAATTCGAGCCCTGTTGCCCACTGAACTGCATTTACCGGACTGCTGGCTCTGTAAGTTATGGGCACTATTCCACCGCCGGTCTCTATTTCGACGTCCTTGTTTATCCACTTGTTTCTGAAGAGCTTGTGCAGTGCAAACTCGAATGGACCATCAGCAGTCATGGTTGTTGTGTGTCCGAATATCGGCTGGCCTATATCAACTGTTACAGGTGAGCTGTTTACGAGCTTGGATAGCTCTTCAGCGCCGCTACCCATGTCTCTCCACTTCTCTCCGGTATATGCGTTGAACTGTATGTGTGTTATGTGCAAGCTTTCCCTGCCATCCTTCGAAGCACCTATTTTTCCTGCCAGTTTTATCGTCTCCGCAGTAGTTTCAGCACTCCCCGGCACTCCAAGGTTGTTGCAGTGAACGTGAACCTTATGCGGTAAATCAAGCTCTATGCTTGCCTTTATAAGCGTGCTCAGAACTTCTGCCGGGGTTGCTTCGAAACCCGGAATCCTCTCATCAAGGCTGTGGACATTTCTACCGTACTTCCAGGCCTCCACTCCTCCGGGATTCACGACCTTAACTCCAAAACCCTTGGATTTCTCTATGGCCCAGGCTATAAACGCCTTCATTCTCTCCACATCGCCCTCAGCGGCAAATCTGAAAGTCAGGTGCCAGTTTCCGAACAGGGGGAGAACTGCCTTATCGACCATCGGTATGGAGTCAAGCTCTTCGTGAGTGTGAATCGCATACAGAGTAGGAGTTGCCGGCTCTATTGCCGTTGTATATCCCATTTTAGCGTACTCATAACCTATAGCAGGGCACGTCATGAGAACTCTGCCCATGGCACATCTGAGTGCACCACTCCTCCTTCTGGCGTACTTCATGTCCTCCGGCCTCATGGCCCTGCCTGCATTCATCTTGGGCCCAGCAATGTGGGCGTGAATGTCAATTCCTCCCGCAACAACGGTCATTCCACTTGCATCTATTACCTTATCAGCTTTTTCCTCCTCGACTATCTTTCCATCCTTGATGAAAATGTCCATTACCTCTCCTTCAATGCCCTGAGTGGGATCGACAACAACTCCATTCCTGATCTGGATAACACTCATGACATCACCCTCTCAAGGATTTTTTCAAGAATTTCAACGTCAGATGGATAATCACTCTCCCTGATCTTCTTGACCCTCAGGGGAACACCATCCATTCTGTAAATTGTCCCTTCCGCTTCTATTCCAACGACCGCTGTCGGAATTACGACGTTTGCAAGTTTCGTCGTCAGGTTTGGATGAGGATCGATCTGAATTACCGGGATTTCTTTGAGCCTTTCCACGGCCCTCTTTGGAAAGTGTGCGGCCGGATCGCTGGCAACTATCATAGCCGCGTCGCAGTCTCCTCTAACAAGAGCTTCAACTGCCGTAAATTCACCGGGAGAGAACCTTGCATATCCTCTGCTGAAGTCTATTGCATACTCAAACCCGACCTCCCATGCAGCGACCTCTCCAGAACCGACGACGTTGAAGTGTCCTCTCATTGGCTGCAGAATGAACCTCGTCTTTCTGTTCAGATCCTGAACGAGCTTTATTACTGCCTCTACATTCCTCTCATAACCTCTGCTGTGAGTTACTCCGAGGCCGAAGAATATCAGCCCGTATCTGGCTTTCAGAAGTGTCTCTGCAAACTCCTTTAGCTCCTCCTTGCTGAGCCCTCCAACTTTTTCCGGAACGGCATCTTCATGTCCGTTGATTATGCTCCTCAGAGCTGTGAAAATCATGAAGTCCGAGCCGGGCTCGACGAGGTAAAAATCAGTGGCGAGGTAAGCCGTTGGAGTCTTTCTGACATCAACAACGATCACCCTTCTCTCAGACCTGCTTCTGGTCAGGAAACCTCTTGCCATCACCGAGTACCTTGTCGGGTGTCTCGGGTGTGCCTCTACAGGGTTGCAGCCCCAGAAAACGACAACATCAGCCCTGTTTTTCGCTTGCCCGAGCGTACCTCCAGCTATACCTTCCTCTATCATTGCAAGCGTTGTGGGGGCGTGGCAGACGCTCGAGCACTGATCGTATATACCTCCAACTTTCTCTGCAAGAATCACCCCGATTCTTATGGCCTCATTCACAGTTGAGGACCAGCCAAAGAGCAGTGGTCTTTTTGCATTTCTTAGTATTTCTGCAGCCCTGTCTATTGCCTCCTCGTAACTCACCTCTTTTCCGTCAATCATCGGAGCTTTTATTCTCTCCTTCCTTGCAAACTTCGCCTCTCCAACCGGGCAGAGGTTTCTACCGTACTCTTCCTCGAACTCTATGTCATCGCATGCGTTACCGCAGAACGTACAGACTACATCTCTAATCACGCTATCTCCTCCCGATAATCGTGAAAAATCAGTAATTCAAAATTTCTTCAACGGGGACGACTTCTCTATCTGTTTTTTCGACCGTTGCCTTAATTCCCTTGTACTGTGGAGTTCCACTGCCGTTTAGAGCCCCAACGATCCTGTTTGCGTATGGCCCCATCGGTATGAATATCAGACCTTCCGGAGGTTGCAGATCCATCTCCGGCTTTCTCACGTATAACACTACCTCTCCAAGCTCGGTTTTAACAAGAACCCTGTCACCATCCTTAACCCCGAGCTTTTCCATGTCCTTTTCGTTCATTTCACAGAAACTGACGGCTTTCATGTACGCTTCGCTGAGCTTTTCGTCTATTGTCATTCCTTGATCGGTCGTTCTGCCTGTAATAACTACAACTTCAATCATGATAGTCCCCCGGTTTTTTGCAGCAGGCTGTGAGTCTTGTATTTAAGGATTATGCTCTTTTTTAATGACTAATAAACATTGACAGTGAGTGTCACTTTTGCACTGATCTGGTGGGAAATCGTGTTATCGCTCTCTCAATGGGAAAGAAGCACTCTCGAAGATTTAACACTATTAATTATAATAATATCTCAAAAATAGGCAACCCTAACTCAAAGTTTTTGAAGTTATAGTTCATAATTCAAGCGAACGAAAATCGAATTCAACCTTTCCCTCGTACAGCTCCTTTCTCATCGCCTCAAGCAGGCAATCTTTCAGACCGCGAAACTCTGCTGCAGAACAAACTTTCACTCCAAACTCCTCCCCACTCTCAAATACTCTGGACATGGCATCTCTCCACTTCAGATCCCTTGTCAGGTGGTGGTCGAGGACGAGCGTTTTCAGATCCGTTCTGGACATCAGCTCTCTAAGGTTGTTTATTGATGCTTCAAGGGATGAGGCGGAATATCTGTAGCCTAACATGTACGTCATTGGCCCGTCAACGAAAACAGTTTCGGCTGAACTTTCAAGCATGAACTCAAGCTGGTGTTTTAAGCTTGGCCCCTCAACATCTGAGGTGTGGAGGAAACTCTCCCTTCCATCATCTACTAACACTTCCACCACGTAACCGAGCCTGCTGTTAGTTCCGTGAAATACAGGCTCTGAGAACTTTACCATCACGTCATCGAACTCGAAAGTCCTGCCATCAGCATACTCCACTTTTGAACCCTTAATCTTCGATAAGAAGAACGCAGCCCTCTTTCTCTGACTCTGATTTATTTTCTCTGCTGGATGTTTGATTAGCAGGGTTTTTCCTTTGAGAAAGCGGACATCCCTCGGGTTGTGGTGGTCGTAGTGGTAGTGCGTTATGACTATCACATCACATCTGGAGGCGTTCTCCTTTACCCTCTCCCAGAAATACCTTTCAGCTTCCAGTTCCACTGGATGCGGTGGCAGTCCATACCTCTTTGGACCAAGTGCAACCCCCGGGTCAATGAAAATGGAGAAATCCCCGGATTTGACGAGTGTAGCCATACTTCTAACACCCATGGAATCAAAAGCTACGGGTATTATGTCCATGCAGTTACTACGCTCTGCAGATTTTGAGTTTTTCCTTGTTTTCTGCCTGGCATTGAAGTGTTCAACACTTGGAGGTATTTAAGAAGCGTAGATCAGAATAAGGGGCAGCAGCAAACACCCCATGCAGTTCAGCCTCCTTACTCCAAGCTTTACAGGCAGCATACCGGCTGCTGAGGAGACAGCAAACAGGGCCATACCTTCAACACCCGTTAACGCAAAAACAGCAAGCAGAACTATCAGCAAACTCAGAAAGGATAGAATTTTTTGATTGATTTTTGCCACAGTTTTATCGAACAGATCTGCAAGTAGCAGAGTAACGATTGCTGATAGAAAGGCTGAGAAAGTCAGGACGGGAATTAACTGAATGCCGGGCGTAAATCCAGTAGCCTTCAAAGCAAGAGCTGCTCCATTTCTTGCTTTACCAAAAGCCGACAGAACTGACAGGCAAAGAATGGCGTTGGCTGTGTTTGCAGCTCCAGCAGCGGAAACGTAACTTTCGGAATCACTTTCACTGAATGGGGAAACAGCTATTGCAGATGCGACACCTGAGCTTATTCCGGGGAAAAGGGAGACGAGAGCTCCTGAAACAGTTCCGGTTAATGTTGACTTCATCCTGAAACTGACCTTTCTCTCACTCTCTGGAAGTGTAACTCCACTTCTGAATCCCTGATAAAGTACGGGAAATGCAAAAAGACCTGAGAAAAGTGGAAGCAGACCGTTAAAGCTTAATCCGAACGCAACTATTCCAAGAACTCCTGATAACAGGAAAACTGCGAGGGCTTTTAACCTTGAGAACCACACGTTAAACCTGCCCGAAAGAAAATCACCTCTTTCTCCTGCGATTATGAAGAGAGACACCGCTGCAAGAACTGGCAGGGTAAACTCTTTTACTACCATATAGTTCAGGTGTAAGATCAGAAAGAACAGGGGCAGGGAAAGCAGGGTAGCAGCAACTCCCGAAAACGTTGCGATTGATACAGCCTCAAACCCTCTGCCATCCATGGCCATTTCGTGAGCTGGATATACTGAGACTGCAAAGCTCTCATCCGGAACTCCAAGAAAGGTTGAGGGTATGACATCCGCGAACGTGTGAGCTATTGAGGCCGAAATAACGAGCACCACGAGGCTTAAATTTGGAGGGAAAATTGTTGCGAGAAAAATTATTGCCGTGTTAACGTGAATACCCGGCATGATTCCGGTAAAGCTGCCAAGAATAACGCCCTCTATTGCGGTCAGAATAAGTTTTACGTGTATCACGTGTGAAAGCTGGAAAGTAAAGTTAATTCTTTTTCCTTTTTAGCCTTTTTTGATAATTCCCGATGTCCTTGATGTCCTGTTAGACTTCTCGTCAGTTTTTAAATTAGAAATTAGTAAATCAGTATTTAATCATTACAATCCAGTGTGAGTTCAATATATAAAGTTCAATATTTAAGGAGTCTCCTGACCCTTTCCTCACTCTCCATGACATTTTCGGCTATTTCTCTGGCATTCTTCCCCGTCACTTCCGAGTAAGCTTTAAGGAAGTCCTCTGCCACCTCCTCGTCCTCAAGATCCCACATCCCTGAGAAAAACGGATGGAAGTCTTCAAGGAAGTCCGCCACCTTCTCAGCTTCTCTGCCCTCAACTATGCTTGAGATGTAATCTTCTCCAAAGAATGAGCAATCCCTAAGAATCTTTATTACGGCCTCTCTCAGCCCTTCAACTCCGTAAGCCCGTCCGGGTGGGGAGTACATTTCCACTATCGAATCCATCTCTTCCCTGCTGAACGGAAAGACTTTCTCTCTCCCTTTCTTGCCCTCACACAGCTCCATCAGAACATCGTGAGTTCTGTCGTCGATGAAAGCGATTCTGCTCTTTCCAGCCCTTGTAAGCCTGACAGAGTACATTCTCCCCGATCTGTTCTTTCTGATGTCTCTCTTTACGAGATTCTCTATTTCCTCCGGTGTGGCAAGGGTAGATATTACGAGCCTTACCATTCCGTGGTGGAGCTTGGACTTCCTTGACATCACCGATATGTGGTGTATGTCGAAATCGAGCCTCATAAGCTCATCTTTAAACCTCTTTGATATGGATGAGGATGAGACGTGTGTGCTGTTGTACGATTCAGACATGCATTAAAAATCACACAGCAACAATTTTTAGGTTGCGGTCGTGTCTTGCGGTATGGTTTCTGACATGAATTCAAAATCATCAGACCCATCAGACCTGTCAGCAAAGGCTGATAACATCAGACACGTGCTCAGCAGGTTTGAAGGTGTTGTTGATGAGGAAACACTCGGGTTGCTGGCTCTTTACTCTCTTGGAAAAATTGAGGCAAAAGGTACAGTAAGGCGAATCAGACTTAGACGAAGGGAAAATGGAAAGGTTTGTGCTTACGTCGATGTGGACATCAGGCCTGATGGGATTGGAATGGAGTTTAACTTACAGCTCAGGTGCACTCTTGCTTTCGATTCTCTTAAAGGTGAGTACGCAAGAAAACTCTCCCTGATATCTCCGGGGAGCTTCGTTCAGTTCAGCGGGAAGTTTTCTGGGGAGGTTGTGAGGCCTGAGAGCTTCAGGATTTTAAAGGCAAAAGTTATAAGGGTAAGCGGGATCGTTGCCGGGGCTGAAGGGGATCTGTTCTGTCTTGCTGGAAACAGGTGTTTTTGCTGCTACAGCGATACAACTCCAGAAGTGGGAGAATTTGTTACGGTGGAGGGAGCTCTGGCTGATAGAGATGTGATAGTGGTCAGCGATATGGAAGTCTGCAGCGATAGCGGTGATGTAAGTGATGTAAAAATCTTTACTCCGGTAAGTGAGCTCCCCGAAAGTGGCAGGGTTTGCATTGCCGGCAGGGTTAGTGGTATAGGCGAGCTGAAAAGGTTCAGGAATAGAGAGTACGCGAGCCTTCACATTTCTGATGAGACCGGGAGAGTCAGGCTACTGCTCTGGAGCAACATCGACGTTTACAGGAAAGTCGATATAGGCGATGGGCTGAAAGTCCTTGGTGGGAGGGTTGAAGTAAGGGAGGAAGTAACAGTTCACTGCGACGAATTCACAATCTTTGCGGTGGAACGATGAAAACTCTTCAACCGTTCCTTCCAGTTTTGCCAGTAATTGCAAGGTACCCCTTTGTTAGGGTTACGGGAAAGTTCCTTGAGAAGGAATACGGGGATATTTCCAGAGTTCTCACATCCCGCAGGAGTATTGAGAAGGAAGCAATTGGTCTTGCTGTTGATAGATTGAGATCGATTGCTGATGGAAGTGGAGAAAGTGTTGGCAGGAATAGCATCAAAGAGCCACCCGGGATTGAAAGTTCCTCCCTTCTCTGCTCAAGCTGCGACAGAGATTGTGTGGAGTGTGAGTTTTTAAAGAAGCTTGACTTTTCCTGCGACTTCTGCTGCAGGTGCTTTGAAAACTGTTACAGATATTCCTCATCGTACTTCGACCTGAAAACGAGAGCTAAGATGTCTGCAGTTTACTACCTTGCTGTCAGGAGTATGCTGTCCCATTTGAGTCCATGGTTCAGGAGGAAGTTTGCGGTTAAGGAAGCGAGAGTTTACAGAAACAGGATGCTCGAAGACCTTGAGGAGTCCCGTTACGACGTTCTGCAGTTTCTGGCCTTTGACCTTGGAGTAAATGCAAGGTTTGGGGAGAGTGGGGACGGTCAGATTAGCGTGCCATCTTACCTCAGGGGTGCAGTAAAGATAAAGGATGAGAAGTGGAGACTTATAAATAGAACAGTGCGGGAAGGCTTCGTTTCCGTAACAAACAGGGAGATTGTAAGGCTGATGGAGGAGATCCTGAGAGAGAAACTTGAAGAGCCAGTATCCATTGCACTGCCTCATGAGCTGATGGAGGAAGTTAGAAAAATTCAGGTCAGAAGCGAGGTAGAAAGATTTGATGTATCCATTCCGGTAAAAATCGAGTTTTTCCCGCCCTGCATGAAGAAGATTCTGTCAGACCTTCAGAAAGGAAAGAACGTGCCACACACTGCAAGGTTTGCTATAACTGCCTTTCTGCTGAACATTGGAATGGACGTTGACTCCATAGTCGAACTTTTCAGTTCAGCTCCTGATTTTGATGAGGAAAAGACGAGGTATCAGGTGGAACACATAGCCGGGCAGAGAGGTAAGGGAGCAGAGTACATCTGCCCATCGTGCGAGACCATGAAGACTTACCACAACTGCTATGGGGAGTGTGATGTGGTAAGTCCCCTCACCTACTACTTCAGAAAGGCCAGAGAAAGCAGACGTAAGAGCAAGTGTGTTAGAATAAATCGAGGAGATAAGACGTGATAGATTAATCATGTAAAAATTCATTACCACTTATTACGCTGATTAACGAAGCATAGATTTATATATGACGTAGTTAACTGTGGGAGAGGAGGTGATGGTTGATGGTTGCGAGGGAGACGGAGCAGGTAGAAGAAGTGTTCGTCGTTGAAGCAAGGAAGTTCGTGAGAAATGCAGAGGAGCTTGAGGCCTTCGAAAGAGAGCTCAGGGAAAAGGGATTCATGGTCGAAAAGAGGAGTATAGTTTTTGAGTACTGAGTTTTTTAGTCTGCTTTCAGTTCTGAATTTTTCAATTTTGTAAAAAATTTAAATTCTATTTTGAATTCCGTTTCATGAAAATTCTGTTTCATGAATTTTGCAAATTTTATTCTGGAGAATTCAGTCTTGGGGCTATTGTAAATGAGCCGGATGAAGATGAAACGGCAGGATGAAACATTTTTAAAACATGCCACAAGCCCGATAATGCATGAAAGATGATGTGCCACTTCCGGAAGTTAACATAGGTATGATCGGTCACGTTGATCACGGTAAAACAACTCTTGTCGCTGCTCTGAGCGGTGTCTGGACAGACAGGCACAGCGAGGAGTTGAAGAGGGGAATTTCAATAAGGCTCGGTTACGCTGACACTACTTTCAGAAAATGTCCGAAGTGCGAACCGCCTTACGCCTATACAGTGGAGAAAACGTGTCCGAGGTGTGGCAGTGAGACTGAAATTCTCAGGACTGTCAGCTTCGTCGATAGCCCGGGACATGAGACATTGATGGCCACGATGCTGAGCGGTGCTGCCTTGATGGATGGAGCAGTGCTTGTAATTGCGGCGAATGAGAAGTGTCCGAGACCACAGACAAAGGAGCATCTGATGGCCCTTGAAATTATAGGTGTTGACAAGATAGTGATAGCCCAGAACAAGATAGACATAGTTTCGAAAGAGAGAGTGCTTGAGAACTACAGGGAGATAAAGGAGTTCGTCAAGGGTACGATTGCTGAGGACGCACCGATAATTCCAATATCTGCTCAGCAGAAAGTAAACCTTGACGCACTGATTGAGGCAATAGAGGAGACAATTCCAACACCTGAGAGAGATCTGGACGCTCCACCTCTGATGCACATTGCAAGGAGTTTCGATGTCAACAAACCCGGTACGCCCCCAGAAAAGCTGATTGGTGGAGTCGTTGGAGGTAGTCTTGCGAGGGGGAGACTGAGGGTAGGTGATGAGATAACGATAAGGCCGGGAATAAGGGATGAGAAGAGGGGGACGTGGGAGGAACTGCACTCCGAAGTAGTGGGAATAATGGCCTCCGGAAAGTCTGTTGAGGAAGCAACTCCCGGTGGGCTTATAGGAGTGGCCACAAAGCTCGATCCCTACCTGACAAAGAGTGATGCGCTGGTAGGAAACGTGCTTGGAAAAGAGAAAGACCTGCCCGGTGTTCTGTTCGAGTTTACGATGGACGTTAAGCTCCTTGAGAGGGTTGTTGGAACGGAAGAAGAGCTTGCAGTTGAGAAGATAAAGATGAACGAACCGCTCATGCTGAGCGTTGGTACGGCCATAACTCTTGGAGTCGTAACTTCTGCAAGGGACGATGTTGTGGAGGTAAAGCTGAAGAGACCGGTCTGTGCTGAAAGTGGCTGGAGAGTGGCAATAAGCAGGAGAGTTGGCTCAAGGTGGAGGCTGATAGGTGCAGGAACAATAAGGTAATTTTTTCTGTTTTATTGCCGGTCTGTTTTATTGCAGCAGGACAATCGAGCTATGAAGTGTGCGGTTATAGATACCAACGTGCTGATGTACGTTTACACAGCCAGAGTCGATGTATTTGGAGAGCTCAGATTGATGGGTTTTTCAAAATTTCTGGTTCCAGAAGGGGTCGTGGAGGAGCTGAAAATTCTATCGAGAACTCTTAGCGGAAAGTACAGTAGGGCAGCCAGATTTGCTCTGAGCCTGATAGAGAGGGAGGGTGTTGAAGTCGTAAAAGTCGAAGCTTCTGGAACTGATACTGCTCTGATAGAGCTTTGCAGGAAGGAAGGGTGTGTTCTGATAACAAACGACAGGGAACTGAGAAGGAGGGCAAGAAAGGAAGGGCTGACAGTTGGCTATATAAGAGAAATGAACAGGGTTTTTGTCGAAGATGAGTGTTAGTTCTCCAGCCTTTATTCTTTAACCGTCATGCAATGTCGTGTGATAGATGTCGTACTTATGCTGTGAATTAATGTGACAAATGTGACGATAGTATAAAGTGATAAATAGAAGATATTATGAAGATAAAGTAAAAAAAGATAAAGTAAAAAATAAAAAATTTAGCTCGTGGATCTGGTCATTCCTCTCTCCGTCTGCGTGGAGATTATCTGGTTGAACTCCTGAATGCTTATGTATTTTGGTGTGTACGATGAGTTGTAGGATTTGAGCATGGATACGAATGCTCTCATGTGATTTCTCGACCCCTTCATGAGGTTGCTGTAAACGAGCTTTATGTCCGGTTTGTCAGTCTGGTTTATGCACTTCTGCAAATCGTATATGTCAAGATCCTCTATCAGGGCTCCAACTTTGAGAGCAGATGTCACATTTTTACTGCCCTCGCTCACGAGCTCATTGTACAGTTTTGTAAAGTTCGGATTTGCAAACTGACCGACACCCATGTTTGCAACAGGATTGGTTATGTTGTACTTCTGAAGAAGCGCCTCTATTGCCGCCATATGTGTGCTCTCACTTCTTGCTATGTTCTGGAATATTGGGAGTTTCCACTTCTCGTAGAGTGTTATGTAAACGTCGTGAGCAAGCTTTTCTTCCTGTATCATGTGTATGAGGTCCTCTCTCTCAACTGGTGTCAGGTTTCCTTTCGGATAGCTCATTATCTGGCTTTTCAGGTAACTCATGTTGAATCCGGGAGCCATGTTGCCTTCATTTCCCCTCATGCCATGCTGCATACCGCCGTGAGGTCCTCTCCCTCCAGCCCCGGCATTTCCAGCGTTTCCAGCATTCCCAGCACCAGCTCCCTGTCTCTGCCCCATCCCTGCCCCAGCATTTCCAATGCCAGAGTTTGCCTGATTTAGCTTGAGCTGCTGAGTGCATCCGCACAGAGTAGCCGCAACGAGTATCACTATCAGAATAGCAAGTATGCTTCGTTTCATGTATAATTCTGAAATTTTTCTAATATTTATTCTTTCCGACGAACATGGCAGTACTCTTAACTGCCCGGATGTGGAGATGCTGTCATGTCCTCTCACGACAGATCCCACGTTGAAAGGGTTGTGAAACTTGCCAGGTATATAGCCATTAAAGAGGGAGCTGACGTTGTGATTGTTGTTACTGCAGCAAAACTCCACGATATTGCAAGAGGGGAGAAAAATCACTCCCTGAAAGGTGCTGAAATGGCGAGAAAGATTCTTTCCGATTACCCCGAGGAGTTTGTTGAAAGAGTTGCTCACTGCATTGCTGCTCATTCGTTTTCTTCTGGAGTCAGACCTGAAACACTTGAGGCGAAAGTTCTGAGCGATGCGGACAAACTTGACGCCATGGGTGCAATAGGCGTTGCGAGGGCATTCATGTATGCAGGAGAGAAGGGGAGGAGTATTGAGGACACGTTAAAGCACTTTGAGGACAAACTGCTGAAGCTGAAGGATCACCTCTACACCGAAACTGCAAGGAAGATTGCCAGGGATAGACACGAGTTCCTCGTTAGATTTTACGAAAAATTGAAGGAAGAGCTTTCAGGTAACGTTTGATACGCAATAATGCGAACCCCGATCAGTACCCGAGCAGGAACGTGAAGACGAGATACGTCATTGCAACGAGCACGAGAGCGTGTTTCAATCCAGCCTTCAGCTCTCCTTCTCCCATCAGTCCTGCTATGAGCCCGCTTATGGTTCCGTTAATCAGCGAGGTGTGGTAGAAAAGCCGGGTCATCTCTTTGACGTTTGGAACTCTGAACTGTATGTAGGAGTAGCTTACCTGAGGTATGTGCATCTTTGAGAACACGTGTATGAAGTTTGACGTCAGTATGTATATCGTGAACAGGAATACTGCAAACGTCATGTATATGACAACGACGTAAACGAACATCTCGCTCTTAACCCTGTTCTTGAGCTCCAGATACAGCTGTGCATCGTTTGCTGCGGTAAACAGAGCATCCTTTATCGTTCCAGCGGCCTCCATCGACTTTAGAAGAATTGAGGTAACCTTCGTAACCGTCATGCTGCTAACTCTTCTTTCGAACCTCTTCAGAGCATCACTGAGCAGCATTCCCCACTCCAGATCTCTCTTTATCAGTACAATTTCAGAGCTGAGTGCACCGAGATTTGAGGAGGATAGAATCCTTATTGCCATGACTATGTTCAGTCCGCTCTCGTTTAGGCTTGCAAGCTGTTTGAGAAAGTCCGGAATGTGTTCCTCAATCTTTCTGATCCTCCTGTTTCTGATTTCCGCAAGAATCGCGTATGGGGTAATTGTAACGAACAGGAAGACAACAAATATCGTTTCGGGTTTCATCCTGTAAATAAAGGGCAGAGTTAGCAGAAATGCCGGAAAGCTCAGGTAGAACACGTATTCGGGTTTGTATATGAATATTCTGAGGTCACTCAGCACGAGCTTGATTTTCCTGATAATCTCCCTGTACATTCTGGTGAACTTTCCGGGATAGCTGAAGTCTGGTGGTCTGCCTGAACACACTCTTGCAGAAAGTCTGCTCTTTCTGAACTTCTCACCTGTCCATTTTACCTCGTATTCTGACATCATCGACATCAGCAGCCAGATGAACATACCTCCGCCAACTGGCATGTATATGTAAATGATGAGTTTCATGAGGTCAGTTGAGTAACCCTGCATCATTCCCATGACAACGAATATTATAAGCAGGAAGAGTGGGGCGACGACAAGTGCGGAAACGTAAACTTCTGCAAGTATTCCAAGACTGTTTAAAAACAGCTCCTGATACTTCTCCCTCTCATCCATCAGGTGCTGGGACTTGAACTCCAGAAACTCGCTCAGCCTGCCGCTCCCCTCCACAACGCTTATCATGTCATCAAGAAAATCCGCAAACTTCTGGGAGGGTGTTGTGTTTGCAACATACCTGATTGCCGAAATAAGATTCTCATGAAAGACCTTGACCTTGTTGACTATCACTCTGAACTCCTTTCCAACCTCTCCCGTAACCGAGATTTCATCGGCTATTATCTGGAACATTTCCGTTACGGGTATCCCTCCCTTTGACATTCCGAGCATCATGTTAACGACGTGGGGGAATATGACCTCTATCTGCCCCCTCCTGTGGGAGGCGTACATTCTCGGATATGCAAGTATCAGGTACCTGAACAGCAGGAAAAGGAAGACGGTCGTAATTATAGCGGAGACAAATGAGGCCAAAAGCAGCATGGAGCTATGAGATAAGTTCAGGTAGAGAGGGGACTGGGCGTAAACGGTTAAATGCGGTTTTATTTTTTTCATGAAGAACGTGTAAGCAAAATCCCCTATCATGTACCCGAGTACAAAGAAGAGAGGTGTGAGGAGGAGTGGGTAGAACAGGGAAGCAGCAAGGTATCTGGGTACTGTAACTGGCATTCTGCACCCTCTAATGTGCTTCTCAAGCTCCGCATACTTTCCCGGATTGTTCCTGTACTTTTTTCTGTAATACCTGACGAGAGATGAAGGTACGAAAATCCTCACATACTCTCTGTTGTAGTCCTCACTCCTGAAAAGGAGCTGGATCCTTTCAAAAAATGATAGGGGCTTTTCCTTCTTTTTCTTTATATCTTTCAGACCGGCCTGTGCTCTCTTTCTCTTTCTTTCTTCCTTTAATTCTCCAAAATAGGTTTTTATGTCCTTGACAGCCTCAATGTATTCAGCAAAAGTATCCTTTATCCCCTTTCTGGAAACGTAATTTTGAGTTTCAATTTTCAACTTTTCTCCTTCTTCAATTAATGAATTTATCCTGATTCTGAGCTCTTCCAGTTTCTGTGTATTCATTACAAAAACACCTCAGCTGTTAGATGGAAATATACTTAACGCAATTTGCATCACCATAAAATTCGCGCTGAGTTGTGAAAGCACGAATTCAGCAAATTCTTGAGATCTCGTACGCAAGCTCTGATATGCTTTTGAGAAATCGGGGTTTGAAGTATTTTTTAGACCAGACTTCCGGAAACTTCCTTATCTTCTCGTCAAAAGGAATTGTTCCTATAACTCTGTCGAGGTTGATGCTTCTCCTGCCCTCGTACTTGTTTACTATGTATCCTGAAATTTTAACTCCGGAGAGCTCAAGGGATTTTGCAAGCTTTGTTGCGTCCAGGTATGATGCTCTCTCATCTGCCGTAATTACGAATATGCAGTCCGAAAGTGAGGAGGGATACGTTGAATATCTGGTCATACCCGGGGGCAGGTCAAGAATTACGTAATCGTACAGACTTTTCAGATGCATTAAAAAAGCTGGAAGTTTTGAAAGGTCAGGTTTTTTTGCTATATCCACGATGGACCTTGACGGATAGATGTGCATGTTTGCGTCTCCAACTTTGACGTTCACACTTCTTACATCCTCCACTCTACAAATGCCTGTGAGGTAGTGCGTGACCGTAAGTTCCGGCAGCTCCCTTGCGTAGCTGTGCAGGTTTGGCAGGGCCAGATTTAAATCGACAACTGCAACAGAAAAACTCTGCTGGGAGAGAGCGGCCCCTACATGAAGAGAAATGAGGGTTTTACCCACACCCCCCTTTCCGGAGGGGAAGGATACGATTTTACCTCCCGGAGATCTAAAAAGCCTGTAAATTTCCAGAATTTCTTTTAACTTTCTTACCTGCTTTTCAACTTTCATAAACTCACTTGATATGGTTACTTTTTCAGGCAAGACAGGCAAGGATTAAAGCAATCTTGGAGATTTTGAGTCTGTCCTCCTTTCCGAACTCTTCTTCTCGACAAGCGGTATGAACTCTTCAAACCTGTCCGACAGAGTTGACAGCCTCTTTCTGTTTACCTGCACTTCGCTCTTCAACTCGGAAAGCTCCCTTTCGATCCGGGATATTTCCATTTTCAGCATGTTTTCTACTTTCCCCGTAATCTCGCTTAGAATCGATTCGGAAACTTTTTCAGATAGATTTTCTGCAGATATACTCTCTGCAAGTCTTTCCTGCACTTTCTCCGCAACTCTCTCCACAAGGAGCTCTGCAACCCTGTTTGCAATCTCATCAATTTCCACTTTCTCTTCAGTCTCTTCAGACTTCTCCAGTCTCCTCTCAATTTCTTCTATTTTTCTTTCTATTTCTTCCAGCTTCTCCAGTCTTCTTTCGATCTCCTCTACTTTCTTTACCTCTCCTGAGCTTGCGATCTCCTCAACTTTTTTGAGCTTCTCATCATACTGGCGTATTCTGTCCTTGATCAGTCTCTCCACACTGTCGAGCCTTTTGGAAAGCTTGGAAACTTCAAGTTCCAGCTCTTCAACACTCTTTTTTATTTCCTCGTCTATTTCTGGCTTTGGTGCTGCTTTTTTTTCGAGTTCAAGCTGGGTTACCCTTCCTGAAAGCTCGGCGAATGTGGCCCTTATTTCCTTGAGCTCCTCGGATATTTCGGCGTACTGGCTCTTTATTTCCTCACTTGACTTTTCAAGCTCGGGTATCAGCTCGTCAACCACTTTTCTGAGCTCTTCAAACAGCCTGTCCCACTTGTCAAGTATAGCTTCAGCTCCTTTCATTGCAATGCCTCCTTGCCCGTATTTATTTAAGCAATTTAACCGAAGTCTCTGATTTTTGGTGATTAAATGGATGATTAAACGATTAAATAGACAATATAAAAAATTTAGGACTTGTTTTCGAGCCTGAACTTGGATATTGTATAGGCTCCCCTTGCAGAGGCTGTGGAGGGTTTTTCTGGAGTTACAATTTTTACGGGAACTCCAAGCCTGTCTCTTAGCAGAGCCTCAAGCTTTTCGGCCAGTCCCGGAATTTCAGCCATTCCACCAATGAGTATGAAGTCCTTTTTGAGTATCTGCTTGTAAACCGAGAAGTTCCTCTCGGCAAGCTCGGGCAAGAACTGCATGGTGACGAAGTCTGCAACCTCCTCCACGTACTCGTTTACGGGCCTTATTATGCACTCGTCAACTCTGAAGCTGTACTTACCCTTTTCAAACAGGTGCACTGTCTCCTGAACTTTCTCCCAGTTCTTTAAGTTGGCGTACTTCTCCTTGAACTCTCTTGCAGTATTCAGATCTATGTTTACAGCACCTCTCGTCTCATTCTGAACCTCATTTCTTATTCTCCTGTCAACGGCATCTCCAGAAATAGCTCCAGTTACGAGACTGTAAACTATCTCGCCTCTCCTGACTGCTACAACCTCCGTGGTTGAAGAACCGAGGTTTATCACGAGAAAAGTCCTGTTTATCATTTCCATGCCTTCTGGCAGAGCGAGAGCTCCAAGGAATGAATCGTTCCACATCTCCTTTCCTATCCAGCCCACTGGAAGCTGGGCTATTACCTTCTTCACGAGGTTTATGCATACGTCACTCTCTATTGCCGGTACGGCGTAGGTTACGTAACTGTTTTCGGGGATGTCGTACTCCTTTACAAGCTGGGTCAGGTATATCTTCAGAAGTTCGGCCTCCTCCTCAGTTCCGGGAAATCCTCCTCTGAGCATGTAGTTTACTTCATCTCCAAAGAGCTCAAGAGCCTCGTCACCTATGACGTACTCCTTTTCTCCCGTAACGGGATTCTCAACCTCTTTGATACACGTATGGGCGACGAATTCTCCCTCGTCTGTTACTATTACTGTGTGCTGGGATCCTATCTTTATTCCAACCGGTACTGCTATGGACTGCTTTTCACTTTCTTTCTTTTCTTCCTGAACGTTTTCCACGTTAGCGTTCTCATCACTCATACCTAACACCTGAACGGCCTGATCATTAATTCTAAAAATCCTTTTCTGTTTTATCATAATCTCATCTGGTTAACTTCCCTGACCAATCAGTACATGCTCACCAAGCATACTTCGTAAACTATTTTAATGATTATCCATATAATTTCCGTTAGAGCTGAAAGGAGGTGATGCAGAAAAAGGGGTGGAGAAAGGATGGGTGCGGGTTAGCCGTCCATGGCTATGTCAAGAGCTATTTCAGCCATATCGGCTGAGTAAGCAGCAATTCTTGCTATGCTATCGACTATGGATTTGATCTTTAAAGCCTCCTCGACATCGTGGTTGACGATTTTAACGTAGTATCTCTCGTGCACGTCTTTCAGATCCTCGAACTCGGTCAGAACGGCATCGGCCATCTCTCCATCTCTCTTGAAGAAAGCGAGGGTTGACATCTTCAGCATCTCCACACACGGCTCCACAACGCTGCAGAGCTCTGGCATGCTCCTGCCCAACTTTAAGAGATTTCTTGCCATGTTTGCGGCGTGATCGGCAATCCTCTCGAACCTTCTGGCGAAAGTCCAGTACCCGAAAAGAATCCTCGCTTTCTCGTCTATGGCAATCTTCTGAACGGCCATTCCTACCTGTCTGAGCACGAGGAAGTGCAATCTGTCTATCTCGTTCTCCCTTAGAATTATGGAGTTGCAGAGGTACTCGTTGAAGTTCTGGAGAGAGGAGCAGAAGTCTGATAGCATTGCAAGGCACATGTTGCTCATCTTTTCGAGCACGTTCTCAGATTTAAATCTGTCATCAAGGAAAACTTCAAGGCTTATAACTTTTCCAAGATCCTCCATAATTTCCACACCTATCAGAGTGTCTGCTGCATTGTCGGCAGCATTCCTGTGGTCTTCATTGTAAACCCTGACCTTTATCGAATCGTAGCCTGCAAGGTAGCATGAAATTATCCTCCTCAGCAGACATGCCTTTCCAAGACCTTTTGCATCGATTTCAACTTCCTTCCTGACGTTCTTTGGCATCTGGGGTGTTATACTGATGCTCGACTTGCCTATGAACATCACAACGTTATCTCCAACGCTGAGACCGTTTTCCTCGACCCACTTCTTGGGCAGGGTAATTATATAGCTGCTCCCCCCGCTGAAGTATATCTTTCGAGCCTCTACCTTCATTGCTGGGATTGCTGAATAAGGCAGTATATATCACTACCGATCGGTGTCAGTAATGTCTGGTATATAGAGTATATACCGAATATAGATTACGTTGAGAAAGTATATATATTGCCCCGGAGTCCGGCGAACATGAAGCGGCCTCTGGTGGCTCTGGCAGTGCTGTTTATTGCAGCACTGCTGTGTGGATGTGCTCAGAACGTTAAGCCCACCTCTACGACCCCCACAGCAACACCCTCTGCAACACCCTCTGCATCTGGAAAAACTGTAGTAATTGTTGGAGACGGTGCTACTTTTCCATGGCCGCAGATAAACAAGTGGATAGACGTTTACATGAAAGAACATCCCAACGTAAAGATTGAGTACAACGGCGGGGGGAGTGGCAAGGGACAGTCCGACTTTGCAAATGGAATTGTTGATTTTGCAGGAAGCGATCCACCACTTACAAAGCTCGTCTGGGACAGGCTTGTAAATCACCCTCCGGCTAAGGGTAATGGTCCGCTCCAGTTCCCGGACATCATAGGAGCTGTCGTCGTCTGCTACAACATTCCGGGAGTCAAGCACCTGAGGCTTGATGGCCCGACAATAGCCAAGATCTTTATGGGCAAGATTCAGTACTGGGACAATCCTGCAATAAAAGCACTGAACCCCGGTGTTAATCTGCCTCACAAGGAAATTATAGTTATTCACAGAAGTGATGCAAGTGGAACAACTGACATATTCACAACGTACCTCTGCCTTGTGAGTCCTGAGTGGAACAGCACCATAGGCTCCGGAAAATCCGTTAACTGGCCTGTTGACAAAATGGGCAGAGGAGTTGCCGGTAAAGGAAACCCCGGAGTTGTGGATATACTCAAGACAACTCCCTACTCAATATGCTACACGGAGCTCAGCTATGCAATAAAGGAACATCTGAGCGTTGCGGCGATAAAGAACAGGGACGGTTACTTTGTAATGCCCAATTCAACAACGATAAAGGCTGCAGCATCTCACGTTTCAGCCCACATAGCTCCTCCGAATGCAGGATACAAGGAAAGCCTGAGACAGCTCCTGAACGCTCCGGGTAAGGACAGCTATCCAATAGTTGCCTTCAGCCACATACTGATATGGAAGCACTACACCGATCCTGCCAAGGGTAAAGCAGTTCACGACTTCGTTAAGTGGATACTCACCCAGGGTCAAAACGATAAGTATATAGTGACCGGATACGTCGGATTGCCAAAGAGCCTTACTCAAAAGCTGCTCAGCGAAGCGGGAATCTGAGGGGGTCGGAGATGGGCAAAGATGGCTACATAGATACTTTCAAATATTTTTTACTTCCCTTCTGTCTTTTCGTTTTTGGTCTATTTGCCCTCATGCTCGCCGTTTACTTCTCCGCATCTATTCCGATATTCAAGCACGAGGGGCTGAAAATCTATACAACCAATGCGTGGATAGCGTCTGAAAATCCAAACAAGGAGTTTTACGGAGTTCTGGCAGCGATATACGGGAGCGTTTACACATCCGTCCTTGCAGTTCTCATAGCCCTGCCACTTTCGATATCATTTGCCGTTTTCGTGATAGACTATGCTCCAAAGAGAATCAAGGAGCCGCTAATAGTCGCTACTGACGTTATGGCTGGCCTTCCAACAATAATTTACGGTATATGGGGAGCCTTCGTTCTCGTGCCCCTCCTGAAAAAGTACGTTATGGATCCTCTTTACGCTCACCTGTCTTTCATTCCCCTTTTCTCTTTCAAGCCCGTTACCGGTTACAGCTACCTTTCTGCTGGGGTTTTGCTTGGCATCATGGTAACTCCATTCGCATCAGCAATCATCAGGGAAGCATACAGATCTCTTCCTTTTATGTACAGAGAAGCCATATATTCCCTTGGAGCAACAAGGTATGAGGCTACCAAGATACTGATAAAGCAGATAAAGCCCGCAATAGTTGCCGGACTGTTGCTTGCTTTTGGAAGGGCAATAGGTGAGACTGTTGCAGTCAGCCTCGTTATAGGAAATACATTCAACATAAGTCCGAGCCTTTTCGCTCCCGGCTATACAATATCGTCTCTCATAGCCAACCAGTTTGGAAACGCATTCATTTACAAGTACATGGTTTCTGCACTGTTTGCAGCCGGACTGTCGCTCTTCTTCATAGGTCTGGCTGTTAACATACTCGGAATACTGATACTCAGGAGGTACGGCCATGGTAGATAGTCTGAAAGTGAGGTTGTTTAAGGAGAAACTATTCCTTGCGGGAATTGCAGTGCTCACAGTTTCAACAGTTCTGCCTCTCTTTCACATAATGTTCAGCATAGCTGCTAATGGAGTGCCTGTGCTGATTAAAGGAGGATGGGGATTCATAACGGGAACTCTGGCACCTCCGGGTGGGGGGCTTGGCGGTATAGGCCCGGCAATAGTTGGAACGTTCATCCTCACAGTCCTCGCATCTCTGATGGGGCTGCCAGTTGCCGTTCTGACGGGAATATACGCTGCTGAGTATCCAAACAGCCTGATAGGCAGGGCCACGAAAACCCTGCTGATGGTCATGATGGAGTTTCCAACAATCCTCGTAGGGCTTTTCGTCATGGACATAGTCGTTATTCCGATGGGCAGTTACTCCGCAATAGCAGGTGCATTATCCCTTGCAATAGTCATGATGCCGTATGTTGCCGTTTACACAGATGAAGCTCTTAGAAACATTCCCCAGAAGTACAGGGAAGGTGCCTTTGCTCTGGGACTTACGCGATTCAAAGTGGTGTTCAGAGTACTGATAGGGCTGGCAAGAAAGGGAATAATGACCGGTATCCTTATAGGTATAGCGAAAGTTGCTGGAGAGACAGCTCCTCTTCTGTTCACTGCGGGAGGTGCTACGAGAGTTTACTTTGCCGGTCTCAACAGACCTGTGGGAGCAATACCCCTGCTGATATATCAGCTTGTCCAGCAGCCATACACGAACTATCATGAAATAGCGTGGGGAGCGTCCCTCCTTCTTATGCTGATCTTCCTCGCGATATTTCTCCCGATAAGGCTGAGCCTTAAGGAGGTGAAACTGTGATACTTGCCGAGAAGGACAGAAAGTCCGAGGAAGATGCTCTGGAGAAGATGACGAAAATGAGGCACGCAATAGAGACAGTTGATCTGAACATATATTACGGTGATCACCATGTTATAAAGGGTGTAAACCTTGCAATCCCTGAGAAAGTTGTGTTTGCAATAATGGGGCCAAGTGGATGTGGGAAGTCAACAATGCTGAGAGCTTTTAACAGGTTGCTTGAGCTGAACGAGAGTACGAGGATAGAAGGAGACGTCAGAGTTTTTGGCAAGAGCATATTCAAGATGAATCCGATAGAGGTCAGGAGAACTGTTGGGATGGTATTTCAGCATCCAAACCCGTTTCCTCACATGAGCATATACGACAATGTAGCTCTGGGACTCAAGCTAAACAAACTCGTTAAGGACAGGAAAGAACTCGATAAAATCGTTGAGTGGGCTCTCAGAAAAGCGGCCTTGTGGGATGAGGTGGAGAATAAACTGCACAAACCGGCCTCGGCTTTAAGCGGCGGACAGCAGCAGAGACTTTGCATTGCGAGAGTTGTGGCAATGAAGCCCAAAGTCATTTTAATGGACGAACCCACGTCGAACCTCGATCCAATAAGCACAAAGAAAATTGAAGAGCTTATTTACGAGCTGAAGAAAGAACTGACTGTAGTAATAGTAACTCACTCTCCAGCTCAAGCAGCAAGAGTTAGCGATTACGTTGCCTTCCTTTACCTTGGCAGGCTTGTAGAAGTTGGGAGCACGGTTGATATGTTTGAAAATCCAAAGGAGAAGCTTACGGAGGAGTATCTTACCGGGAGGATGGGTTGATGTTCTGTCTTTATGGTTTAACCGGCTGGTCCGGCAGGTGTAATACATGACGTTGATAGAACACAGGCTTGAGGTTTTGAAGAAGGACGTTATGGAACTGCACAACCTCGCCAAGAGGTCTGTGGAGATCTGTCTTGACGGGTTGAGGTGTGACGATAGAAAGAGGATTGAAGCCTGTAAAATTGAACAGGAAGCCGATGTGCTGCACACGGACATAGACTTCAATTGTGTCACAGCAATAGCTCTCTTTCAGCCAGTGGCAAGGGATCTGAGATTTCTCATAAGCATGATGAAGATATCCAGCAGTTACGAGAGAATTACCGATTTGACTCAGGAAATATCCATGTACGAGTGCACGTCTCCTGAGCTGATAGATAAGTTCGAAAACATGAAGCAGTCACTGCTCAGGATGTTTGAGGTTATAGAGGACGCTTACGAAGGAAACATCGCAAGACTCAGGGAGAAGCTCTGGGAGCTGGATGATGAAGTGGACAAGAACTATGTCGAGATTATAGACATGATGGGTGATAAAAACATCTGTTCAGTGGACATGGTTCTGACAGCGAGGCACATGGAGAGGATAGGGGATCTGCTTGGTAAGGTTGGAGCGAGGATAATATTCATCGAGGAAGGCAGGAGAGTGTGGATAAAGTGATGTGATGAAGGTGTTAAAGATGCTTCTGCAGGAGATCGTTGACTTTCTTGATGATTATCTGGGCGTTGGAGAGTGGGAGTTCGACTCCTCGTCCAACGGTCTTCAGGTTGAAGCATCATTCGAAGTTGAAAAAGTGGCTTTTGCCGTTGATGCATGCATGGAAACATTCAGAAAAGCGGCTGAGTCTGGAGCGGATATGCTTGTAACCCACCACGGCATAGTCTGGGGTGGGTTGAGCAAAATAGCAGGCATTGTTGCGAGGAGAATTCGATATCTGTTCGAAAATTCCCTTTCTCTTTATTCCGCACACCTGCCACTTGACGCACACCCTAAGGTCGGTAATAACGTTCTTTTGCTGAAAGCTGCTGGATTTCTTGTTGAAGAGCCGTTTGGGTTTTACAAGGGGAGAGCGATTGGTTTCTGTGGGAGAAACGTTGGGAGTGATGATGGTGTGAGCGTTAAGGATGTTGCCGGGAAACTTGAAAAAGAGCTGGACACAGAGGTTAAAGTATTTGAGTTCGGGCATGAGAGAGTTTTCAAGGCTGGTGCCGTTTCGGGAAGGGGAGCGTTTGCTCTGGAAGAGGCCGCTGAGAAAGGGCTGGATTTGCTGATTACGGGTGAGGCTGAACACTCAGCATACCACACGGCAAAGGAGCTTGGAATAAACGTAATTTTTGCGGGGCATTACGCTACGGAAACTCTTGGAGTGAAGGCTCTGATGGATGTTGTTGAGAAGCTTGGTGTTGAAGTCGAATTCATAGACGTGCCGACGGGTCTTTGATTTTTGTTGCCTGTTGCTGTTTTGTTTTTATTTAGATTGTTTGGTTATATGTTATATTACAATTATGCTATCACGCAGCAAGCTGAAAGCTTCGGAATTCCTATTTTATTCGTGATTATTATAGACATCGGGATAAGAAAATGAAGTGTGAATGGAAGGAGAGGGTGGGAGATATGATTGATTGATGGCTTTTTGGAAGTGAACTCTGCCGGATTTTGCAGGAGAGTGATTAAATCGTGGAATAGAGGAAGGATATTGCTCAACTCCCACCGGAATACCTTTAAATACTCGGAGTCATTTTTAGCTATTCCGGAATGCATTGATGAAAGGACAGTAATTTATTTATATCTTGGACAAAGAAAGGATTTGAGGTGAGGAAGCAAAGCTGAACTCCTGAAAATGGAGATTGAAAGGCTTGGCAAACGAAACAATATATATAGGACAGGAATTGAAGCAAAGCTG
>CAZUMR010000015.1:0-9037 GCA_964622075.1 uncultured archaeon | reverse complement strand
TTTTGAGAGCTCTTCAATCACTTCCCTGCTTTTTCCCATCGGGAATTCCACTATTCTTGGTTCTCTTATTCCTTCTATCACCTGAGCAGCAAGTTTTCCAGGTGCTATTACTTCATCAGCCTTTTTTATCACGTTCAGGGCTTTTAGTGTTAGCAGTTCTGGATCTCCCGGACCTATGCTGACACCGTACAGCATGGGGGTTGTTATGTGTGGAGTTTTAAATTGGTTGGTTTGTTTGGTCTGTGAATTTGGATGGTTTGAAGGTTGTTGGTGTATTAATTATGTATTATGTATTTTAATGTCTTTTTCTCCCAGTGTGCTCCATTTGACATCTACGAACAAAACCTTCTCTCTATCGTTTAACGCCATCTTATTTCATCGACGTCGAAAATTCCCTCCTCGATTGCAGAAAGGTTTGGATTTATGTAACGAAGTATGTAACGAAGTCGGAATGTCTTACTCCAACGTAATAGGGAATTCCATCGGCAAAATCGTAAATCTCAATGATCTCTTCCCAGCATGAGTTTGGAAAGAAATCTCTCAGGTGGAAGAACTTTAAGGGTTTCAGCTTCATCGACGCAGTCCTTCTACTGAACAGCGGGCTTTTGTAGCTCAGAACTCATCGCTCATCATAGAAACCGAAGAGCCAAAAACACAAGCTTAATCTTCGTGTTCTTGAGCTTCAAGTCTTTTCATTATCTCTTTTCTTTATCTTTTCTTTGAAAAAAGTGGAAATATGACTCCCGGTCTTCCTGAGCGTGTAATATTTCTGGAACGACCTTGAAATGTTTGAGATTGTCACCTTCAAACTCTATACATCTGCTAAATCCCACCAAAAACAAGGAAAACGGGATTTATCGGCTTGAACGCCGTTAAACCGGATAGCTCATAACTTCTCCACACATTAACAGCAACTATCTCTCTGAATAACTTTCCCATGGCCCTCTTAGCGTTAATCGCCACCTCAATCCTTGCGGCACTTACGCACATTTTTTTCACTCCTTTCTCAGCTGCCATTGCTATCATCTCTTCTATGTCTCTGGTACCTCCAAAGAAAACTATATCAACTTCATCTCCTCTCTCTTTTAAAAATTCAAGCCCGTGAGCTCTGAGGACGACTATGTTCTTTTTATTTCTTAAAAAGTCCTTGCAGATGTTTTCTGTGTCGATATCCACAGCGTAAACAATTCTGACGTAGTCGCTGAAAAAGCCTGAAACCTTGCATGAGTGGCAGCCAATGTCGGCAAACACGTCATCTCTTTGCGGTCTTAATTTTGCGAATGCAACTCCAATTACCTCATCTTTCGTCCTCTTTCCTTCTCCTCTGTTGCACTTTTCCTCCGCCATCGCCATCTTTTATCTATTTCGAACCTTTCAGATCTTCAGACTCAGACCATTCTCAGACCATTAGACTCAGAATTTTCAGAATTTCATCAGCAGTACCTTTCAAGAAGTTCGAGCACCTCACTTTCCCTGTTCCTCATAACGTAATTCTTCAGAAGGGACGTGGTCATGTACTCTATCATTTTCAGGAGCTTATCCTTGCTCTCGCAGTCTTCAAAGTAATCCAGGCTGCTGACACTTTTCTCACTGTACTTTCTTATGTGTTCGAGGGTTCTTTCAACAGCCTCCTCGTATCCATACTTCTCCTCGTATATCATGGGCAACGTTCTGGACTCGAATTCGGACTTCTTGTCCTCAAGTATCTCAAGATACTCAAGCAAATCGTCAACAAGCTGATAGGCTATTCCAAGGTTGTTTCCGTATTCGTACATTTTTTCAACGGCTTTCCTGTCTTCACTGACAATCTTGCATGCACTCTCAGCACTGAATGCAAAAAGCGATGCGGTTTTTGACTCTATACATCTAAAATACTCTTTTTCACCAAATTTTTTCTTTATACTATATACGTCAAGTATTTCTCCTTCGGCCATGAGCATTCCAATTCTTGCAAAGTCCCTTATTACCTCCTCATCATATGCTGAGACGAGCTCTATGGATTTTGAAATCAACCAGTCTCCAACGAGGATTGCTATTGCCGTATCGTACTTGACGTGGAGCGTTTCAACGTTTCTCCTCATAACACCCCTGTCTATCACATCGTCATGTGCCAGACTTGCGGTGTGTATCAGCTCAACTGCAAGGGCGACATTCATGACGTCTTCTCTTCTCCCACCACAAAGCTCTCCGCTTAAAAGAGCAATTACAGGTCTTGTTCTCTTCCCTCCTGCACTTATTATGTGTTTTAGCGCATCCTTGACCTCTTCGATAGAGTCAATGCTATCTACGAGATTTTTAAGAGCTCTATTGACCTCTCTGTATTCAACCCAGCTCTCAATCATTTACGCTACCTCTCCCGGCGTTGTTTAAAACGATACGCTTACTAACGTTTACGCCCCCTAAACTTCTTTAACTTTTTTATATGGTTACCCGGCTAATTGGTTGCCCGGCTAATGCTTTCAGCTTTACAGCATTCTCAACTTTTCAACTTTCTCAACTTTGAAACTCCTCTTGTTTGAAACCCCTATCGCTTCTGACATCCCTGACGTTTCTGACATGGATGGGCTCATTCAGGCTCATTCATCGCAAATAAAAATCTTGTGCCTTTTCTACTTCCGGGACTCATGGATTCAGAAAGTTTTCAGAATGTTGTAAAACGTATCCCTCTGGGCAGGTTTCTTCCCAGCCCCTCTGATCATCCACATCAGTTTCTCTACGGGCATGTAGAGGGGCGTTTTAGCACCGGCAGCGTGCGTAACTTTTTCCTCTATCAGTGTACCGTCCACATCGTTGGCACCGTACCTCAGGGCAACGCTTGCAAGCCTTTCTCCAAGCATCACCCAGTAAGCTCTCACACTTCTGAAGTTGTTGAGCACTATCCTCGAAACGGCTATTGTTTTTAAAATGTCAACGGGATCTGTTCTTCTCTCAACCAGTCCTCTCTTTTTCAAACCAGTATTCTCCGGATGAAATACTAGAGGTATAAAAGCAAGGAAACCACCGGTCCTCTCCTGAAGTTTCCAGAGTTTATAGAGGTGTTTTGCCCTGTGTCTGTAGTTCTCTATGTGTCCGAAAAGCATGGTGGCGTTGCTCCTTATGCCCATTCTGTGTGCTTTTTCCATGACCTTTAACCATTCCTCCGAGCTAGCCTTGTTTGGACAGATCTTCTTTCTGATTTCGTCGTCAAGTATTTCAGCTCCACCTCCCGGCATTGCTTGCAGTCCAGCGTCTTTCAATCTGCTCAGAGTCTCCTCTACACTGACCTTTTCAAGCTTGCTAAGAAAGTGAACTTCAGTTGCAGTTAAAGCCTTGATAACCACGTGTGGCCACCTTTCCTTTATCGCTCTGAACATTTCCTCAAAGTACTCCAGACTTACTTCGGGATTGTGTCCTCCAACGATGTGTAGCTCTGTGGCTCCGAGGTCCACAGCCTCCTTTGCTTTTATGAGAATCTCATCAACACTCATCAGATAGCCTTCTCCGGCATCCTTGTGAAAAGCACATAAAGGGCACTTTGAAATGCAGACATCCGTGTAGTTTATGTGCCTGTTTATGACAAATGTTACAATATCGTCATTCATGGAGTCGGCAATTCTGCCAAGCTCGTGCAGATCTTCTTCAAACAGTTCTTCAATGTCCCTCAACTTCCAGTCCTGTTCGAGCATTTAACCAGCCCCTTTTATAACTTCTTTTAACATAAACTTTTAACTATTAACTGGTTAACTATTTACCCCTCTATTAACTCCAACTTTAGACTCAATTCATGGCATTAATTCATAATGCAAACAATTAATTATCTTGATTTGAAAGTTTTACCTTTAACTTCCTTAACCTCTCTTCTCAGATCTTCAACCTCTTTTGAAATTGATTTCAGTTCTCTTCTAAGTTCAACGTTTCCTCTATACAGCAAATCCGTTATCGTTCCGAATATTATCACCTGAAGGCCGGTAATTATCAGCAGCGCCGTTAAATCTGCAAGCAGGTAGTGGGTTATGTGCCTGAACCAGTCTCTCACGACGTATAGGCCTATACCAATGCCAAAAGCGATCATCGTCAGGCCTATAAGGTAAAAGTACCTTCCCGGACTGTATTTTTTAAGCAAATCGTATATCGCCATCCCAATCCTGAAACCATCTCTCAGCGGATTCAGTTTGGTTTTACCGCCTCTCTTCCTGTATGTGATTGGCACCTCAACTATTCTGAATCCCCGGGCTATCGTTTCCACTGTTAACTCGGTCTCGACTTCAAAACCGGGTTTTTCGAGATTTACACTTTTGTAGAGCTCTTTGGTTAGAGCCCTGTAGCCGGAGAGTATGTCGTGCAACTCCACTCCATATGCAACTCTGAACATGAAGTTTATAATCTTGTTACCTATTAAATTCAGTTTTGTAAATGCTCCCTCCTCAAAGTTTGCAAACCTGTTGCCTATTACGTGGTCAGCATAACCTCTCTTTATCGGTTCGAGAAGTATGTTTACCTCCTCAGGCAAATAAGTACCATCTCCATCCACCATCACGACTACGGGAGAGTCAATTATGCTAAATGCCTCACTTACTGCCTGCCCTTTTCCTTTTCCAGTCTGTATTACAACCCTCGCCCCCATCCTCTCGGCTATCTCTCTCGTTCTATCGGTGCTGTTTCCGTCTATTACGAGTATGTTGTGGTAGCCCTGTTTCAGGAAACCCTCAATTACCTCACCTATCGTTGCTTCCTCGTTAAGAGTCGGTATCAGTATGCAGACGTCATCTTTCTTTAGTTCTCTCATTGTTTAACTCCCGTTTCCCGTTCTTCCGTTTCTTCCGTTCTTTAATTCTCTCATTCTCTTATTATCTCGATTATAATGTTTCAGAGCCTGATTATTCTGAAAACGCTCACCACAGGGATTCCGGCTATTCTATCTCTTCCCTCCTTATCGACTATAACGCATGCACACTGTATTTTCGCATCCCTCTTTTCCGCGTAGGAGGCAACATCCTCTATCGTTCTGCCAGTGGAGATGACATCGTCAACGACAACACACTTCTTTCCGTCAACCCTTGCAAAATTTTCGCTCATAACTCCTTCAAGTCTCTCTTCCTCCTTGTTTTCCCACTTCAGCTTTCTTGGATAGAATATGGCAAGTGAACAGCCGAGCTCTTCAGCTACAAGAGTTGCAAGAGGTATTCCGCTCGTAGCTACACCTATAACAACCTCAGGTTCAGCAACTTCTCTAATCATGTCAACCATTATCGAGGCTATGTGTCTTATTCTGCCAGCATTTTTCGCTATGCTCTTCCACGAGACGTATATGTCTGCAGGAGTCACATCTCCCTGTGTGAGAAGCCAGAGTGCCGTCTCTCTCGAAATGTTGAGCTCATCAGCTATTTCTCCAGTAGTCAGACCCTTCTCCTTCAATTTCTTTGCTCTTTGAACGAGGTCTTCGAGCTTCCTCAATCCCGACCCTCCTTTTCTGGAATAGCATGTGTAACGATTTAAAGCTTCTTACTTTTTTGGGTATCACATTCAGTACATTAGATATAGTATCCTTTCAGCTACTTGTTACCTTTTCGTAGCTTTACCTCTCCTGTCTTCTTTACTCTTTATTACCTTCTTTAACATCGCCTCTCCTCCACACACCGGACATACATCAGACTCTATTCTTCTGCCACACCCTCTGCAGACCTTGACCCACTTAAAAACTCTGGAGATACCTTTCTGGATAACTGCCTCTACATCTATGTCCAGAACGGAAGCCATGTTCTGAATAGAGTAGTCATCGGTAACTATTACTGCCCTCTTCCCACCTCTCTTAAGCTCCAGCGCCTTGGCCAGTACACTCAAATCAGTACTTGAAAGTCTGTGTATGTCTCCCGTTTTCTTTGCTGCTTCCCTTACCTCTGAAACGAACTCTTCCCTGCTGTTTTCAACTTTGAGCTCGTGGCTTTCCATTTTTATTGAGAGATAGAATCTTGAATCCTCATCCACTATTTCCTCAACTACTTCTGGAACTGTTACAGCATTACCGTGAACTTTCCTGAGGAATATTGCAGATGAGTCGAGGACGTATATGCTCTCCACACTGATTAGTTCAGGTTGAAGCAGAAAAACATTTATGCTGATTAAACATGACCGCATCGATGTTCAGCAAGATCCTTGTTGCCAACAGAGGAGAAATTGCAGTAAGGGTGATGAGAGCCTGCAGAGAGCTTGACATAAAAACTGTTGCCATTTACAGTACTGCAGATAAGCGTGCTTTTCACAGAGTTTACGCTGATGAAGCTTACCTTGTTGGAGGAGCTGAGGCCAGGGACAGCTATCTGAACATAGACAGAATTCTGGAGATAGCAAAGAAGAGTGGAGCTGAAGCCATACACCCCGGATACGGTTTTCTTGCTGAAAATGCCGAGTTTGCGAGAAGGTGTGAGGAGGAAGGAATCAAGTTCATAGGGCCTGAGCCGGAAGTCATAGAGGCAATGGGTTCCAAGCTAAACGCGAGAAAGCTGATGAGCGAGGCAGGAGTTCCAGTAGTGCCGGGAAGCCCTGAGTTGAGGAGCCTTGATGATGCAATAAAATGGGCTGAAAAGATAGGATACCCTGTTGCCGTCAAGGCTTCTGGAGGTGGTGGCGGTATAGGTATCTCCATAGCCTGGAATGAAGATGAAATAGAGAAAGCTTACAGCAGATCGAGGACGATGGGTGAGAAGTTCTTCAGAGATCCTGCAGTTTACATTGAGAAATACCTGCCAAAACCTCGCCACATAGAGTTTCAGGTTCTTGGGGATGAGCACGGTAATGTAATACACCTTGGTGAGAGGGACTGCAGCATACAGAGGAGACACCAGAAGGTTGTGGAGGAAGCACCATCTCCCGTAGTCAGCGAGGAGGAAAGAGAAAGAATAGGATCCATAGCCGTTAAGGGTGCAAAACACATAGGATACACAAACGCAGGGACTATGGAGTTTCTTTACTATGACGGACAGTTCTACTTCCTTGAAATGAATACAAGGATACAGGTAGAGCATCCCGTTACAGAGATGATTACAGGTATAGATCTTGTGAAGTATCAGATAAAGATAGCATATGGAGAAGAGCTCGAACACTCTCAGGAGGATATTGAGTTCAGAGGACATGCAATAGAGTGCAGGATTTATGCTGAGGATCCCGTGACCTTTATGCCCAAGACGGGAATGATAGTCCATTACAGAAGTCCGGGTGGGATAGGAGTAAGGGTTGACAGCGGTGTTTTCATGGGGTGTGAGATAACTCCATACTACGACCCGATGATAGCGAAACTGATAGTCTGGGGAAATGATAGAAGTGAGGCTGTAAGCAGGCTTAGGAGAGCTCTGCACGGGTACATAATCGATGGAGTTGAAACAAACCTTCCTCTGCACATGGCAATTGCCAGCGATGAAGCTTTCATAAGGGGAGATACGCATACGAAGTTCCTGGAGGAGAGGAATATAACTGAGAAAGTTAAACAGATTGCTGAGGATTACGCTCCGCTCAAGAAGAGAATGGCTGAAGTCTTCTGGACTGCAGAGCTGACGAACGAGGAGTTGATCGCTGCTACCATAGCTGCCCTCTGTTACGTTAAGGTTAAGGGAGAGGAATAATCTGAATTATTTTTTGTAATTTGTTCAGGATTTTGGAGTATGCTCAGGTTTGCCATTCAGCTTAACGGATCCATCGTTTACTGCTACCATCCCGATTTCTTTGAGGTCCATTATATGTCTATATGCAGTATGGTAACAAACACCAAGTTTTTCAGCTATATCTCCAATGCTCAAACTACTGTTTTTGTTTAGCAGTTCAATGATCTGCTTCTTTCTTTTAGATTTTAGTACTTGATAGATTTGATTGTATTCTGCTTCGGAGTAATATGGGAAAAACAATCTGTATTTTCCAATTTTAATAGAATATATCAATTTCTTTTTTTCTAAGAGAACCAAATGAAATCTCAGTGTACTTCTGTTTATTTTTGTGATTTCTTCAATTTCTTTCAAGCTTATTCCCGGATTTTCAAAAATGCACCGCAGGATTGTTCTCCTTCTTGAATTGTCTAAAACTGATTTGACCTTTGTAATTACAAAAGGCAGTAGCTTCCAGATTCCCAGTATGCTAAGTATAACTGTTAGAATATAATGGAGTTTTATCCACCAAGGAAGGTCCCAGAAACTTACTTTTATCTCATCTGGCTTGTCGTTTTTGATAAGCTCTTTTAACTGGTTGTCTGTTAAATTTGCAGGTTTCCATTTGAACGCATAGCATCCCTGCAAGGTGAGTAGTACAAGGAGGATAACAAGGGCGGCTTTCAGGACTTTCATGTTATCGTGAACGAGTAGGGTTGTTTACCATTCACTTTATCACCGTAAACTTCGAAGAACCACCGACCAGATGTAGCATCGTAAATTGTTATGACTATCTTTCCGTCAATAGACCCATCTGATGAATCAGTAAAAGTCGCCCAGTTACCGTCTGGTGAGTAAACAGTTAGTGTTAAACTGTTTGAGGGATTATTCCAGACTAAACACAGTGTAAACGCTGGATTCTTTATATATTTACAGTACCAGTCCTTTTCTCCCTGTGTTACTGTGTTGTATATGGTTTGAATTGAAATTTTCCCGCCGTCAATTTTCTTGGCGTTTACAGCTGGTATTGTTAGCAGAATTGCAAATAGTAACGATAGAGCAACAAATCTCATGTTCCGCATCATGTTAATATTTGTATTTAATTTTTCTGACCATATTTTGCAAATTATAATTTAGTTATATAATACTGAATATATTATTTTGAAGATATGGTCAGAGAGTATTTATAAAATAAAGTTGCGAATACAATTTGAAGGAAGAGGTAGTAGAATAAGGTTAGATCGTTGATAGGAGTGTTGTTAGTGTTGGTAATGCTAGGTAGTGTGGTGAGTCCAGTGTTAGCTGTAGAGCAGAAGGTTGAGGATAGCAAGGTTGTCAAAGACGTATCTTCAAAAATGTTCAGAAAGGCAAAGAATCTAATAACACAAGTAGAAAGATCTGCAGGAATTAAATTAATACCAATGTAT
>CAZUMR010000014.1:0-1577 GCA_964622075.1 uncultured archaeon | reverse complement strand
TGAGCCTCTATGCAGAATCCGTGGGAACGGTAAAATTCTACGGGCCCATTTTCTGGAGTTTCAAGCCAGACGGAATCAAAACCAAGCTCTCTTGCGATTTCAAAGCACTTTTCGATTATTGCAGCTCCAACTCCGGAATTTCTGTACTCTTCCTTCACTGCAAGAGATGCAATTTCAAAACGGTCGTTCCAGCAAACTGTTGCACACCCTGCGAGCACACCATCGACCCTTGCGACCACGACTTTTCTCTTTACGGGGAGAAGAGATGTGGCCACAAAAGGGCTTACTCCAAGCACATCGTACTCGAGATGGATTACCTCCTCTACCTCTTCACTCCTCATTATGTCCACTTCGAGCATCGACGTTTAACGCAGCCGTGCGGAAGTTAAGGTTTTCTGTAATGGCGTGATGTTTTCTCATCCCCCTTATCTTCAACCATCACGAGTCTGTCATCATGTCTGTCAAACGGGTTTGAGGATAGGTAGAGATCGAAATCTTCCCCTTCTCCAACAACTCTGTATCCCTTCTCCTCACAGCTCTTTCTAAGTTCCTCGTCCTCTCCTGAGAGCTTTACAATTTTCTCATCCTTGGTCTCAAATTCCAGCCACTTTATGGCAATGTCTACAGGATTTTCTGCTATTCCCTGAAATTCCGGAAAGTCCGGGTGGTAGAATTTACCGGTTTCACAGTCAATAACCGGAACTCCAAGCTTCATCAGCTCTTCCGAAATTCCTGCATAGCTAAGGATAACCTTGACATCTTCGAGAACCTTTTTTAGCTCATCATTGTCCACATCCTGAGCGAACACGGGCATAACTCCATATCTGTTTGCCTCAATGTCCGATATTGCCTTCATCGCCTTTCCAGCCTCTCCGTAAAGCCACTCCCTTCTGCTGAAGATAACTCCTGCCATTGGTAGGGAGGAGAAAGGATATTCCCACAGAAACTTTGAAATGTCCGTGAAAACTCCTGCTCTCGGATGGTAAACGCCAATCCACGGAATTTCAACTACATCATGAAACCTGATGTCCTCTCCACACGACCACAGGGCGAGTTTTAACAAGCCATCAATGTTTTGAATTCCTCCTCTTTTGAAGTATTCTTTTGCTTTTTCTATAAAACCAGCATTCCCTTTTTCAAGGTTCTCAAAATCCGGTGTAAACGATACAATAAACTCTGCCTGAGAATTCTTTATAGCTGAAATCACACTGCTGCTGAGATCTTCACTTGAGATCAGAATGATGTCGCTTCTTTCAATCTCTTCTAGCAACCTCTCGGATTCAGCACCTCTTGTAATCGTGTATGTAAATCCGAGAATTCTTGACTCCTCTCTGAGCACTATTTCAAACGCTTTCAGTTCCGGAGTGTCGCATATTACGCTGATGTGTCTGTCCATGCAGCATGTAGGGGGTGAGAGTTTAAGGAGTTATCGAAGCGGTGTTAAGGTTCGGGTGTATTAGCACAAACTTTTAAAAATCACCAGCTTTTACCTTTTACTGGAGGGGCCGTAGGGTAGCCTGGTTATCCTCCCGGCTTGGGGTGCCGGAGACCCGAGTTCAAATCTCGGCGGCCCCACT
>CAZUMR010000013.1:0-11776 GCA_964622075.1 uncultured archaeon | reverse complement strand
AATATCTGTCTGAACCCCTCTACCTTGGCTATCTGGGATGCCAGATTTCTCCTTCTAACTTCATCCATGTTCTGGGTTGGTTCATCAAAGAAAGCTATGCTTGCTGAAGACAGAACTTTGAGCAGAGCCAGTCTGACGGCTATAGCAGCACACATCTGCTCTCCACCACTCATCTGCGTGAAATCTATCTCTCTTCCCCTGTAAACTGCCTTTATCGAGTAGTCCTCGCACCACCTCAAATCCCACGAGTAATCGTCCATCAGATCGCAGAATATCCTGTTTGCCTCTACCGAAACTGCATCTGTGTACGCCCTCGTAATACCCGGAATCGCCTTTCTGAATATCTCTCTCAGATCCTTTATGAACCTGTACTTTCTCTCAAGTTTGCTCAGCTCCATTTTCTCCGATTTCAGATTCTTTTTAACTTTTTCCAGCTCTTCAACATCTTTTTCCAGCTCTTTAACTCTATTTTCAACTTCTCTAACTCTGCCCTTTAAAATTGACAGCTCCTTTACCTCTCCCTCAAGCTCTCTTCTAACTCTTTCAAATTCCTCCTCGGAGTAAACTTCCCTAAGTTTATCTAACTCGGATTTCAGCCTGTTTATGTTCGATTTAACTTCTGAGAGGTCTTTTTCACTCTCTTTGAGCTCTCTCTCAACCTTTTCCTTCTCCTTAACTGTCTTCATCAGGGTTGCAAACTCCTCTGCAACCGGTCTCAGCTCTCTCGTTTTTGCCTTTATCTCCAGCAGTTTATTTTCCGTGTCTCTAACCTTGCTCTCAATCTCTCCTGCACTTCTCAGTTTTTCGTTTAGCCGGGAAATTTCATTCTCTATTTCATCAAGCTCTTCTTTCATCTTTTCCATCTGTCTGATCTTTTCTTTTACCTCTGCAAGCTTTTTGCCAGCTCCTTTGACTTTTTCAAATTTCTTCCTTAGCTCTTCAAGTTTCCCGACTTCAAGCTTTAGCCGCTCTATCTTTTCCTCCACCTCTTTCAGCCTTCTTTTCCTTCCTTCCAGTTCATTTTCAATTTTTTCAATTAAGCTCAATTCAGCTTTTAACTCAGCTACTTCATTTTCTATCTTTTTCTTAACTTTCAAAGCTGAATTTGCTTTTTCAAGAAAAGCTTTCAAAGCCTTTGCCTTTTCAAGGTCTCTTTTAAGCTCCTCCTTCTTCTTCCTGCCAGCTTCAAGAATTCTCCTGCAGTCCTCGTTGAGGTAAGGACAGACACCTTTTAGCATCACTTCAAGATCCTTTTTCCCCATTTTCAACCTTGTCTCTATTGAGCTCAAACTTTTCAGAGCTTTTTCTCTCTTTTCTTCCAGTTCTTCAAGTTTTCTTAGCTTTTCTTCCAGCTCTTTAAGTGTTTTCTCTCTTTCTGGCTTCTTCTTTACCCTCTCCTCATTATCCCTGATGTAGTTCTCCAGCTCCTCTCTTACTCTTTCGAGCTCTTTCAGCCTCTCTGAAGATCCGGATATCTTCTCTATCTCTCTGGATAGCTTCTCCTCAACTTCTGCAAGTTTTTCAAGTTCTATTTCTTTCTTTTTCAGTTTTTCAAGCTCCAGAATCTCGTTTCTCAGCTTTTCAGCTCTTTCCTTAAGACTCTCCTTTCTGGCTTTCAGATATGCAAGCTCTTTCAGCTTCTCCTCAAGCTTCTTTTTCAGCTTTTCAAGCTCTTCCTCTCTTTTTTCAAGCTCTCTGAGCTTATCTATTTCTGGTTTTAATTCTTCGACTCGCTTTTCAGCCTCTTCAATCTCCCTGAGCTTTGTCCCACTCTCCTTTACTCTCTCTTCAAGCAGCCTCCTCTCACCCTGCAGCTCTGTCAATGTACGCTCAACTTCTGAAATTCTCTCCTTTTTATTTTCAAGCTCTCTGAACCAGTCTGTCAGCTTTTTTACTTTCTCATCTTTTTTGCTGAGCTCTCTTTCGAGCTCACTCTTCTTTTTCCTGACTTCTCTTAGATCCGACTCTCTTCTTTCAAGCTCTTCAACCTTTACCTCAAGTCCTGAAATATTCTCCCTCTTTTCGCTTATTCTGTCCCTGAGATAGTTTTCGTACTCCCTGCTTTTCTCAAACGCCTTTCTGTAGCTTTCCACACCTATTACCGGAGAAAATGTGGCATCTCTAACTCTTGGGGGCTCAAGGAAGTGGGCAACCATCATTCCCTGTCTGACGCCTATTACGTTTTCGAATACTGTTTTTGGATCGCTCTCAAATCCAAAGTTTTCCCTGACCCACTCCAGCACCTCTTCCCTGCCTTCAGCAACTCTGCCGAGCTCCACGTCGTCAACGTAGTATTCCAATGTTTTGTCTTCAGCAAACTTTCTGACAACCCTGTAAACTCTGCCATCTGCTCCAAGGACGGTAACCCTGATTTCTCCCCTCTTTTCACCTCTCCTGAGAAAGTCACTCATTCTGTACGGTAACGAATCGAAGAGGGCAAATCCTATTGCCTCTATCACAGTCGTCTTTCCGGCACCATTATCTCCGAGAATAGCGTTTACACCTTCTGTAAACCTTATTACAGTATCTCTGTGGCTTTTAACGTTTACGAGCCTTACCTCGAGAATCATACGCTTTCCTCCAGTCCCACACTTCTTCTTCCTCTTCAGATGTGCTGTAGTCAGTCCTGCCCTCTTTTAGCAGTATACTCTCCTTACTCTCCTTTCTCACCTTTTCTGCTACCTCTCCTTCTTTCACAACTCCTTCTTTCTTCTCTTCTTCTTTTACCTCTATTTTCTCTCTTTTCTCTTTGCCTTCTTCGCTCTTTCTAACCTCTCCCTTCCTAACCTCTCCACCTTCTTCATCCAGCCCGCCAAGAATCTCTTCTATGAATTCATCAACTTTCTTCAGGTCGAAGGACGTGGAAAAAGCATTCTTCAGCTTTATTACCTCCTCGCATATTCCACTGTAACCGTAGCTCTCCAGAATCTGGGAAATCACACTCGTTTCTATATCTTCCTTTCTTGAAAGGACTGGAGTGAAAGTATCCTCAAAAACTTCCCATCTAATTTTCACAACAACGGGTGAGATGTGTGATACCCAGCTTTTGATCTCATCCTCGCTTAAAAACTTTCTCAGCGACCTCGGGCACCTGATAGATACGTAAACAACCGGTCTGTTTGCTTTCAGGTTTTTGAGTTTGTTTCTGAGCTTTTCCACATCTGCCTCTTCCCTTATCTCAAATCCGACAGTCAGAAACTTCCTTCCCTCAATTTTCTCCAGTTTTTCTTTAATTTCTCCATCGCTGTATTCTACGATAAATATGCCCCTTTCAAATCCCAGCTCCGTTACATCACACACCTCAAGGCTGCCGGGATTGTGGATTTTACCCTCTACAAAACTCCTGTGTATGTGTCCCAGAGCCACGTAATCGACATTCAACCTGTGAAACCTTGAGGAAGGAACACATCCATGAATGTTTACGTATCCCTCCACACCAGCGTGAGCCATGAAAATTGTTAGCCCATCCACTCTTCTTATCTTTCTGGCATACTCCTCAAGAACCCTTTCAGTCATTGAGCCGTAGTACTTCATTCCGTAGATTCTTACAGTTTCTCCATCAACTTCCAGATCTATGTAAGCTCCACTTTCACCATCCCATTCCTCTACAACAATCCCATCATCAAACGATGGCTTCAGGTTTACAAGAAGGTTCTGTCTTGCAAGATAGTCCAGCCACGAAAAAGTTTCCCTGAAGTAGGCTGAATCGTGATTTCCCTCAACTGCAATCACGGGTATTTTTGCTTTTTTTGCCCTTTCAAGAACCTTTATGGCCTGAGTTAGCGTTAGTGGATCCATCTCACTTCTTCTGTGGAAGAGATCTCCGGCTATGAGTATGAAGTCAACTTCTCTCTCTACCGAGAGCTTTACAGCTTTGAGAAAAGCCTGAGCAAAATCTATGGCCCTTTCCTCACACCCGTACTGTTTGTAGCCGAGATGAACGTCAGCAATGTGTGCAAATCTGATACTCATTACGTCCTGAAGTAGCTCTTACAAAACAAAAATGTTCCCCTCAGAACTTGAGAGCTTTCATAACATCGTGCTTGGTTATTATCCCGAGAATTTCATCTCCCTCGCAGACTATTACAGCAGGACTGCTTAGGAGCAGCTTGGATATAACGTCCAGACATTCATCTTTTGAGACTGCGGGGAAAGGAGGCTCCATACATTCCTCTACCTTTATCCTCCCTGCTGCTGTACCTCTTTCAAGCATTATTCTGACCACGCCACTTTCAGTTATGCTGCCCACGATCTTTTCTCCCCTGACCACTGGCATTTGAGATATGCCATCCTTCATCATAATTTCCACGGCATCCTTTAACCTTGCCCCGGCATCTACTTTTTTCACGGGGGAGTTCATAATTTTCTCTGCGTTTATTGCCTTACCTTCAACCTCGTCAAGAACCTCAAATATCCTCCTGACGAGCGATAGCTTGGGATCAAAATCTCCCGACTCTATTCGTGCTATCAGCGGCTGACTGACACCTACAAGCTCTGCAAGCTTTTTCTGAGTCAGGCCAAGCCTCTTCCTCTTTATCTTTATCATCTCTATTTCCGGGAACATTTGTCAGGCTGATAATGTGCTAAATTAATAGATTTAACGATTTTGTGTTAGCAACCCATGCACTTTAGTTTTTTAATCTATTTGTTTCAAAATTTAAATAATAAGACCCGGACGTTAAAATCCGGGAAAAAGCTTCTTTTATTCTTCAGGTACATCGCATTCAAGCTTTGAACCTTACTGGTGATTATTTTTAATTCCTGACAGAATTTCTGGGCTATATCTCTAAATCGAAAGACTAAAATATACTATTCTTCAAAAAAGTGCCCGGAATGGAGGGATGACAATGAAAAGTAAGCTGCTTATGTTGTTGATAGTATCGGTTGTACTGGTGTCGGGATTCGTTGCGGGTTGTGCTCAGCAGAAAGCAACTCCGGCCACAACTCCAACTCCGACTGCAACTTCAACGCCTGTATCTTCCGCAACTCCGACCCCAACTCCAGTCGCAAAGGCAACGCCCACTCCAACGCCGACGGCAACTGAGACCGTGAAGGCAGCAACTTCAAGTGCCAAGGTTAACTGTGAGCTCTGTCACACAAAGGCAGCTGACTATCAGGCTCACAAGGATCCAAGTGGCTGTACGAAGTGCCACGGCAGCGATCCGCACAAGATCCACTGCGGTCCGGGTACAATAAACCTGCAGTGTTCTGTCTGCCACGGAACCGGAACCCACGTCCACATACCGAAGGCACCGAACGGTGGATCTCCATGTATGCTCTGCCACAACCCGAAGAACCCGGTCAAGCCCGTTACCAACTACGTTGAAGTGCACCTGCCTAAGGGTGTGTACTGTACTGCATGCCACACCCAGCCAATTGCACAGCTCCACAGCGCTGCTAACCAGTACGTTAACAAGACAACTCCGATACCAGTTTACAAGCCTGTAACTGGAAAGCTGGGTAACATCTAACCTTAAACTTTAGAGCCATGAGGGCTATTATTTTTTTACTTGTTTTTGCAGTTATTTCAGCAAGTGCTCTGACATGCATGTGCGTTCAGACCGAAACCGTTAATCAGACAAAAATTCAGCCAACACCCACTCCAGTTGTTAAAACTCCAACTCCTGTAGCAACTCCGAATGCATCAAAACCTTCTGTTCAGGCTGAGAAGGTGAGTGCCGCTGAGGCTACGAGACCCATCGGAGGAGAGTGCCTTGGCTGTCACTACAACCCAAAGACACAGTACATACCTCAGGTCGATAAGATTCCGGGTCACCTCAACGCGACGAAGTACTGTATTTACTGCCACGTTCCGGGAGTTCTGCACAAGACGAGAAAGCAGATCGATGAGTACATAGCTGCCCTGCATCACAACACGACATGGGCCAAGGAAGGCAAGTGCTCCTACTGCCACAGGACGATATCCACTGCAAGCATGAGGAACTGCGGTCTGTGCCACGGCTATCCGAACCCCGTTGAACCGAGCCATGGAAACGTCTTTGTCATACACTCTCCGCATGGAGTTGACTGTCAGGACTGCCATGGAAACAACTTCATAGCGATACACTACTACCACATACCGTTCCCGCCACAGTTCCCGATACCAAACAGCACAAGCCAGAACAGTTAAAATAAATTTATTTATAATTTTTATTTTTCGATTTCTGGCTGACCGTTTTTCAGGCCATACACAGCAATACCGTTTCTCTTAAGGCAGGCTGCTGTTACACCACAGCCTTCTTTAATCCTGCCGGTAAAGCTACCATCGTAGATTTTGCTGACTCCGCAGGAAGGGCTGAGCTCCTTCAAAAATGCCACCTCCGCCTCAACAATTCTGCAGATCCTGAGAGCTATTTCTGCACCTCTCAGAAAGTAATCCGTAACGTCCTTACCGCTCTGCGTCAGCACTCTTGCCCTTCCATCAATCACATCCATTCCATCTCCTCCAGCTATTTCGCAGCACTCTCTTGGAGTTGGCAGTCCTGAGAACTGCTCCGGGCAGACTGGTACCGGTATGTATCCTGCATCTTTCAGCTCTCTGGACAGATCTGCGACACTTCTTGCATCGTATCTGCATTTTATCCCGAGTAAACACGCGCTGACGAGACAGACATTACTCACACCGGATCACCCTTTTTGGAGTGAGTATAACATCACATCTGGCATCGTGCTCGTCGCACAGATAGCTTAAATCATCGAAAACCTGCAGGTCGTGGCAAACGACGACGTAGAGTTTGGGCTTGAGCATGTGATACTCCCTATCTCCATATCCCTTTCCCTTACCGATTCTGTTTCCTCTCAAATCAACGGCAACGCATCCCTGCACGAAGATATCGACCTCTGGCAGATCCTTAAGCTCAATTTCAGTTCCAAGGCTCATCAGCTCCTTAAGAGTACCTCTGACCGTTCCAGCTCTGAATGAACATGCATTCAAAACAGGATTGAAAATGAGAAAACCCCTGATATGGGGCTTTGCCATGACCAGTATTTTCCCATCCTCGAGACAGATTTCCCTTGCTCTCCTTAGAGGAGAATCCGGAGCAGAGAAAACAACTCTTGCATTCTTCCACTCTTCAAGGTCTCTTAATCTCTCGCAGGCCCTGAAAGCACCTTTAAAGTTCGGTATCCTTCCGTAGGGTGGTGGGAAAAGAGAGTAGGGCTCTATCCTTTTCCAGACGAACTCCCTGACTTCCTGCTTGGATGAAAACTTCAGGTGTGGAAATTCTGACATGTTATAAAATAAAATTTATGAATTAAATTTTTATAAAGCTTGTAACGATCTCTCCATCCCTGTAGTCTATGATCGCTGCTCTCCCATTCATTGCAGTTCCAAGCTTGACTATGAGCGTATCTCCGACCTTTGCCACTCCCTCGTACTCGTGTATGTGTGCGCAGATGAGTACCTCTGGCTTATTCTTTTCCATCCACTCCCTAACTGCCCTGCTTCCAACGGAGTTTCCTGCTATCCAGTCGTAGTATCCAAAAGGCGGTGTGTGTATAACTGCAACGTTGCACTCCAAGTTTTCAAGTGCTCTGGCTATTTCCTCCTCGCTTAATTCGAATGGAGTGTTAAACGGTGTTGGATTGCTGCCTCCCAGCCCTCCAAACCTGACACCTTTTACCTTTTTCACCTTGCCGTGAATTGAAATACCCTTCTCCTCAAGGAATTTAAGCACTCCTTCCTCATCCATGTTTCCCGGGACTGCAAGGATTTCCACTCCTGGGAAGTTTTCTTCAAGCTTTGCTATTACCTTTTTTGCGAAATCAACACCGTCTGCATTGGTAAAATCTCCCGCAACGACAACAGCATCGATGTCTTCAACCTTGAAGTCTATTTCCCTGTTGTGTATATCCGCAATTGCAAGAATTCTCACACCTATCACCTCCAGCCTTTGTCTCCCTTATCCCCATTACTTTTCTCTTTCTCAAACTTTCCGACTTTAAAATACTCAAGCATTTCTATTGGTATTGGTAAAACTATCGTCGAGTTGTTTATCATACCTATCTCGCTGAGTGTCTGGAGAACTCTTAAAAGTGGTGCTACTTTGCTGCCTTCTATTATCTTGGAAGCTTCTACAAGCTTTTTAGAAGCCTGTAATTCTCCTTCGGCTTTTATTATCTTCGCTCTTTTTTCTCTTTCCGCCTCAGCCTGCATAGCCATTATTTTTCTCATTTCTTCAGGTATCTCCACATCCTTTATCTCAACAGCAGTAACTTTTATTCCCCAGGGATTGGTTGCTTCATCAAGGATTTTTTGCAGGTGTTCGTTAATTTTCTCTCTTTCCGAAAGTAGCTCGTCAAGATCTACTTGGCCTATTACACTTCTCAAAGTGGTCTGGGCAAGCTGAGCGGTAGCGTACTGGAAATTTTCAACTTCGGTAACTGCTTTTCCCGGCTCCACAACTTTAAAATAAACTACGGCGTTTACGCTCACGGGAACGTTATCTTTAGTCAAAACTTCCTGTTTCGGGACATCGTAAGTTATCGTTCTTAAGTCTATTTTAATCATGCTTTCCAGAACCGGTATCAGGAAAAATAGCCCTGGCCCTCTAACGCCCGCGAGCCTTCCAAGTCTGAATATTACTCCTCTCTCGTACTCTTTAACCACTCTTATGCCGGATGCTATAAAAATCGCTACAGCTATCGCCAGGATAAGCAACAGTATAGCACTCATACGCTAAATATAACATTCAAAATAAATAAACATTACTGTATTATTTACATCATAACTATTTACGATATTCATCGTTCATCATTTATCGCGATATTCATCATTCATTCGTTATAGAGTTATGTATCTTGTACTTTCCGTTATCTCACCAGCAAGATTCTCCTTCACGAGTTTCCTTGCTTCCTCAACTTCATAATTGCCAAGAAGCCACATCAGCTTAACCAGTGCAACTTCTGGCAGCATGTCCTCGCCCTCTATAACTCCTGCTTTGAGCAGATATCTGCCGGTATCGTAAACCCTGTCGCAAATCCTTCCCCAGAGGCACTGGGAGGTCATGACAACCACACTATCCTTGCATATTCTCTTTAGAGTATCGAGCCAGTCCGTGGAAACGTGTCCAAGTCCAGTTCCCTCTATTACAAAACCCCTGTATCCTCTATCATAGTAAAACTCCAGAATGTCTGGTTCGAGTCCGGGGAAGAACTTGATCAGAACACACTTCTCTTCCATTCTGTCTGCCAGCCTGAGTTCTCTTTCTCCTCTCCTGAATCTGTTCTCCACGAACCACTCTATTTCTCCGGACGGATAGTCAACTTTGCCAAGAGGGGGGAAGTTTATGGATTTGAATGCATCTCTCCTTGACGTGTGACACTTTCTAACCTTGACTCCTCTATGAATGTAGCAGTAATCATCGCTCGTAGTGGCGTGCATTACGACCACAACCTCTCCCAGATCTGATGTAGCAGCCTTAGCTGCGCAGAACAGGTTCATTGCCGCATCGCTTGATGGCCTGTCACTGCTCCTCTGGGCTCCAACCAGTACGACCGGTTTTGGTGTTGAGAGCATGAATGCAAGAGCTGAGGCCGTATAGGCCATGGTATCTGTTCCATGGGTGATTATAACTCCGTCGTACTTTTTGAGTGAAGAGTAAACTTCCCTTGCCAGTTCTATCCAGTGCTTAACTTTCATGTTCTCGCTGAGTATGTTGTACAGGAGCATTGCGTCAACGTTGCATACCTCTGCTACTTCCGGTACATCTCCAACAATCTCTTCGGCCGTGAACTGGCTCGTAACAGCTCCGGTGTTGTAATCAACCTTGCTTGCTATAGTTCCTCCTGTAGAGATTATCTTGACATCTGGAAGTTCCGGGTTTCTGCTTAACTCAGGAACTTCCTCTCTCTTTTCCACATCTTTTACTTCAAGTATCTCGTAATCGAGAAAACCGACATTGTATCCGTTGTCAAGCTTGAGAACGAAAGAACCGGTCGTGGAAGGCATGGCAATGCCTTCAAATATCCTGCCCTTGGCCCTGATTTTGACTCTCTTGCCCACCGTTTGAGATACGTCATCAGACATGATCTGAAAGATTTCAGTAAGCTATATTGATTTTCCCATTCCCTGCTGTTATCTGATTCTGCCGTATATTGCTCGGTAACTATGTTTGAGTTTATATTTGAACTTATTTAAAATAAATTAATTAAAAGGTAGAAAATTAAAAATCTAAAAACTAAAAAATTAAGATAAAACTAAATTAAGATAAATCTGATAAAAACTCCTTCAATACACTCTCATTCCTGCAGTAAACCGTAATTAGCAGGTTGCCCCTCCTGAAAGAGACGCTTTTGTTGAAATGGAGGTAACATGAAGTACATGTGCTGATGTTCTCTGATGCACGTCTCTCCACAACGTAAACAGTTGAATTTCTAAACCAGTATTCCAGCTCCAGCTCACTGCTCTTTCTGCACTGACCGTTTACACAGGATGTCGATTTTAGGATGTAAGCATATCTGATATCGCCTTTTGGTATGTACGGTCTGAATCCTGTAATGTTCTCGAGCGTTTTACTGAGCTCACTCTTCAAAACGTTGAACGACTTAATTTTCCGGACGAAAATCGAAACTTTAAGTCTGGGTATTGCTGGTGCTTTGTTGGCTTTAGATGCATTTTCATAAGAATTCACGACCTCTCTGGTAAGGTTTAGCAGCTCTTTCATCGACATATCCTTTGAAGTCAGAATTACGAGCAGAGTTCCATTCCTTTTCAAATTTATGGAGAGTTGTGTTTGATTGACTCCATTTCTGATGCAGTATATTCTGTAACCCCTGTACACGACCGATTTAACGCCTTTCCTCGTGTAGTTGACACTGTAACTGTTTGCGAACTCTGAGAGATGAACTTTCAGATTTCCGGTTAGAAGTGTGGCAAAGAAGCAGTCGCTGATGGATTCTGTATGGTCTCTGATATTCTCGTTGACGATAAGGCTCGCATTCTCAATTCTTACTTCTGGTAGTGGCAGTCTGAATTTTGCGTATTTGGTGAGGTTGGTGGCTGTTACATTAGATACAATTCTGCTGTATAGGGTATTATTTTCAATCTGGACTGTGATAAGCTCTTCTGCGGGAATGACTTTTCCTGATGGATAGAATAACGAATCGTTCACGGGAACGTTTATCCTGACATCTCTGTACTCGACTCTCTGAATAAGTTTGCCGTTTGAGTAAATCAGTACTTTTACGGGAAACTCAAGATTTTTGTCCACGTAAATTTCCACAGTTTTATTTCCAGAATTTCCAGACTTATTTCCAGACTTTACTTTCAGGATGTAGCAGTTTCCGCTCACACCGGCGTACGTTGCATTTTTAAGGAGCTCAAGGATTCTGGTATAGAGTGATTGTTTCTTTTCAGAAAAGCTCACATTCGTGGATATCCAGTAGTTATTCCTGTATATGTATTCTCTACTCCCGTTTATTATTTTTACAGTGTTTCCCTGCCTTTCATACATCTTGTCGGGTCTTTTTATTACACAGTACATCGTGTAGTTCGCAATTTCTCCAGTTCCGGAGGTTTTTGTGCTGATTTTTGTGCTGATAACCTCAACTTTCAGCGTCTTTATTTTTTCAACTCTGTCAACGATTTTTCTGGCAACGTCGTTTTTTGAGCATCCTGCCAGACTTAATGCGAGGGCGAGGACAAGTATTAGAAATACTGTCTTTTTCATGAATTTTAAAATAATGCGTTCGGACTAAATACCTTTCCAATTGAAACATTTTAAAATATTGCCTATTAATTTAGCAATTTCTACTCTACAATTTCATTCTTTAATTT
>CAZUMR010000012.1:0-13342 GCA_964622075.1 uncultured archaeon | reverse complement strand
AACTCTTACTACTTCTTCTTCAGTTCTGTGAGTTATTCTGCTTAAAAACTTCCTTAAAGCAACATCTGCTTTCTCTCTTTTCAGTATCATGGTTATGAATGGGCGATCAAAACGGTTTATAAGTCTGATGATAACTTTTATCTGCCTGCAAACGTACGCGTGACAGGTGATAGCTTGGAGGTAGTTGTGATTGGAGGTGGAGCTGCTGGCCTGAAAGCAGCGGCGAGAATAAGGAGACTCAACGACGAGGCAAAAATAACTGTCATCGAAGCTGGAAAGTATCCTTCAATTTCCAGATGTGGTTTGCCCTTTTACGTTGGTGGAATGCTTCAGGAGCCAAAGAACCTGCTGGAAACGACATACGGTGCTGTAAGGGATGTGAACTACTTTAAAAAAGTGAAAAACATAGACGTATTTGTTGAAACCGTAGCCACAGAAATTGACAGGGAAAGGAAGCTCGTGAAAACTGTGAGAAAGGACGGGAAGGAGGACGAGTTTAGCTACGACTACCTGATAATTGCCACCGGATCTAAGCCTGTCAAACCCCCAATAGAGGGTATAAACGAGGATGTTGAGGGAATAGTTCACCTGCATGGAGTTGAGGATGCTGAGAGGATACTTGATGCCTGGGAGGAGGATGCTGAAAATGCAGTGATAATAGGAGCGGGACTAATAGGAATGGAGTGTGCTGAGGCCCTTCACAACCTTGACATGAATGTGACGGTAGTGGAAATAATGGATCACATCCTCCCCACTATGCTGGATGAGGAAATTGCAAGGATGATTGAGAGCCACGTGAGAAGCAAAGGTGTAGATCTAAAGCTGTCCTCGAAGGTTGAGAAAATACTGAATGATGGTGAAAAAGTTACGGGAGTAATCATCAACGGAGAGGAAGTTGAGACAGACCTTGTAATCGTTGCTGCAGGCGTTAAACCGAATGTCGAGCTTGCAGAAAAGGCAGGTCTTGAAATTGGAGAGACTGGTGCGATAAAGGTCAACGACAGGATGCAGACCTCTGACAGGTATATCTACGCTGGGGGAGACTGTGTAGAATGCACTCACATTCTGACGGGAAAGCCTGTTTACACGCCAATGGGGTCTGTTGCGAACAAGCAGGGCAGGGTTATTGGTGATAACATCTGTGGCATTGATTCAAGATTCCCCGGAGTGCTTGGAACTGCGATATTCCAGATATTTGGCATGAGCGCTGGAAGAACTGGCCTGTGTGAGAGAGAAACAGAAGGGGCTGTAGTTGGATGTGTGGCCGGTGCGGACAGATTCCACTTCCACCCCGAGCACAGACCGATAAGGATCAAGCTCATAGCTGATAAATCTGGAAAACTTGTCGGCTGTCAGGTAGCTGGGCTGGGAGTTGTTGATAAAAGACTTGATGTTGCAGTCTCAGCGATTCAGATGGGTGCCATGGCGAGAGATCTTTCTTTCTTCGACCTCGCTTATGCTCCACCATTCTCAACGGCGATTGACCTGATAATAGCCGCTGCGAACATGATAGACAACAAGCTGAAAGGCCTGGTTGAAACGATAAGTGCAGTTGAGTTTGCGAAAATGCTGAAGAGTGAGGAGAGGTTTACGGTAATTGACGTCAGAACGGAGAAAGAATTCAGGGCAAGGAGTGTAAAGGATGAAAGGGTGAAGAACATACCTCTCTCGGAGCTCAGGGAGAGAGTTAACGAGGTGCCGGATGAGGTTATCCTGATCTGTCAGGTAGGAACAAGGAGCTATGAAGCTGCAAGATTTCTGGCTCAGAAGGGGAAGAAAGTCAGGGTTGTTGATGGAGGCTACGCCTTCTTCCAGCCCGTGCTCGAGCACTACGGGATAGAGGTTGGAGAGAGATCTGATTGATGATTTTTTGTTTTTTAGTTTTTGGAAGTTTACAGTATTTGTGTTTTGAAAGTAAAAATCCGGATAGAAAATGCCAGAAGAGGGTGAAAGGATGACAAAAATAGGGTTCGTTGGTGCTGGAAGGATTGGAGCCACATCAGCTTTCGTTTGCATGATGAATATGGATGTTGATATCGCCCTTGTTGACATAGCAGGGGAGCTTGCTGAAGGTGAGGCTGAGGACATAGCCCATGCCGCTTCAGCAATGGGCAAATATCCTGAAGTGGATGGAGGAGATGATTATTCTCTGCTTGAAGGGTGTGAGGTCGTAGTCGTTTCTGCAGGCATGGCAAGAAAACCGGGAATGACGAGACTCGATCTGGCAGAGAAAAACGCAGGAATTGTAAAGAGCATAGCGGAGAAACTGGCAAAAGTTAACTGTGAGGCGAAAGTAATCACGGTAACGAATCCGATGGACGTTATGAACTACGTGATGTGGAAAGAGCTGAACGGGATGTGTGGGAAGAGAAGGGAAGAAGTTTTTGGAATGGGCGGACTTCTTGACACTTCCCGCCTCAGACTTATGGCAAGAAGAAGGGGAATACCTGAAGAGCAAGTCGAAAGAGCGCTTGTTCTTGGTGAGCACGGAGACACAATGTTCGTTTCTGGCGTTACAGGGGAAGAGTGGAAGGAAGTACTTGAGAAAACGAGGGCTGTGGCGGCTGAAGTTATAAAGAAGAAAGGAGCCACGATATTCGGGCCGGCTGTATGCATTTACAGAATGGTCAAAGCCGTTGTTGAGGACACGAAAGAGACAATACCCGCAAGTGTTGTACTCCTAGGCGAGTACGGAATTGAGAATGTCTCTATTGGCGTGCCAGCTGTTATAGGAAAGAACGGTGTTGAAGGGTTAGGTGAGCTGGATAAGGCAGATGTGGACAAACTAAAGAAAAGTGCAGAAATCCTGAAGGAGTGGCTGAAAAAGCTGGGTTACTGATTTTTTAAATAAATTTTTAATAATTTAGACTGGTTTATGGATTATAATATAATTAACAACAATAAAATAAATCAAAATAAAATCAAAATCAAAAACGAATCAGAACCTTGGCTTTCTGACGAAAGCATCTTTTCCGGCAAATCTGGAGGCTTTGCCAAGTCTTTCTTCAATTCTGAGTAGCTGGTTGTATTTCTCCACTCTCTCTCCTCTGCATGGTGCTCCCGTCTTTATGTGTCCGGTGTTCATGGCAACTACGAAGTCTGCTATGAACGAATCAACGGTCTCACCGCTGCGGTGGGATATCATAGCCCCCCATCCTGCCTTCTGTGCAAGTCTGACGGCATCCACAGTCTCAGAAACCGTGCCAATCTGGTTTAGCTTGATAAGCACGGCATTGGCAATGTTGTCCTCTATGCCCTTTGCAATTCTCTTCACGTTCGTCACGAATATGTCGTCTCCAACGAGCTCTATCTTGTCTCCAAGTTCCCTGTTCAGGATCTTCCAGTTATCCCAGTCGTCCTCAGCAAGCCCATCTTCTATCAGAATTATTGGATACTTGTCCACAAGCTCAGCATATCTGCTTACCATCTCCTCCGAAGTCAGTTTCTTCCCCTCAGTTCTCAGGATATAGTAACCGTCCTCGAAAAACTCGCTTGATGCCGGGTCGAGAGCAATTCCTACCTGCTTCCCCGGCTCGTATCCAGCTTTCTCTATGGCTTCAAGTATGAGCTCTATTGGCTCTTCATTGGAGGAGACGTGTGGGGCAAAACCACCCTCATCTCCAACTCCAACGCTGTAACCCTTCGACTTCAAAACTTCCTTCAGTGTGTGGTAAATTTCACTGCCCCACCTAAGAGCTTCGGCAAATTTATCAGCTCCGTAGGGCGCAATCATGTACTCCTGAAAGTCTGCTCCCTGCCAGTTCGCATGCACTCCACCGTTCAGTATGTTCATCATAGGAACGGGCAGTAGTCTTGAGCAGGCCCCTCCAAGGTATATGTACAGCGGGACATTCAGTGCGTTGGCTGCAGCTCTTGCGACTGCCATCGAAACACCAAGAATGGCGTTGGCTCCAAGTTTGCTTTTGTTTTCCGTGCCATCAAGCTCTATCATTGCCCTGTCTATTTCGGGCTGGTTTAACGCATCCATCCCCTTCAGTTCGGAGGCAATAATTACATTGACGTTTTCAACTGCTTTCAGCACACCCTTACCCTTGTACCTCTCTCCACCATCTCTCAGCTCAAGAGCTTCGTGCTTTCCTCTGGAAGCTCCGGCAGGAACGGCAGCTCTGCCAACTGCACCGCAGGCGAGAGTGACCTCAACCTCAACTGTTGGGTTTCCACGAGAATCGAGTATTTCTCTGCCTTTTACGGAGACTATTTCCGTGTTCATGAGTTAACATTGTCAAGGATTGTATATGACATTTTTCATGCCTTTTACCTGTTAGTTTTGTTTTTCACAGTTTTTCACAGGCTGTTGATGGTAGCTGTTGATGATACACGACTGCAAACTTGGACACACCCGTCTGCAAACAAGAGCAGTGGGCCCGCCCGGATTCGAACCGGGGACCTTCGCCGTGTGAGGGCGACGTCATAACCACTAGACTACGGGCCCTTACTCTTTGTTACCTGTAGTCCTCTTCCTCTCTAACCGTAAATGCTTAAGTACTTAACGGTAAAGGCACTGTTGTTGAGGTGCGGACTGGTTGAAGAGTTGATCGAATACCTTAAAGGACTTGAAAAAGCCGTTCTTGCCTTTTCCGGTGGGGTGGATAGCTCTCTTCTTGCCTATCTGCTTAAAAGGGCAGATGTTGATTTTGAAGCGGTAATGGTCGTTACGGAGTTTATATCTGAAAGGAGAGTGAGTGAAGCTACAAAAATATCCAGAAAAATTGGATTTAATCTGAAAATTCTAAGGAGAAAAGCAAGCGAAGAAATGCTGAAAAACGATGAGCTGAGGTGTTATTACTGCAAGAGAATGATTTTCTCCGAAATCTCGGAGCTCTACCCTGATAGGCCTATACTTGACGGAACTAACTACAGTGATATCGGCAAGGAGAGACCGGGAATGAGAGCTCTTGAAGAGTTCGGAGTTTTGAGCCCTCTCGCCATTTTTAAGCTGAGAAAGGAAGACGTAAGAGCGATTGCCAGAAGTTTTGGACTTGACTTCTACAACAAACCTTCTGACTCCTGTCTCGCTACGAGAATTTATGGAAAAATAACGAAGGAGAAACTTGAGTTCGTGGACACTGCAGAGAGGGTTGCTGAGAGAATCATTACAGGAAAAGTCGAAAAACTGAGGGTTAGAGTGGGCAGAGGTTTTGAGATCTTCCTGTGGTTTGGCTGCATCAATAACCGGAGCACAACATCAAATGCTTTAAGCCCCGGCATCATGCATAACACAAACGGAAACAGGAGGGGAGAGACCTGTCAGGGTCACCAAAAATACTGATAACGAACGATGATGGCATATACTCTGCAGGAATAAGAGCAAGTTTTGAAGCTCTGAAAGATCTGGGAGAAGTTTACGTAGTTGCACCTGCCGTTCAGATGAGTGGCGTTGGCAGGAGCATATCTATAATGGAGCCAATACGCGTTTCTCACGTGGTTTTTGATGGAATGGAAGGATATGCTGTGGATGGAACGCCAACTGATTCAGTAATCATAGGAATTTATGAGATAATTGGAGATATACCTGATCTCGTCGTTTCTGGAATAAATATGGGTGAAAACATCTCTACTGAGTCGGTTACGACATCTGGAACTGTCTGTGCTGCCCTTGAGGCAGCCACTCACGGATGCAGGGCGATAGCTATCTCCCAGCAGATGAAGGACTTTGAGAAATTCGAGTTCGTTTTCAGGCCCGTGAACTTCGAACTGGCAAAGGCAGTTTTGAGGAAGATAGCTGTGGCCATTCTTGAAAACGGACTTCCGGAGGGTGTTGACGTTTTGAACGTTAATGTCCCGGCAAAATCAAACAAACCATCAAACAAACCCGAATTCGAAGTTACAAGGCTTGCAAGAAGGCTTTACAGGACGAGAATAGAGAAGAGAAAGGATCCAAGGGGGAGGAGTTACTACTGGATAGACGGGATTGAAGTTGGAAGTGCTGAGGAAGGGACTGACATACACGCTCTGAGGAATGGAAAGGTTTCGATAACACCCTTAACTCTTGATCTGACTGCCCATTCTTGTATAGATAGCCTGAAAAACTGGCTGAAGAGTGTGATTTCTGAAATGTAATCCATTTAGAGACCAGATTAGAGACCACGGAAAATTTTAAATTTGGTCACCCTACTGCGAGGCTGTGGCTGTGGTTGTTGCCGGGTGTGGAGCTGCTGGAGCTGAGTTTGTCAGGCTGTTTGCTGATTCAGGATATGATACAGTAGTCGTATCTCCAAGCTCCCTTCTAGTCTGTCAGGCCATGCTGCCAGCTTACGTAGCTGGAAGGTTTGAGGATGATGACGTTTGTATTGACCTGAAACCGTTTTTCAGAGAGGCAGGTGTAAGGTTCAGGAAAGGCAGGGTAAAATTCGTCAAGCCAAGGTGCAGTACACTGTTTGTAAACTACAGAACTTTAAGGGGGATTGGTTACGAGTTTGCAGTTATAGCCGTGGGAGGAGAGAGCTGTTACTACGGCATAGAGGGTGCTGATAAGTGCCTTTCTGTCAACACACTTGAGGAGGCAAGAGTGACAAGGAAGAAAGTTAGGTCTGGGGATGAGGTGGTTGTTGTTGGCTCGGGAATGACTGGAGTTGAAACAGCTTACGAGCTTGCAGAGCTATGCAGGGTCAGACTTGTTGAGGCGGAGAGCAGAGTTCTTCCAGCGATGTGTGAGAAAGTCTCAGGATACGTTCAAAAGCTCCTTGAAAGCAGGGGGGTTGAAGTCTTAACCTCCTGCAGAGTTCAGGAAATTTCTCACGAGAATGGAATAATTAGAACTTCCAGAGGTGAGCTGAGCTTTGACGAAATCATATGGTGTGCTGGTATTAAGGGCAGAAATATGCCGGGGCTCGATTACGGTAGAACGGGTATAAGAGTTGATGAAAGCCTGAGAGCCACATCTAACATCTTTGCAATAGGTGATTGTGCGGATATTAGTTTTAATGGAGCTGCCGCAACCAAAACTGCACTTGAGGCTGAGAGACAGGCAAGATTTGTAGCAGGAATCCTGAAAAAACGGGATAGCAGTCTTGCTTACAGACCTTACAGACCTTTTTCAACAGACAGAAATCCATTCGCCATACTGACGTTTGGTGAAAGAGGAGTGATCGTTAGGGGTAACCTTGTTTTGACGAGGCCTGCAAAAGTCATATACAGGCTGAAAAAAGCAGTGATGAAGAAGTTCCTTGAGAATTACAGAATTTAAATTAAATTTGTTTTTGTATAGTAAATCAAGATGCAGGATAAATTAAGCTGCAAATTTTTATTTTGGATGTTATCTGGATTAAAAACACTCAACCAAAACACTCAACCGAAAAATATAAAGTGAGCTGAACACCCTCTGAAATCCATGAAAGTTGAGATTCCGGATGAGCTGTACAGAAAGATAGAGGAGAGAGTGAAGGAGACGGAGTTTGATTCCGTCGATGAGTACGTGACGTTCGTGCTTCAAGAAGTTCTTGCAAGCCTTGAGGAGGATGAGGAAGAGCAGGTTTTCAGCGAGGAGGAAGAGGAAAAAGTAAAGGAGAGGCTGAGAGCCCTCGGCTATCTCGACTGACTCAGTTTAAAATTATTTAAAATCCGTTAAAGGCTATCAGCACATCAAATCCTGAAGTTTAAAAATCTTAAAATCAAATTTAAGTCAAATTTATTTTATACCTATCGGGGATGAAATCACTTCAGCGGCTCCGCTACAACTATAATCCCCTTTCCCGAGACCGTGAAGCTTTCGGTGCTGTGTGTTACGAAGGCAGTCTTAAACTCCTCAAGTTTCACCCTTTCATCGTAAGCTGAAAGCTCGGCAAAACCCTCCACGCAGCTCACATAACAGTATCTCTCGTTTTTGATTTCCCTTGTTGTATTTCCTGAGAGTCTTATAACTCTCACCGAGAAGTTTTCTCCTTCAAGCCTGCGTTTCAGAACCTCAAACTTTAATGAGTTCACATCACACCTTTCAAACCTCATAACTTCCATGGCCTTTTCAAGGTGCAGCTCCCTCCCTCTTCCATAATCGTAAACCCTGTAAGTTATGTCGGAGCTTGTGGAGACTTCGTATATCAGCCCCCTGCATATTGCGTGAATTGTTTTTGGAGGAATTAGGTATCCTTCGTACCTTTTACAGCTGACTTTGTTCATCAGCTCTTCAACTTTCAGTTCTTCAACTGCCCTCAAAAACTCCTCTCTGCTGACATCTCTTGACAGCCCTATCATCAGTTCTGCTTCGCTTAAGGTTACCCACGCCTCCTCCTTACCTCTGTCCTTCTCTCCAAGCCTTTCTGCATCTTCATCGGAGGGATGTACCTGAACACTGAGCTTTTCTCCAGCGTCTATGAACTTGACAAGCAAAGGACTGTAGCCTCCAGACACTTCTTCGAATATTTCGTCCATTCTGACCCTTCTTCCTCTGTAGTAAACGATGGACGGTCTTTTTGGATGAGGTGATATCTCCCAGGACTCTCCTATACTTCCTATGGCCCCCTTGAGCTTCGACAGCCTGTCTCCAGCCCAGGGTTTTTCTACTAAATTTTCCTCTGCCTGAACTATAAAGTGCTCCATGATAATAACTCTCCGTCAAATTATTTAACCGTGCCTGATTAACTGCCCCATGCTTTACGTTTACGGTCCTGTCCCATCAAGGAGACTCGGCTCATCACTTGGGGTAAACCTGACGCCCTTCAAGACGTGCAGTTATTCCTGCGTTTACTGTCAGCTTGGAAGGACAACATGCAAAACCGTTGAGAGAAAGTCCTTCTTTCCAAAGGAAAAAGTTTTTGAAGAAGTGGTTGAGGCTGTTTCAAAACTTTCAAAAGCTGGAGGGCCGGACTGCGTAACGTTTGCTGGAGAAGGTGAGCCAACTCTGAACTCAGACCTTGGCTGGCTGCTTGATAGGGTTAATGAGCTTGGTGTTAGAAGTGCTGTGATTACAAACTCCTCTCTGCTGTGGAGAAAGGACGTCAGAGAAGAACTGAGCATCTCAGATATATGCCTTCCATCTCTTGATGCCGTGAGTGAGAACGTTTTCAGAAGAATAAACAGACCGCACAGAAGTCTAACGGCTGAGAAAGTTGTTTCCGGACTGCTTGAGTTTGCGGACGATTATGAAGGAGAGCTGATGCTTGAGGTCATGCTCGTAAAGGGTTACAACGATAGTGTTGAGGAGCTGGAAAAGATTGCCAGAGTTGCATCTGAAATGAAACCTGACAGAATCCACATTCTGACACCCACGAGACCGCCAGCATCGGAAGTAGAGCCTTCAGAATCCATATCCACCGCAGTTGAGTGCTTTGAAAAGGCAGGAGTGGAGGTGGACACAGTTTACCTGCCTGAAAGCGGAAGTTTCGATTACTCGACGTTTTCGACACTTGAAGAGGCTGTTAGACTCATGAGCAGGCATCCTTTGAGAGAGAGTCAGGCTCTTGAAATGGTGAAACACTTTGGCAGGAGTTTAAAGGAGCTGGAGGAGATTGAAGGAGTTGAGGTTCGCAAATTTAGGGGAGTCAGGTTTTACTTTTACAATCCCGCCTACACCTGTAAGTCCAGAAAATTAGAAAAAGGTGAAGGAACGTGAGGTCTGAAAAGCTGAGGGAAAAGCTGAATGGAATTTACGAAGTTGCACTGAATCTGCACTTTGGGGAGAAACAATTCTTCTCAGGGGTGAAAAATTACAATCCGCTCGTTCTGTTCTGCGTACTTTCCGCTGTAACGGGAAAAAACGTTCTTGTTTACGGAGATTACGGGAGCGGTAAAACGACAGCCTGCGAGAGAATTGCCTCTCTTGTAATGAGCGTTCCGCTTGAATTCATTCAGGCATCAACCATCCACGGCCATCCGGAGCAGACAGAGGAGAAGATAAAGGCGACTCTCGACCTCGGCGCTCTTGAAAAAGAGGGCAGGGAAGTTGTCAGGTGGAGGGTTACTCCATTCAGCCCGGTTGTGATCGTTGACGAGATAAACAGACTGCCTGCTGGAAAGCAGAACATTCTGCTGAACGAGGTGGACAGGGGTGTGTGGAGCTACAGGGGCTCAACTCTCTTCCTTCGCAAGAAACCACTTTTTGCAACTGTGAATTACGGTGATGAGGGCACATCCCCGCTCATTCCACCTCTTGCCGACAGATTTGATGTTGCCGTGGAAACAGGCAGGGTTGGAGTGATTGGAAGGAGGAAGATAAGGGCTGGTGTGGATGACTCCTTCTTAAGACATCCTGATTTTGCAGAGGAGATGGTGGAGCGTGTGCTTGAAATAAACGATAGAAGTGCTGAGGAATACGTCAGAAAAAAGGCTGAGGAGTTCTCCTCAATCCTGAACGAGAGGTTTGAAAAAATGGGAATTCAGGTTGAGACTCTAACTCCAGCTGAAGTGGACAGGATTGGGGAGGAGATAGGAAAGGTCGAGCTGACGGCTGATGCCGAGATGTTCCTTGATTACTTCTCACAGGAGGTTTACTGCCAGATGACAACAAAAAAGGACTTTTCAAGGTGTGATGGATGCCACTACTCAAGCTTTGCCTGCTCGGACGTGGGAGTATTCTCCGGCAGGGCGGAGATAAGCGTGGTGTCTCTTTCCAGAGCTTTATCGTGGCTGGAGGGTGAAGATGAGTGCTCTCTCGGCAAGGTGCTTAAAGTCATTCCATACTGTCTGTGGCACAGATCGAGACTGAATCCTGCAAGGGCAATCGATGTCAGAGATATTGAAAAGGATGAATGTGACGAGCTCTTTGCGTTTAAAGAGGTTGTGGAAGAGGTTGCAAGGAGGTGGGATGAGCACAGGGATTACCAGATTGAAGCCTACAGAGCTCTGATAGAGAAGGATACTGAGACACTTGAAAAAATAGGTGAAAGAGTATCCCATCCACTTTTCAAATCGCTTGTGAGGTGGGTGGAATGAAAAATGGAATGAAAAAGGGTCTGATAATCCTGTTGATTCTTGTCTGTCTCCTCGCGGGATGTGCTCAGAAAAGTCCTCAGAAAAGTCCTCAAAACCTCAGCACAGTTAATCAGAGTGTTAATCGGGCAAATCGGGTAAATCTGAGTGCAAATTCCACAGTTGCAGATCTCTTACCGGATAACATGATGGGCATGCACAAGTTCGTGGCATTAAAAGGCAAACCTGCACTTGAGTTCGTTAAGAGGTCTCACAGAGGGCCGATAAAGTATGTGAAGGATATAGCTCTCGTTCATTACCTTGGAAACGACAGCATGATGCTTGTATGGATAACGGAGTATCCTTCAGCAAAAATAGCGGAAAACCAGACCCTGCTTATGGTAAAGGGAATGAAGAAGTTTGGCAGTGTCTGGGAGAGCGTTAACGAAACGAGCTTTGGTAATCTGAAAGTTTACTACGTTCCCGGGAAGGATCAGTACTTCTTCTGCAAGGGAAAGTACATGATTTACCTGATACCCGTGAACATGAACAGGAGTGCAGTAGAAAAATTCGCTTTGAAAGTTTATTCAGTACTCCCATAAGTTTACTTTTTAACTATACGTTAAAATCTATACATTAAAACCTTCAAAATCTTCAAGTCTTTTTTGCCCGGGAACAAACGCTGACGCTCTTTTCAGACTGAAACCCATTCTCTTCAGTTCTGTGAAGCTTTTTACTTTTTCAAGAGCTCTCGCAGCTTTGAAACCAATTCCCGGAATATCTATCGCCCTTTCCACTCCAAACTCTCTTGCAAGCAAAATCTTTGGATCACACTCAAATTTTTCGTTCACAACTTTTTTGAGCCTCTTGATGTCCACTCCATACTTCCTGTAAAGCCAGTCCGCTCTGTATAGGTTCACAACTCTGTTTTTGCTCTCGTTTCTTCTTTTTTCGTAGGGTGTTCCCTTTATAGCTCTGAAAGGAGAAAAGTAAACTCTATTTATCCCTCTTTCATACCACCTTTCCATAAAATCAAGAATGTGCCTGTCGTTTTCTCCCAGTCCCACTATTATCTGTGTTGTGCAGCTTTTGCCAGCGTTTCTGGCTTCTCTGATCATCCATCTCATTCTCCTTTCCACGTCGTACCTGCTTTTCACGCTGCAAACCTCGCTGAATAAGCTTCTAACAGCGACCTCCGCATTTACGCTAACCCTGTCTGCAATTTCGACTGCTCTCTTTATCTGATCTCTACTGGCACCGGGCATAATTTTCAGATGAACGTATCCATCAAACTCCTTTCTTATCAGCTCTCCTGTTTCAAGCAAATCCTCCATGACCTTCTCCGGATCAGAGTATATGCCGGAGCTGACAAAAACGGAATCGGCAATCCCCCTTTTCCACAGGGCAGTGAAAACTCTGGAAAACTGTTCAGGCTTTAACCTCTCCTTCCCTCTCCACGGGTTGTAGCAGTACCTGCAATCGAACTTGCAGACGTTTGCCATCAGACATTTGAAAAGTTTCAGACCACCTGAACTGTAAACTACTCTTGAAAAATCGAGTCTGCAGTTTTCGTGGCACACATCGTACTGGCTGAGTGCTGTTAGCTTTAGCAGAGTTCTGATGTCCACTTTATTAGACAGGCATTACAGAGTTTAAATGTTTTTGAATTTGTGCAGACATACTGTCTGTCACAGCTCGAAGTAGTGTTCTTCCAGATTGTGGAGTTCGTCCACACTCCCTTCCTTTACTATCTCTCCCTTAACAAGGACGTAAGCTCTTGAAGCTATTCTGAATGCAAGGTGAACGTTCTGTTCTACGATGAGCACGGGAATTCCCATATCCCTTATCCTCGCTATCGCTTCTCCTATCGTCTTCACGACTATCGGTGCAAGACCTATCGATGGCTCGTCAAGGATCAGGAGCTTTGGTTTCTGTACGAGAGCCCTTGCTATGGCAACCATCTGCTGTTCTCCACCGCTCATCGTCTTTACTGCCTGATTCTTCCTCTCCTTAAGCTTTGGAAAGATCTCGTAGGCTATCTCAAGCATTTCTTCATCTCCAGCCAACAGCAGGTTATCTTCAACGCTGAGATCCGGGAAAAGTCTCCTGCCCTCCGGACAGACGGCTATACCCATCCTTATTCTCTCGTGAGTTTTCAGGTTCTGAATCGGTTTTCCAAGAAATCTTATTTCTCCTTCCGTTTTTACAAGTCCGCATATTGCCTTTATTAGCGTCGTCTTTCCGGCACCATTCGGGCCAAGAATAGCGACAGCTTCCTTGCCTACATTCAGGTTAACTCCCTTCAGAACTTCTGATCCGTCGTAGTAAGCTTTCAGATTTCTTACCTCAAGTACGTTCAACTTTTCTCCTCCGTTTCCGCTCTGGCTTTAATCATTTACTTAAACGCTCAAAATCGGTCTTAAATTCCATCTCCTCCGAGGTACGCCTCTATTACTGTCTTATCTCTTACTGCTTCATC
>CAZUMR010000011.1:0-20667 GCA_964622075.1 uncultured archaeon | reverse complement strand
ATCCCGCAAACGTCGCTCTCAGAGAGCTTGACGGAGAAGTTGCAGGAATGAATCTGATGCCCCTAACAGGAGGGTACAGAACCCCCACGCTGTACATAAATTTCAAGGAGTGCCACAGGTGCTGCGTTTGCATGGGCATTGATGGAAAAGTCAGAATGTACTACCACGATGTGTTTCCCGAAAGGGGCAGCAGTTTTGAGGAAACTGTAGAAATTCTAAACGATTACTTCGGAAAAACAGAAATCGTGAATACTGTTTCCAGAGATATAGCCATAGGTGAGGTCAACGGAAAAACGGCTGTGGGATTCCTGAAAGAGAGAACAAGAATGTACGAACTCAGTGAAAACGATGTCAAACACAGAAAACTCAGTAAAGATGCTTTACCTATGGTTTCTCCGTATGCACTTGTATATATAAGCAAAGAGACATGTGGTTGTTCGATGATAGGTCTTCAGGCATACCCCGTAAACATTTACCCATCAATTTTCAATTTAAATAAATTTTATGAATCTTGTGCGTTTACAGGAGAAGTTTTTAAAGGAGGAATATCCGATTTTTACGGTCTTTTTGATGAATCAGTTGATGAAGATTCATTCAAGTTTTTTGCCTTGGACTACAATACAATACCTATGTTCTCTAAAAAAATACACAATTTAAAAGAAAAAGCAAAAGAATTACTAAATAATTTTATTGGAGTAATTGTTTCTAATCCATCCATTAAAAAAGAAAAACTAAACAAAAAATATCTAACAGAAATTGAAAAAGGTATCTGCTTCAACGGAACAGGCACTTCTTTCATGGTCGAAGTACCAGACATCCAGCTACTATAAGCGAAAGAGACAGCAAATTGGAGTAAACCATGACTTTCACGACCCCAACCACATCAAAGGAAATTAACCATTCATTACGCATAAACCTGAGAGTCGAGTAAACGAGAGCGGGAAAGGTAAGAAAACCAAACAGAGTATATACAGGCAAAATTCCAGTAATGGAGAAAACAAGTATTTCAAGGTAGTACATCCACAAAAGCGTAATGGAGACTCTGAGCAGAGTGGATGGAGAAAATACAACAGCGAGAGTTTTCAACCCAGCCATCTCATCGCCGCTCGTATCCTTTATGTCCTTGAGAAACGTGCCGGATAACGCAAAGGGAGTCATAAACGCAGCTGTAGCAATAGCTCTGAGACCAATTCTATCGAAAAAAGACCAGACTGTAAGAGTATACAGGGGTACAGAGATAAGATACGTCACAATTTCAGTCAGGTAATACTCTTTCCACCTTCTAAAAAACCTTCCAAAAAACACCCTGTCAGAGTAAATCCATGTAACTGCACAGACGAGAAGAAAAAACAAAAGTGAAATTCTCTCCTTCGTGAACATGTAAAGCAATACGAACGATGAAAAATACAGAAGAACTGAAATAACGTATCCCAGCTTTCTTACCTCTGGACTTTCGATAAAGACGTTTCTTTTCCCTGCCAGCATATCCTCCTCAACATCGTTAACGTGATTCCACAGGTTTATGCCTGCCTGGGATGCAAATGTAAAGAGAATTGCAAGCAGCAGACAAAAAAAGTTCCTGCAGTCAGATAGAGAGAACAGCAGAAGCGCCAGAAGAGGCACTGGATATACAATAGATGGAGGAGTTGCAGAAAGTTTAAAAATTTCTATTAAAATATTAATAAAACGGGTCAAAACAGACCCTCTTTAACAGCTAACAAACAGCTTAACGCCCTTGAAGACCTTCTCAGCCTCTTCCTTCATCCTCTTCTCGTCCTTCCTCATTTTTCTCACCCCAGTTAACCCACAGCTTATCGATTATTAAAATTAACTAATTTTATATTAATACGTGTTATAATAATTATGTAGTAGAATTAATAAAATTCGTTAAATATAATTTGAAAATTACTAACTGGAGGGCGTTTTCTGGAAAAATATTGCATGGTGTAAAGCCAGAACTCAATGAATTCTGCAAATTAGCGTAATCGTAAACCAAAATTCTGAGTGTCATCACCATGAGCATTCCGAATACTAAATATATACCTTTCTATTCGTTTTTGGATTTGATAACTCATCACAACAACAAGAAGGATTATCAAACATTAACGATTTAAACACCTGAGCTGAGAGAGGAGCATGTCAAAACTGATGGAAATCAGGAATACTTTTCTCACAGGTCTTCTGATACTGATTCCGCTTGCAACAACCGCGTACATAGTTTACTGGACATTCACAACGCTCGATAATTTTCTCAGACCAGAAATAAGCAGATTTCTTGGTTTCTACATACCGGGAATGAGCGTTCTGACACTGGCAGCCATGATATTCCTTCTTGGAATTTTTGGCCGGTTAACCATTGGAAAGAAGCTTATAGAATTCGTAGAGAACAAGTTGATGAAAATTCCCGTCCTCAGAACAGTTTACTCTGCCACAAAAGAGGCGAGTAAAGCAATACTTGTATCAGAAACTGAGAAAATAAAGGGCGTTGTACTTGTAGAGTACCCAAGAAAGGGTGTTTATGCAATAGGCTTTACGACTGGGGGAGAAATACCGGACGCCAGCAAAAAAACGGGCAAAAAGCTGCTGAACATTTTCATACCAACCTCCCCCAACCCCACATCCGGTCTCGTTATCCTTGTGCCGGAAGAGGAAGTAATATACCTTGACATGAGTGTCGAGGACGCTTTAAGAGTTATAATTTCCGGCGGATTTACGAGAGTGTAACTTGCAAGATGCAGATTCAGCTGACCCTAATTCTTTCTTTTTCCTTGTTTCAGAGCTGATTTCAAAAAACACGCCAGTAACAGGGATGCGGGAGGCAGAATTGACGCAACCGGAATTCTGTGAGTGTTTGCTGTATGCCCAGAGTTTTCAGAAATAAGCTCTGCAATGGTCCGGTAAGTGTTGAATTCCGGAGCTCTTGCGTCGTAAATCCTGTATTTTCCCCACGCAAGCTTTTCTGGATGAGCCCCTATACCCGGACCGTGAACGGGATAGGCAACTGACGATTTGATGTCAAGTTTCAGGGATAGGTCGTGCACCAACCTCAGAAACTTCTGTTCTTCTTCAGGAGTTAGATTCTGACTGAAGATTGCAAGAGGTGTATTATCCCTGCCGGCAAAATCGAAAACGATCAGCAGCTCTGTCTCCGGACTTTTTTCAATGATTTTTCTTTCTATATCTTTCCACCTGCCATCATCAAGTTTCATTTTCATAACCTCCTCCGGAGTTGGAGATGCACATACAAAATCGAGCTCCGGCACCCTGTATGGAAAATCAAAACAAATGTGCCATGTTCCCGTTATCAGACCAAGGGCTTTTGCACCACTGACTATTTTTACACACCCTCTGAACAGATCCTTCACAACAGGGCTGTAAAAAGACAGATTAAGGTAATTCCTGATTTTCAAAGGCAGCTGAAAGAAGGTGTCATACCACACGGCATTAACTCCCGCTTTCTTAAGGGCAATGGCTTTTTTAACGTAATACTTCACGACATCCGGATTGGAAAAATCCGGAATTCCTCTTCCAAGAGGCAGGCCCATTTTCCTGAATATTTCCTGAGTTTCTTCAACTGTAAACGTCTTTCCAGTTTCCGGATTTTTTATGTCCCATTTGCCAAAATCAAGCAGCCAGCTTTCAATCTCCTCCCTTTCTAATGGTTCAAAGCTAACCGGATCGAAGTTAAAATCTACCCTGAAGTTCGTGTAACCGAGAATTGCGGGGCAGTATATTTTACCCCTTACAGCATTTACCTGCTTTTTAATACATTCCAGTGAATAAAACTCTCTTCTACACCAGTCGGCGAAGATTTTTGCCCTTTTACCCAGTCCGCAGTTTCTGGCTATTTCCAACGCCTGCTCAAAATCTGGGGGCAGTGGAAATCCCAGAACCCAGTGTGCGTACCATATAAAATCAGCTCCTAGGTCATTCAGAATTCTGACAGCTTCCTCCAGCCCTTCCGGGGGGCTCTGCAAATTCCAGTAATACACAGATCTCTTACCATGCACTCCAGCATTTTCAGATTCGGAGCTTCCTATCACTCCAGCAATGCTGACAGGCAGAACTCCAGAAAGCTTCAGGAATTCCCTTCGCATCACAGACTGAAGTTAGCGATTTTGATTTTTAATTTTTTATTTTCAATTATTTTAGCTAAATTTTATATATTAATTGCTTAAAAATTTAAGATTAAAGGTTTGTCGATCCAGAATTGCATAAACGGAAGAAATAACAACACAAATCAAAAAGATGTGGCGTGGACGCCAAAGCTGTGGCAAGACTGTTAATCGAGCTGGGAGCACTGAAACTGACCCCTCGCTCTGGCTGGTTCAAAATAGGAATAAAACTCCCAGAGAGCGTAGCGGAGCATTCCTTCAGAACAGCTGTAATAGCATACACTCTGGCAAGAATGGATGGAATAGATCCAGTAATATCCGGTGCAGTTGCTTTCCTCGCACTTCTTCACGATTCACATGAGGCAAGGACTCTTGACCTCCATAAAGTCGCCAGAAGATATGCAAGGGTAAGAGAGGAGGAAGCAAGAAAAGAGCAGCTTGAACCGTTACAGATCGAGGAGCTACTTGAGAGAGTTAGAAGCAAAGTCGAGAACATTGAGGACTACATAAAAGATGCGGACAGGATCGAAATAACCCTGCAGGCAAGGGAATACGCTCAAATCACAGAGCTCGCAGAGGAATTCATGGCAGATGCAGAGGAGATGAGAACAAGAGCGGGGAAAATCCTTTTCAAAGCGATAAAAGATACCGACCTGAGGTGGTGGAATATAGAGTCGGAGTAGAAAGACTGGCATGCAATGAAAAGTTCGTTTGTGATAGAATGTTAAAAAGACTGGCCAAGTGGCTCAGACTTTCAGGTTACGATACCCTGTGCGACGAATCATTTCCGCCAGCATCCTCAAAGGAAGACACATACCTCGTGCTGAATTTCCCGGACAGAATTCTGCTGACAAGAGATAGAGAACTCTACAACAGGAGAATAGAGGCAAACATGCCGGCAATTCTGATAAAATCAAACAGCGTGGAGGGACAGATGAAGGAGCTGGCGAAATTTGGAGTAAAATTTTACCCGGTTATGAAGAGGTGCACACTCTGCAACACACCCCTGAGAAGGGCAAAAGAAGAGGAAATAAAAGAGGTAGCCGAAAGAGAAAACCTTGGAGAACACATACTAAAGAAGGAGCTCTGGTACTGTGAAAAATGCAGAAAACTGTACTGGACGGGAGGGCACTGGAAGAACATGCTCAGGTTTCTTAGAAAGATCGGACTAATTGATGAGGAGTAAATGAGACAATTTTCGGCAGTAAGTATTAAAAAGTATTAACGTTACTTGCATTTCAGCATAATTACACGGGGGTGAAAGTTTGAATAACAAGGAGAAGTTAAGGCACCTTCTTGCCCACTGGATCGAGCACAGCAGAGAACACACTTCAAAGTACGAGGAGTGGGCTGAGAAAATTAAAGATGAATTTCCAGAAGTGGCTGAAAAACTGAGAAAGGCTGTAGAATCGTTTAAAGAAGGAGAAAGAATGCTTGAAGAGGCTGAAAAGCTGCTGGGTGAATAATTCAGTGTATAATTCAGTGTTATAATCTAAAACGCCAGAAAAAGCAACAATCTTAATAACTTCAAAACAAGGAAGAGACGTGCCAAAATCCATTAGAGATCCCGTTCACGGTAGCATAACGATACCAGACTGGTGTGTAAAATTACTTGACACTCCACAGCTCCAGAGGTTACGGAGGATAAAGCAGCTTGGCTTTGCGTCTCTCGTTTACCCCGGGGCAAATCACACAAGGTTTGAGCACAGCGTTGGAGTCACTCACATTGTGCTTTCACTGAAGGACAAAATGGAATGCGGTGAGAGGGAAAAAAGAGAATGCGTAGCAGCTGCTCTTCTGCACGATGTAGCTCATGCACCGTTTTCCCACTCAAGCGAGATTTTGCTCAGAAAATACCTCAGATTCAGACATGAAAACCTGATTCCGGTGATAAGGGGAAGCGAAGTAGAAGATCTGTTAAAAGAGGAAGGCCTCAGAATTAGAAAGGTGGCAGACATAGTAAGCGGTGAGGTAACGAGCATAGTCAGCGGGGACATAGATGCAGACAGGATGGACTATCTTGTAAGAGATTCGCACTACACCGGAGTTGCTTACGGTGTGTTCGACATACAGAGGTTGATGGAGAGGATAAAATTTCAGGGCATGGAGCCTGTAATCGAGGGCAGAGCTCTTAGAGCGGCTGAATCCCTGCTCCTTTCAAGGTTCATGATGTATCCCACAGTTTACCACCACCACGTGTGCAGAATTGCAAGAAAAATGTACGAGAAGGCCATTTCCACATGCATAGAAGATGGGTTGCTGAAACCTGAGGAGCTCCTGAGAATGGACGACTACGACATGGTTTCCTTCCTCCGAAGCGTGGAAGGATATCCAAGAGAGATGATGAAAAGACTGGACGAAAGGAGACTTTACAAGAGAGCAATTTACGTCAGCAGACAGAGAATTCACTTTGAAAAAATAGAGCCAGTCAGAGCTGAAAGAGAGATTGCAGAAGAGGCGGGAGTGAGAGAAGAAGACGTAATAGTTGACGCTCCGGAAGAGGAAGAGGCAAGAGAGCTGAGAGCGCTCGTTGAAATTGATGGGGAGCTAAAGAGGCTTGAAGAAGTCTCCCCACTCGTTAAAGCCCTGAAAGATGCTGAGAGAAATTCACTCATGCTCGGAGTTTATGCTCCCGAAAACTGTGTGGAGAGAGTTGCAAAAGCGGCAATGAGGTACTTCGGAATAAGGGAGGCCGTGCAGAGGAGGCTTGACGAGGTTCTTCCCCTGTGGTAATTTCACTGCAAGCTCATTTCAAAGCCCTTACAAGGGCAACATCCTTTCCATACTTCAGATCCTCGTAATCCACACCATCCACAGTAAATCCGGATGAAATAAGCATGTTCTCAATTTCCTCAACAGAATAAAACTTCGCCTCTCTGTAAAAAGGACTGTCCTTCTTTCTGTATTCTTCCGCCAGCTCACCTTCAGGAACGAAACAGAGTAAAACCAGTCCCCTCCTGACGAGGACTCTCCTCACCTCCTTCAGAGCTCTAGCAGGATCATCAAGAAAACATATCGTGAATGCTAACAGGACGAGGTCAAACGTCCCGGATTTAAAAGGTAAATTCAAAGCATCACCTCTGATTACTTCAACACCTCTGCTTCTTGCAAGTTTTAGCATTTTTTCACTGATATCAATCCCGATTAACCTGAATTTCTCTGCAAACCTTCCGCTACCAGCACCCACTTCAAGCCCTCTTGATTTGCCGGGAATGAAGTCCCCGATGTTTCGCTTGATCAGATCAATTTCTTTAAGAAAAATATCCCTATTTCTATCATACCACGAGTCGTACTCTCTCCACAGCTCATCGAAAACAGAAACCATGCTAAGTTACAGCAGTGGCACAATTAATATCTTATTGCTACACCGGTGTTGTTCTTAACAATTTAATGACTGGCATAAAATCCACATGAAATGAAGTAAATGAAGTAAATATAAATAAAGTAAATAAAGTAAAAGTAAAAAATTAAAAATAAAAATAGTAAAACTACAAGCGAAAAGTGTGCAAAAGTTCTACAATTTTAAAAGCCTGATAGCTTTCCTTCACACTGTGAGTTCTGACGTAATCTGGCATGGAGAAGACTTCAGCTGCTATACTTCCGGGGAGTCTGTCCTCTGGATCTTTTACTCCTGCTACTTCTCCGATAAAGGATTTTCTCGACACTCCAATCAAAACAGGTCTTCCAACACGTTTTCTAATAACATCAAGGTTGGCCAGTACGGCCAGATCTCTCATATACCACCTCCCGTACTTTCTCCAGAAACCTATTGCCGGATCTGCTATGGTTTTACACCCTCTGAAAAGCTTCAAATCGTTTTTCAGTGCAAGAACTGTTGACTCCAGTATAGATCTAACGCTTTCTTCCCATTTCACCTCTTTAGCAGCTACCACCGCCCTAACTCCGTACTTTCTCACGACTTCCGCTATTTCTTCGTTTGGAGAAACTGTATTTACAATCTCCGCTCCAGCCTCCACAGCTTTTTCTGCTACCACTGCTCTCGTAGTATCTACAGAAACTTCAAATCCAAGCTTACACAGCTCTTTGATAACAGGAACTGTCCGTCTGATTTCTTCTTCCTCACTGATCCACGTATTTTTATAGGGTGCCGTTGACATTCCACCAACGTCAACTACGTCAGCCCCGCATTCAACAAAGCTTTTTGCTTTTTCCACCGCCTCCTCAACACTCCTGCAGATGGATGAGGAATAAAACGACTCCGGGCTCATGTTTATTACTCCCATAATTACTGGCATAAATTAAATAACACGAAAAAGTTAATTAGTATTACGGCATCACAGGCAGTAAGCAGAAGGTTAAACAATTAATGAATACTAAACTGAAAAATTAAACTGGAAATTGAATTAAAATTTTAAATTAAAATTGAGAATTAAAATTAAGTTCAGGTTCAAATTTCAACTCCGTAAGCAGCTTTTACAAAACCCACGAAGGGTGGGGATGGAGAGTACGGCCTTGACTTGAACTCAGGATGGAACTGTGTACCAAAGAAGAACCTGTTCTCCGGATACTCTATGATTTCCATTCTCCTTCCACCGTCTGAATATCCGGAGAAGACGAGACCATGTTTCTCGAACTCAGAAATAAACTCCGGATTTACCTCGTATCTGTGCCTGTGCCTTTCATAGACTTTTTCCCTTCCATAAAGCTTCATTGCCATCGTTCCGGGCTTTATCGTCACCTCTATATCCCCCAGCCTCATTGTCCCTCCAAGCTCGTCGATTTCCTTCTGTTCAGGAAGAAGATCTATTACAGCGTGCTCGGTTTCAGCAAATTCGCTGCTGTTTGCATCTTCCCAGCCTATAACGTGTCTTGCAAACTCTATTACTGCAAGCTGGAATCCAAGGCATATACCAAGAAACGGTATGTCGTTCTCCCTCGCGTATTCTATCGCCTTTATCTTTCCTTCAGCCCCCCTCTTTCCAAATCCTCCTGGAACAAGAATGCCATCAGCGTCTATCTCTACCTCTCCTGACTTCTCAAGCTCCTCACTGTCAATCCACAGAATCCTGACTTTGCACCCTGCCTCTATCCCCCCGTGCTTCAACGCTTCCCTTATACTCAGGTAAGAATCCTGCACATCAATGTACTTTCCAACTACGGCAATCGTTACCTCCCCTTCAAGGCTTCTAAGTCTTTCCACCATCCTTTCCCATTCTCCGCTCGCTTCTCTCTTCTCCAGCCCAAGTTTTTTCAGTATGTAATCGTCCAGCCCCTCTTTTCTGAACATCAACGGTACCTCGTATATGTCTGAAGCGTCCTCAGCACTTATCACAGCCTCAACCGGTACATCGCAGAACAGAGATATCTTCCTCTTTGTTCCCTCCTCAAGTCTCCTTGAACACCTGCCAACTATCACATCAGGCTGCAGTCCAATACTCCTGAGTTCCTTAACGCTGTGCTGGGTAGGTTTGGTCTTCTGCTCACCACTCGAGTCAAGAGGCACGAGAGTTACGTGAACGAGCAAAAAATCTTCTGGCTTTTCTTCATTCCTCATCTGCCTTATTGCCTCAAGGAAGGGCATTCCCTCAATGTCTCCAACAGTTCCACCTATTTCAACCAGACATATTTCCGCATTGTTTTCCTCAGCAACTCTCCTTATCCAGCTTTTTATCTCGTCAGTTACGTGAGGGATTATCTGAACTGTCTGACCAAGGTATTCACCTTTCCTTTCCTTTTCTATGACGTTTCTGTATATTTTCCCGGTGGTTATGTTGTGATCCCCGGTAAGCTCAACGCCTATGAATCTCTCGTAATGTCCGAGATCAAGATCGACTTCAGTTCCATCTTTAAGAACGTAAACTTCTCCGTGCTGGAAGGGGTTCATTGTCCCGGCATCTATGTTTATATAAGGATCAATCTTGATTGGCACAACCCTGTATCCCATCTCAACAAGGAGTCTGCCTATGGATGCCGAAGTTATACCTTTACCAAGACCGCTCATCACTCCCCCCGTGACCATTATGTACTTCATGCGCAACACCTCAGGAGCTCTCTACTTTTTCTCTTACGTCTGGGGGGAGCATGTTTGGAATGCCGTCTTCTATCGGGTATTCGACGTTGCACTTCTTGCAAATGAGTTTTCCCTTAATAATTTCCTCCTCGTCTTCTTCTTCCACTTCAAGAACGAGGTCTCCCTTGCAAACCGGACACGCAAGAATGTCAAGCAGGCTCCTTCTCATAACCCACGAAGTGATGGGCAAGATATTAGACTTTTGGGTTCTTGAGTTCCGGGTTTTAGTTTTACTTGTTTTACTTGTTTTACAGTCCCGGGAGTTATAGTGTAAAATTAATTATTGTAAAATTTTCAGTTACATGTTTGCTGATTATTGGTTTCACAAAGAACAAAGATACTAAGCAAGGTTTCTTTCCGCTTTGATTCAGACACTCTGGCAGCCTATCTCCTGGGAATTTTCAGAGCTATAAGTTTCGATTGCGTGGCCTTTATTGAAGTTAGAGGAGTAACGTGGAACGAACTTAAAAAGATCGGAGAGGAAATGAGAAATGAAATCCTGAATACAGCAAACAGGATCGAAAAAGATTGATACCATTACCGTTAAAAAATCACAAAACATTATTTCAGCATCTCTCAACACAGGATCTCTGCAGAATAGCAGCATGATAGCTGAGGGAGGTGACAGTTTGGGAGAGGAGAGGAAGTGCGAAAACTGCAAGTACTACAAGCAGTGCCTTGAATGGAACTGTCTGAAAGACCCGAACGAGTGTGACCATTACACACCGGTAGCAGAGAAGGACTGAAGATTAAAAGGTCTGGCATCATAAACAATTTATTACTTTTCTTATCCCGAAATGCATGCGAAGCGATATCGTAAAGAAGGGTGCTGAAAGGACTGCTCACAGAGCTCTTCTAAAAGCAACTGGAGTTACGGACGAGGACATGGAGAAACCGTTCATAGCCATAGCAAACGCTTACAACGACGTAGTCCCCGGACACATGATGCTTGACAAACTGACAAAAGCCGTTAGAGAGGGGATCTGTGCTGCCGGGGGTACGCCATTTGAGTTCGGAGTTATGGGCATATGTGACGGAATTGCTATGGGACACGACGGAATGAGGTACGCTCTCGCTTCAAGAGAGCTGATAGCGGATACGATAGAGGCAATGGTCGAAGCTCACTGTTTTGATGGACTGGTTGTTGTTGGGGCGTGTGACAAGATAGTGCCCGGAATGCTGATGGCGATGCTCAGGCTCGACATACCCGCAATAGCCGTTACTGGAGGGCCAATGCTCGCTGAGAGAATTGGAGATAGAGTCGTTACGATAAAAACAGCATTTGAAGCAGCAGGAGAGTACAAAGCTGGAAAAATAAACGAAAAAGAACTGAAACTTTACGAAGACTACTGCGCTGCATACTGCGGGAGCTGTCAGGGACTGTACACAGCAAACACAATGCAACTCCTGACAGAAACTCTCGGATTAAGCCTACCTTACTGTGCAACTTCACCGTGCGGTTCTTCAAGAAAGCTCAGAATAGCCAAGATGAGCGGAGTTAGAGTTGTAGAACTTGTCAAGAGAGGGATAAAGCCCTCTGACTTCATAACCGAGGGTTCTTTCAGGAATGCCATAACGATGGACATGCTCGTTGGCGGTTCCACAAACACAGTGCTGCATCTGCCGGCAATAGCAAAGGAGGCGGGAATTAAGCTCAGTCTTGACCTCTTCGATGAGATAAGCAGGAAAACACCACACATAGTCGCCATAGATCCGGCAAGTGAAAATACGATAGCAGATCTGGACGAAAGCGGTGGAGTTCCAATGCTCTTCAAAAAAGCCAGAGATTACTTCAGCAACGAGTTAACAGTTAGCGGACTTAGAGTTTACGACATAGCCGAAAATGCCTTCGTCAGGGGGAGAGACATAATAGCTGAAGTGTCAAACCCCCTGCACAGAGAGGGTGGAATAGCCATCCTGAGAGGAAACCTTGCTGAGAAAGGAGCTGTCATCAAGCAGGCTGCAGTGAGCGAGGACATGATGAAATTTGAAGGAAGTGCCAAAGTTTACGATTCGGAGCAGGAGGCTCTAAAGGCCATACTGAACAGCGAAATAGAGGAGGGAGATGTCGTCGTTATAAGGTACATGGGTCCGAAGGGTGCCCCGGGAATGCCCGAAATGCTACTTCCTACAGCAGCAATTTCTGGAATGGGGTTGAAAAGAGTAGCTTTGATCACTGACGGGAGATTCAGCGGAGCTACAAGGGGGCCATGCATAGGGCACGTGTCTCCTGAGGCGATGGTCGGAGGGACGATTGCACTCGTTGAGGAAGGAGATACCATATCCATAGACATACCCGCAAGAAAGCTGGAGCTCAAAGTAAGCGAAGACGAGCTGGCAGACAGGAGAAAGAGATGGACACCAAAGGAGAAAAAGCTGAAAGGTTATCTGGCAAGATACGCTAAACTCGTTAGCGGGGCTGATGAGGGAGCTGTTTTCATCGATTAACCCATCACCGATTAACCCAATTTTTTGTTTTTTGCTGATAAGCGGATTTTAAATTTATTTAATCCATAAACTTAGAAAACCGAAAATTAAACGTTTAAACAATTCAGGCCTTTCCTTATGCACCCGTACTTAAAACTGAAGTAACCCGTAAAAATGGCATTAAAAGCAGTTAGAGCAAAAAGAATGAGTGCAGATAATCTATCGTAAGACAGGGCTACAAACGCAACCGAAAGAGGAGAGAGCATCGACGCCAGCGGGCCAGCAAGGTACATGATGAAGCCTCTCCAGCCTTTGGGCTTTTTTCTGAGTTTCAGGGTCAGAAAGATGCGGGCAGAGAATAACCTCGGACTCACCTTGAAAAGCATTGATCTTGAAAGAAAGTAGTAGTCAAACTCAACTCCAAGTAACCTCCCGACCACGTAATGGGCGAGACAGTGAGTGAAGTAAAGCATGGAAAACCAGCAGGCTAAAAGCAGGATTATTCTGAACAGCTTCTCCACATAAAAGGCGTAATTGCTCAGAAGAAGAGTTAGAATGATGATGCAAGCTGAAATCGCATTTACAATCCGGATATCCATTTTCCTCGCCATTGAAATCTCTCCTTTCAAGAGTTTTTCAAGCTTGTTAATTCTGTTTTATTCCCTCTTCCAAGAACTAAAAAGCAAACGATATATTAGGTCAGAAACTGCCCAGTTTCAGAGAAATAACTAAAAATAGTATTAAATTTAATATAAACTTACTTTTTTAAACGTTAGTGATTCATACTCTCTAATGATGTAACTATCAGTCATACCAGCAATGTAATCCCAAATAGCTATCTTCAAAGGTAAATCTTCTGAGGATAGTATATCCAATATACGGAATTCAGATTCTTCATTTGATTCCAGCTCTCCTTCTGCTAATTTTTTCTTTTTCTCTATTATTTTTTCACCAACACAGTACGACTTCAATAAGCTATCACGCAATTCGCTGTTTACAACACTAAACATAAGATCTTTGTTCTTCCCAGCCTTAGCTTCATACTTCTTAAAAACTTCCAGCAACTTCACAGCCAGATCCATACAAATTTCCTTACCTTTTACATCCCATCTTGCAACATCCGGAAGTTTAAGCAGTCTATCTTCCTTAATTACTGTATCAAATATATTTTCAAGAGTGCTAATTATTATAGGAGTGCTATTATTTGTAGTTAATTCACCATTTCCAAGAATATTTCTTAATTCATTAAATTTTCCCAAATATCTATTCTTTAAAATTTGTTCCCGATCAGAATCTTCAAGCAATATTAGATTTCTAAGAATGTCCGGTATTGAGAGAAGACTCAAGTTTAATATCAATTTAACATACAATCTTTCTAATTTTATTAGCTCCTTTTTATTTTCCTTAAAATTTTTTAAAGAGTTTTTAAAATCATCAAAAATTAGTTTAATAGATTTATGATTATCTAAGTTTGGAATTAATTTTCGACTTCTTCTACCACCTTATCGTAAATAGGTTCTACAAAATCAAAACCACCAATTCTTCTAAGATCCTCTACATCATGACACAATTGAGCGATTTCATCTGCTATGGCAACAGTTACACCCTCAAGAGTTACAGGAGATGCGTACGTAAACAAGTACAATTTCAATTTATTCAAAACATTTTTATCTATTTCTAATTCTAATTGATCCCAGAATTCATCGCAATATAGTTCAAAAAGTTGTTTGTAAAGAGTTCTTTCTCCGTTGTTCATATTAGAGTGTTTAAATATTCCATCCAGTGTTCCAACAGTTAAATTAAGACCATAAAAATCAGGCAAATATTGTTTCTCTAGAAAACAGCAGACTTTGAGACTCTGAAAACAGTGTCTCAATTTACGTATATTTTCTTTATTTTTAATATCTTCTTCATTTTTAATAAATTCAAACATCGCTTCTTCTCCAACATGTCCATACGGCGTATGCCCAATGTCATGGCCTAATGTTATAGCTTGGATTAAATGTAAATTAAGTACATGTTCCTGCCTTTTAGTAACATGGTCTATTCCACAATAAGGAATTACAGACTCTTTACTAGTATTACCTTCGTTATCAATATTTACGTTTAATGCGATAGATGATGCAATCTGCATAACCTCTAAAGAGTGGGTTAATCTACTTCTGATATGGTCACTCACTTCTTTACTATATACAGAAACAACCTGCGTTTTAAACGCCAATCTCCTAAATGCCCTTGAAAACAATATCCGATCCCTATCTCTTAAGTATTCGTCCCTTAGATCGGTTCCATAATTTTTCTCAGAGATAACACGTTTTTTAAGTATTTCATTCACAGTATCACCAACAAAAAACAGGTTAGAATGTATTTATAATTTACCTATACTATCTTCAAAACTACTGGTATTCAGCAACTTAAAGATTGCATAGTAGAATAAAGACAATTAACATTGTTGTGTTTACATCCTTTTAAGCAATATTATATACACAATAAAAAAACCGTGATTAATATTTTATTTTATTACTCCACTAAGAATTAAAATTTAAAAAACAGTGGGCTCGCCCGGATTCGAACCGGGGACCTTCGCCTCGTCAAGGCGACGTCATAACCGCTAGACTACGAGCCCTCAAGCTCTTATTTTTCAGATTCTGTAAATGGATTATAAGATTTGCGGTCTGTCATCGGATAGCTGTAAGCGATCGGAAACAGTCTGAGTATTTAAAAATACAAACCTCAATACAAAAACTTCTAAAACCCCTTACATCGAACTCGTACCATGAGATTGCGGGCAACCGGTATAGCATTACCGTGCGTATTAATTGCGATTCTTGCAATTCTGGCCGCTTCTTTCACGGCTGGATGCTCCAGCTCGCACTTAAAGGCAAACATGACCCAGATAAGAGAAAAATATGACTCCATAAAAAGCATGAGCGGTACAGCCATTGTAAAGGAGGGTAATTCCAACGACACCGTGCTGTTTACGTTTGTCAAACCGAACGAATTTCTTGAATGGTACTCATCAAAAAACAAAATTATAGTTTACAACGGATCAGTTGAACTGATTCAGGATAACACCGGCAAAAAAATCGTTAAAGAAAAGCCGTTCAACCCGTACGACTACGGAAAAATCCTGAACGGTGGAAAAGCCTACGTCTCCGGAAACAGCATCATCGTTGAGAACTCCCTTGGAAAGGTGTGGCTGAATGAGAAGCTTCTCCCAGAGAAAATAGAGTGGAAAAGAGGAGTTACTGTGGAAATAGCAAAACTGTCAATAAACGGGCCAAAAGACGAGCAGATAATACTCGACTTTATGGGAGGCAAAAAGGAGAGTGCTCCAAAGGCCAACAGAATGGTCAGCATACCTCAGGCGGAAAGGATGGCTGGATTTAACTTCATTCTGCCAAAATACACCTCGACCTGCAGATTTATAGGTGCAATAGTTTCAAACTCATCAGGCACGAAAGTCGTCACACTCTACTACGGAGATATGAATACAAACAGACTCCTCACGATAGTGGAGTCTCCAAATGAGAAAGTGCTATACAACGTAAGCGGAATGAGCGGGCAGAGTACCATCGAAATAGGTGGAATAAAGGTCACATCTGGAGTTGCCCTTGGAAAGTGGCAGGCTTACGGCTTTAGAGTGGATAACGTGTCCGTAATCGTTTACGGAAACCTCACAAAACAGGAAATGCTGAAAGTTCTTGAGTCAATGATTTAGATTCAAACTTAAACTTAAATTTTAATTTGATTTCCCAATTTTTATACGTTTATACAGTAGTTGTCCTGAGAAAAAATATAAAATCCATTAAGATTAAAAAATAAATTGCCAAAATCTCATAGTCCATCAGAAGTTAGCTCAACCTGAACTTCAGGGTCTTTATCTCGAAAGGTTTGAGCACAAGCCCTCTGCCAACTTTCCCGATCTCTTCGAGCTCGAGCATGTCAACTTCCACACAGTCAAACGGCAGGCTGACTTCCAGCTCTTCTCTTGACGGATTGAACAGCCTGATAATGTATCCATCCCCGTCTTCAGCCTTCTTCAGCGTGACGAGAGCTTTTGTTTTCATTAAAGAATATTCCTTTGCTACGACATCACCACTCTCTTCAAGCTTTCCGGTCTCTCTGGCCTCCCCGGCCTCTCTGGATTCTCCAGCCTCCTCACGCTCATTTGTCTCTTCAAGCTCCTCGCAGCAAAGCTTTAATGGAGACCAAACCTCCATCGCTCTCCTGTAAACTTCTCCGTCAAACCAGTCGCCCCTGTGAGGATAGAGGTAGTAGGTAAAGTGGAAAACGCCCGTATCACTCCAAGGATTCGGATAGATCGGCGATTTCAGCAAACTCAGTCCAAGCTTTGAGTCCCAGTTGGTATAACCGTGGCGGGACGGGCATATAACTGCCACCCCGTATTCACCGTCGCTAACGTCAGCCCACCTCAGAGCTGGAACTTCGAACTTCGCCTGCTCCCAGGGGGTATTTCTGACTGCAAGCCTCTCAACAACGCCGTAAGGAATTTCGTAGAAAGATGTCCAGTTGTGAACGTTGAAGTTGAACCATGCTTTCAGCAGAACCTCCTTGTCCCTCCAGTCAACCACGGTATCGAACTCAAGCAGTTTGCTGCCTGCCTTAAGCCTGACCGTTTGAGTGAGAGTTGAATTCCCGTACCTCCTGTAAAACTTCACACCGCAGGAAAGTTCGTTTTCAAAAACCTCGTACTTCTCGCACTCAAGCTCTTCACCCTGAAGCAAGAAGTCCTCGTTAACATCCCATGCATCCCACATTCCCGGTGTATCGATGTGAGCCATCAGAACGTTGCTTCTGCTTTTCAGCATTTCTCTGCCCTCGACTTTGTCGTAGAGGGATATCAGATCTCCCCTCTCGTTAAAAGTGGCAATCAGATATTCGTTTTCAAGGGTAATTCCATCGCCAATGCTGACCTCAGGCCTCTCAACAGACTCCATGCCTGCTGAGTTTTCAGCAGCTCCACCAGCCTCACAAACCCCAGCAATCTCAGCCCAGCCAAGAGGTGGAGCCCTGATGAGTACTTCTTTACCATCGATTTCAACGACCTCTACCCTCTCCCAAGGCAAGTCGTTAAACACTGCACTCTTCAGTCCGAACTTCTCAGCAATTGCAAGGGTTGCGGCCTCTATTATTTCCTCAGCCCTTGATATTACTCCGGAAAGGTCGTCTATTGCGTCCTCGTAAACTTCCCTGATTGAAGAACCTGGCAGGACATCGTGGAACTGGTGCAAAAGTGTTCTCTTCCAGAGATCTCTGAGCTCTTCCGGATACTCGAAACATCCGTTAATTTCAGCCAGAACAGACCAGATCTCTGCTGCCCTCAGCAGGGATTCGGCTTTAGCCATGTACTCCTTCATTCTTGCATTTGTCGTGTACGTTCCCCTGTGAGCTTCTACGTACAGCTCTCCCTCCCATTTCTGGGTTATGAGTTCTGAAACTTCCTTGATATAATCATCCTCCACTCCCTTAACGACTTCGGGAATGTATGGCAGCTTGTTCATGTGTTTCTGCATTTCAAGCATTTCCCATGTTATTCCACCGCCACCGTCACCGTAACCGTAAGCGTATATCATTACAGGCACATCGTGTCTGTTCTTGTACATTTTCCACTGCTTGTAAAGGCTCTTGGCAGTCATTGAAGACTTGTAGCTCATCATTATGTGAGTTGGTATCTCACTCCCATCTATGCCCTTCCAGATGAAAGCGTGATATGGAAATTCGTTTCTCTCGTTCCAGAGAATCTTATAAGTTGAGAACAGCTTTATTCCAGACTTCAACATTATCTGTGGGAGAGAGGCAGAGAAACCGAACGTATCGGGCAACCAGCCTATCCTGGCAATTCTGCCAAACTTCTCAAGCAGGTACCTCTGGCCATAGAGAAACTGTCTTACAAGAGATTCTCCATCAATCAGCTGAACGTCGCTTTCTACCCACATTCCTCCAACAGGTATTATCCTGCCTTTTTTCACGAGCTCTCTGATTTTCTCGAATAAAACGGGGTCATTCTCCTCAATCCACGCATAGTACTGGGAAGAGCTCTGGGCAAAACTTGCATCGTACTTCTCAAGAAGTCTGACTGTTGTGGAAAGTGTTCTCGCAACCTTTCTCTTCGTCTCCTCGTACCTCCATAACCAAGCAGCATCTATGTGTGCATGCCCGAAAGCGTAAGCCCTGCCAATCTTCGGGAATTCTGTTTTCAGTCTTTCCAGAGCTGCTTCAAGTTCTCTGTCAACTCTCTCTATTTCCTGTAGATAGCTTTCCTTCTCAGGCTTCGCTATGTCCTTAACCTTGCCCTTCAGAATGCCAAAACCGTACACCGCAGACAGAAACATGTAATCCGGTCTAACTTCCCTGACGTCGAACCTGCCTATTTTCAGCTCCCTTATTCCAAGTCCTCCGTCGTAAAGAAGCATTCTCAGAAGGGTTATCTGTGTCACGCTTGGAACTGATTTTACTCTTAAAAGGATTGGAGACAGTTCTCTCATTATTGCATTTTTTAGATCCTCCTCTTTCAGCTCTTCTATGAAGCTAACGAGGTCAAGTAACCTTTGAGCCAGAGAGTACGGTTCCCAGAGTATTCCAAGCATTATTGCATAATCGAAGCTGAACTTCCACTTGTGGTAGCCAAACATGGTGAGGGGTGTAGCCTCTATCACCAAATCGTGCTTTCCCGGTTCAAGAGGTATGTACGTGTGCACGTCGTCAATACCAGCGTAGCTCTCTCCATCCACTCTGAGCAGAGCGTTTCCTTCCATGCTGACTTTCAAAAACCACGTAAGACTGTCCTCCGGCACTTCTACAGTCGTTCTCATAACGAATACATCTTCAGGCGAGGACTCGCAGGAGAACGGGAGAGTTACTTTTTCCCCGTTTATTTCCCAGTCGTTTACGAAAAAGTGTTCTCTTATTGATGTCGCCATCAGGTCAAAAGCCTTCCTCTCTATCTCTGCAGGACGCATCATACGTCGAAAAAAGGAAAAGTGGAAATAAAGATGTTTTTACTGTAATTCTGTTGTTCGGATTAACTGCTTCTATTTTCTGCTTTTTCTATTTTCTGCTTTAATCCGTAATTCTGTTTTTGGTCTCGTTTGATCCGGATTTTCTGGGTGTTTTTGGCTTTGAGTTTCAGGAGTTTGGCTTTGCTTCGTTTGCGGGCTTGGCATTTTACAGGTTGTTTATGGCTCCGCTTTCAATCTCCATTTTCAGGAGTCCGCCCTTGCTTCGGAGGAGGAAATTGAGATTAAGGTAAAAGGGATACCTATCTTTCAATCTCCATTTTCAGGAGTTCACCTTTGCTTCGGTGGTGCTGGTGGCGGGATGGTACAGGCAAAAAAGCGTCTTTCAATCTCCATTTTCAGGAGTTCACCTTTGCTTCGAAGCAATAAGAATACTTAGACTCAGCAGCAAAAACTGCTTTCAATCTCCATTTTCAGGAGTTCACCTTTGCTTCGGAGGGAAAACCGTCCCACTTCCTCGAGAGGAGAGTGAAGACTTTCAATCTCCATTTTCAGGAGTTCACCTTTGCTTCTTGGATGGGTGTAGTCCCTAAACATGTTTGGGAATATACTTTCAATCTCCATTTTCAGGAGTTCACCTTTGCTTCAGCAAGAAGAGTTGAAGAAAAAGGAAAAGGAGCTAAAGACTTTCAATCTCCATTTTCAGGAGTTCACCTTTGCTTCTTGGTAACTGCCTATAACCAGAATACACATCCCACTTGTCTTTCAATCTCCATTTTCAGGAGTTCACCTTTGCTTCAATAGTGGTAGTAGTGTTTATGTAGGAAAAGGTGATGAAGTCTTTCAATCTCCATTTTCAGGAGTTCACCTTTGCTTCTTAGACATGCTTACAGACTGTTTTTCTATTTAAATACACACCTTTCAATCTCCATTTTCAGGAGTTCACCTTTGCTTCTCCATATTCAATTAATGACATAGAGCTCATAAAAAACACTTTCAATCTCCATTTTCAGGAGTTCACCTTTGCTTCTTCACATTGAAGAATGGGGAAAGCCGTGGTATTGATTTCTTTCAATCTCCATTTTCAGGAGTTCACCTTTGCTTCAATGGTGTG
>CAZUMR010000010.1:0-2573 GCA_964622075.1 uncultured archaeon | reverse complement strand
GGCCAAGATTTCCGGCTTGTTCGGGTTGTGGTGGTCGTAGTGGTAGTGCGTGATTATAACTACATCTGCGTTGAGAGTTTTCCGCTTTATCTTCTGCCACAGCTCCTCCTTTCTTTTTATTTCAATTTCGTGCGGTGGCAGTCCGTACCTCTTCGGCCCCAACGCCACGCTCGGATCTATAACTATCTTTACGTCTCCCGCCTCCACCACCGTGCACATGCTCCTTGCTCCAAATGAATCGAATGCTATCGGTCTGATCTTCATTTTATCGGGTCCCTCCCACATCTCAAAAATCTGATAACCGCTCCCTTCTTCTTCACATCCTTCAATTCGCTCTCAAAACGATACATGGCAGTCTTCTTAAAGTGATCGGAGTAAACTATAATTTCGATTAGGCCGTTATATTCGAGCGATTTAATGAATTCGTAGCACTTCTTTATCTGCTTGGGTTTTCTTTTAGCATCAGCATCTCTGAATTTTCCGGCGGTGCATTCGACTAAGCTAACCTTGTCCGGAAAAACGAAAATACAGTCGCATCCACCTTCTAATCCTAAGCATTAATCCGCGCATCCATCGAATCTGATTTTAAGCATTAAGCTTTTTCTTCGTTCGTTTGAAATTTTGATCCTGCAACAGTCGATGTGAAGGGTAACTCAAAACAATCGTTATCGATCTTCGATTTGATCGACTCTACGAGTTTATCGATTTCCATGAAAATTCCTCCAAATAACTTCTTCGACATCCGCATATCTGTTTGACAATTCCGCCATCACGGACGAAAATTCCTCTTCCTCGAGTCCATCCTCCGTAACCTTTACCTCCTCAACGGTTCCATCGAGCTTAAATCTATATATTTTCAAGGATTCAGGATCTAAACCCTCCTCTTCCCTGTATCCCAGCTTCTCTTCTGGACTCAGCTTATTCAATTTTATCAGGTTATCGAGTTCATCCAAGACCATCGGACTGTGGGTCGTTATCAAAACGTCAGCGTATTTACTGAGCGTAGCCAAAGTTCTCGTCACGATGCTTTGCATGTATGGATGAAGATGAGTTTCCGGCTCTCTATCACTATAGAGAGCCCCCATCTCAATTACATACCTTAGGTAAATGATCAGAGGTGCCAATTCTCTTATACCTGAATGGGATCTAAGTATTGGTATCGTCAAATCACCTTTCTTAAAGAATATTTTTTGGGAATACTAACTCTGTTTCAACATAAATCTCAACATAAATCTCACCACCAATTGCCTCTTCCAAGAAGTTAGCAATCTTACCAATTTTTTCGTTTTTGATCTCTCCTCTGTTTATTATAAGCTTTGAAAGCATATGAATGTCTGGAAATCCGATAGGAAATTCTCCTCTTCTTCTGGCTTCAAGTAATGCATATCTAATCAAGCTTGGAGCGAACCTAAGAAATCCAGATTTACTATCTGTAAGAATAAAACTTGCCTTTGAAGTGCAAAAACCGTCTAAGTAAGTGACCATTATATGAGGAACAGCCATAGTAACTAAATCGTAAACTATACCAGAATCGCTTACAATTATTCCGTTTTCTCTGAAACTTCTCCTCAGCTCAACTATGGTTGACAGTATGGGGCTGATATTTAGCCACGTGTTCTTGCATTGTTCTCAGCTAATCCTTTGCAATTTTCGTCTTTGGAGTGTAATCGTCACCCCTCTTCAGCAGTGAGAGTGTTCAGCGGTACTTTTACAGCCATTCCACCATCGTGATAAATTCTCTCATTGATTACTGACAGTAGAGAATTCAGGATCGCACTGTTGGCTTTGAATATCTAATCTATAAACGCTATTTCAGCCTCCGGAAGTTTGTTTGCTGTGATGCGTCTGTACTCTCCCTTCTCAAGTGTCGTCAAATCAATTGGACCGAAGAGTTCCTCTGGTGTAGTAAACCTCGTAACAAGCCATTCGAAATGCTTAGCATCAAAGTGAGAAGCTATAGCCCTTGCGATTGCAGACTTAGCAGTACCAGGAGGGCCGAGGATGTAGACGTGCTGTTTGCTCAAAACTGCCAGAATCAGAAGTTTTACAAGCTCTTCTCTCTCCTTAAAGTATTCACACATCTCCAAAGCGACATTCTGGAGTTTCCTACTCTCAACTAACCTCATTAAACCACCTCCAGAAAAGAACAAGTTCGCTAAACTCCAGACTAGATTAAATTAGCAAACAAAACCCTCTTTTCACATCCAAACTTCTTTGACAGCGTACCACCGAGTTCCGATTTCTCGATTTTGCTTTCTTTATTCCTGCCATCAATAACTTCTTCAGCGGGTGGGAGAATATTAAATTCAACTCCTTATACTAAGTTTTCTATTTAGATTTCGTATAAATTCTTCTGGATTTTCAGGAGCAATCAGGTAATTTTTATCAGCCTTAATTAATACAAAATCTCTTTTCCTCCTTGCGTAAATCCAGACATCACCTACTCCTGGCACACTAAACAGACCAAACCATCCAAATAGACCGCCTGAACCAAAAATTCTGATTGTTTTCCAGTTCAATTTCTCAAAAAATGAGACTTCTCTGATTTTGCTGTAGGGGATAGTAATTTTACC
>CAZUMR010000009.1:0-18404 GCA_964622075.1 uncultured archaeon | reverse complement strand
AACTCTAACAATCCATCCTCTGGGAAATAAAGAGTTAAGTCGTAATCTCTGATGATTCTAAAAGCTTTTGATTTGTCTCCTGCTATTATAATCGTGAAAACTACATTACTATCGACTACAAATCTCATTCAATCAACCCTTTCTTAATGTATTTTTCCTTAATCTCTTCCCAAGTTTCTTTTCTCGTTTCTTCAAATTTCTTAAGAGCTTCTTCAAAATTTAACTCAATTCCAGACTTTAAAGCATCAAGAACTATTTTCTTGAACAATTCTCTACTCATTCCCTCAGCTATCCAAACTTTTATCTTCTCTTCATCAACACCTTCTGGAAGATCTATTACAACCTTTGGCATACGTTATCTTATTCTCTACCCAATATTTAAGTAATTGCTCAACTGAAAATTTCTAATAACTTATCAACTATCCCACCATACCACTCATCAGCTTGTTTAACTTTAGCAAGGTAATGCATAGAGCCAACTGTAACTGAAGCTCTTCCCTGTATAATAATCCTGTATAAAATCCGCTACCGATTCTGGAACTCCTTGTAAAATTAAAAAATTATAGTTTCATTTCCTAAGATATTTAGCTGGTAATTCTCTTCTTGAGAAATATTGTCTTAAAGCTAATTCATCCATCTTTATTTTCTTAAGTTCAAGAGCAAACTCTTTTGGCATATAAGTGAAAAGTATCTGCTTGAATAATGTTTCAAGTATTCTTAAGCAGGCTAAGAAATTTCTTGAGAAGCTTGATAAGGATACGGGAGAAAGAATTAAAGAGAAGTTAAGACTGCTTGCTGATAATCCTTCCTCGTTACCCTATAGAAAAGATAAGGTGAGAGAGTACTTACAGAATCTGTATAGCTGCAACAGCTTTTGCCACTCTACTGCAATAGCCTATTTATGCCTATTTATCTGACCCTACTTATCCGACTTTCCACAAGGAATTTAAGAAGGTCTTGCACTGCAACTTTATGGTGTCTTGCCTTGTCTTGAACGATCTGAGCGTGTTCTCTTGGGTGCCTAATAATTCTACCGGACAGCCTATTGAGATATCAGATATACCTCATACCGTCTCAAATTCCTCCCTTCTTAAACCATTGAACCGATTCAGCCATGCACTCGTAATTAGGTTATACAAACTGATATCTCTCTCAATCCCGTAACCAAGGTTCAAATCTCAGCCCATCTCTTCATTTTGGAGGTGGAATTGATGGATTTGCCGGGGAAAACGGAGGAAAGAGCTTTAAAAATTATAAGAGCTGGAGGTATAATCTCCGCAATTGAAGGCATACTGATCGTACTTTACTACACCTCAAAAGTTGGAATTCAAAGAGCACTTCCGGTTTTACCTGTCATTTTAATAGCTATCTGGATTTTCAAAACGAGTGAGGATGTAGTGGAGATGGTAAAGCTTGGCATGTATGAGGAAGCAAAAAACAAGCTGATACCACCCATTGTAGCTGCAATAGTTCTTGTGAGCAGAATTGGCGGAATACTGCTACTCCTCGGATACCTGATGATATAATGGGTACAATTCTATGATGGTACAATTCCAGGCATTCAACACACTGCTGATAAAATCGAAAAAAGAAGTTTAAAAAGTGAACAAAAAAGTAATATTCCGGTAACGTCTACACTGTTTTGGATAAATATCTTCTGTTCGAAAGGTGATATCGTGAACAGTAATGATTCGAAACAGTTCCACCATTTGAAAAACAAACCCAGAGAGGTCATGAAGGAATGGTTAAAGAAAAGAGAGTTCTGGAAGTTCAGAAAGGCATCTCTTGCCCTGCAGTTTCTTTACGATGCTGACGAATTTTACAGGTTCAGAGGTGCTGAGGCTCTCGGATACCTGTGCAGAGGGAGGGTAGCAAGAAACTTCATACTCAGGCTTTTCTGGCATTTAAGCGATGAAAGCGGAGCATACTGTATTGGAGCACCACTGGGAATTGCAGAAATTGGAAGGACAAATCCAGACGTTTTTGAAGGGTTCAGAAACAAGTTCGTCTCGCTGATAGACGACTGGGAAGTTGAGAGGAAATACGTTGTTTACGGTATGGCAAGAGTTTCTTACCTGATTGAGGACGCCTATCCGAATCCGAAGAAAAAAATAGAGGAAGTTCTGAAAAATGAAGATAAAGCGGAGGTAATCGCATACGCAATTCTCACGGCAAAAAAGCTTGGTGTCTCAGACAGCATTTGTGTGGAAGCAGCAGACAGGTTTTTCGGCGAAAGAGTGAAGATATACGATGGAGAGAAGATCGTGGAGGTTGCGTTTCCAGACGTGCTCAGCATGAGTTACCTGTTCTGATGTTAAAGTTATATTTATTTTTAGATGTTTCTATTTAAAAATACACAATACAGCAGCACCATACTCCATTTACAAGCACTGTAAGAAAAAGCTCTTAAACTCTTGATTTTTAACACAGTCATTATGAAAGTCATTATGAAAAAGAGAAGACGCTCCGGTGTCTCTCCGGTCGTTGGTATAATTATAATTCTTGCAGTTACGGTAATGCTTGCTGCTATAGTTGCCTACCGCGCAGAAAGCATGAATTCAAAACTGAAAAACGTCCCATCCACTTGTTTTACTCTGTCTGACTGTCCGGAACCCCTGAGTTCCGGAAAGGTTTTCACACTGACGGATGCTGGCGGAGATTCTCTGATTCCAAGGGACATCAGAATAATTGTAAAAAATGGTAGCAACACTTACGATCTCGACTGGAACGGGTCAGCCTTCGTTTACAGCCTAAACGGCAACACCCTGTACATCCCACTTCAGGGGGAAATAATGCCCGGAAAAGTTCTGACGTGCTATCAGAAAGGCAGTGTATTCTCCGGAAAAACAGAGCTGGAGGTAGAGGTAATTTACAAACCCGCCGGAGCCTTTCTATTCAGAGGCAGCGTCTGGGTGTCCTGATGGGCTGATAACGGGATGTGGGCTGATACGAGATGATAACACCATTTTACCTGTCCTTCGCACATCTACCTCTCCTTCTCCTCCTACCCCTTGGTGTAAACACAACAGGATTCCCGCATCTCGGACAGATAACGTCCCCAATACTGGAAGAGAATGGCTCTTTCCATGAGTACCCGCACTCATTGCAGAAAAACACCCTTGAAACGTCTCCATAAACGTTAACGCTTGCGCCTCCAACTATTACCATGCTCGCCTTTCTCCTCGCCTCCTTCAGTATTCTGTGAAAGGTCGGTTGAGATACGCCCATTCTCTCAGCTGCCTCGACCTGAGTCAACCCCTCTATGTCTGCAAGTCTCAGAGCCTCAAGCTCCTCTGGAGAGAACTCCACAACTCCCGGATAAGCCGGAAGTTCTGCAAAGAACCTTCTGCACCTTCTCCTTCCCGGCATAGTCAGGATACGGGTTTAATTTCAACTTCCACGAAATCTCCTACCTTTAACTCAAGCTCGCAGTATTCAGAGTAGTCGAGGGTTATGCTTGCATCATCCACCATTGAGCTTACGCATGCATCTCCAATTTGCTTGCTGAGCTGCACAAGCCTGAACGGGTCTTTCAGGGCATCCTCTATGCTTGGTGCCGCAAATCCCTCTCTGTTGGCAAGCTTCATGTAAACGATGACGTAGTTTTCATCCTTCATCTCTATTCTTGTTATCCGGTACCTCATAACACCAGCTCCGAAAAGTTCATTCCGGTAACCTTTTCGAGTTCTTCCTTCATTTTAATTGCTCTTTTCAGGCTGTTCTCAACAATCCACTTCTGACTTTCGTCAACCTTGCTTTTAAGTTCTTCGAGTTTTTTGTAAAATTCTTCAAAGTTTACTCTTTTCCTGTCAAATACTAAGTTGTCAGCAAAAGCAACTATCTTTTCCTCAAGAGTTTCCGGCATGAAATCTCTCTCCTGCAGTCCAAGAGCTCTGGCCTCATCAGCAGTAATACCACAGGAAAAGTGTCTTTCAGCAATTCTGACTATCTTCTCATCAATTCCCTCTTTTCTCAGAATTTCCCCGGTGTAAACGAAGTGCTCAAGCCCGTGTGTTTTTACCCTTCCAATGTCGTGGAGTAAGGCTCCAATCTTTACAGCATTAACGTCAACATCGTATCCGTTTTTTCTGGCATTTTCTGCCATCTCAACCGCAAGTTTTGCCACCTCTATGCAGTGCTTCCTGACATTTTCAGGCAACCCATACTTGTCCCACAGCCTCAGCACCATTTCCGGAACAAATGAGTCCGAATGCATAACTACCACCTGACTACCATCTGACGAAACAGCCCCAGTATGTCGCGTGAATTTTCTTAACCTGCTCCACAGTCATTCTCACCTTTTCGGGGGCTGAAGGATCGAGGACAGACTCAAGGGCAGCCTGATAGCTTCTTGGTTCCCTTATGCAGGATGTGTCAAGCCCGGCCATGGCGGCAATTATCGCAAGGTTCGTGTAAGGCAGAGCAGCTTCAATGCTGTACCCTCCTTCAAGAACGGCAAACATCCTCCCGTCACACAGCTCCTCAGCAAGTTTTTTCGTTCTCTTCATCAGCTCTGCATATCCTCTCGCAGTCAGGGCCAGACCTGTTAGAGGGTCGGTGAAATGATTGTCCTGCCCGGCAGATATAGCTATGAATTCAGGTCTAAAATCGTGAGCGACCGGTTCGATTATCTCATCAAACACAGTCATGTAGCACTCATCTCCAGCTCCCGGAGGGAGGGGGACGTTTATTGTATAACCCTCTCCCTCTTCAGCCCCAACCTCTCTCGGATATCCTGTCCCGGGGTAGAGAGGCATTTGATGGAGCGATATGAACAGGACTGTTGGATCCCTGTAAAATATTTCCTGAGTGCCATCACCGTGATGTGCATCCCAGTCAAGTATCAGAATCCTGCTGTACCTCCTCTTCCTCTGAAGCCACCTGACCGCAATTGCTATGTTGTTCAGGTAACAAAAGCCAGCCCCGATTCCCGGCTTTGCGTGATGGCCGGGAGGTCTCACCATCGCAAAGGCGTTGTCAGCTTCTCCACTGTCAACGATTTCTGCAGCTTTTATTGCACCGCCAGCAGCAAGCATGGCACTCTCATAAAGGCCGACAGGAATTACAGTATCCCAGTCAATAATTCCTCCGGTCTTACTCTCCCTTTTCAAAAATTCAAGGTAGTCTCTTGTGTGAACTGCAAGAACGTCTTCTTCATCAGCCCTCACAGGTCTGACAACTTCCACAGCTTTCGATTCAAAGATGCCTTCCTCCATCAACTGATCAAATGTATAGGCAAGCCTCTCCTTCCTCTCAGGATGTGTCGGGGTTTGTTCATGCTCCAGATACGACTCGTGAAATATCAGAGCGGTTACCATCGTTTAACATTTCTCCCGGAGAGTAAAAACCTTTTTCAATGCAAACTTCTAGCTCATTCTTCTTCCAGCTCACTCTTCCAGCTCATCCACCAGCTTTTCTGAAGTAAACTGCCAGAATTAGCAAGAGTATCGCTGTCAGGAGAATGAAATTAGAATAATCCACGCTGGAGGAGCTGTAGTCCTCAAGAAAGTTATCTGCAAGCCATTTACACGCTCTACCCCTGAAAATAATCCCTATTTCCCTGTTTTTCTCCATCCCGTACCTATCAAGATTTGCCGTGACAATTATTGCCCTGTCATCCGATATTATGAGTTTTCCATGAAGGGGAAATGGGTATATCCTTAAAGAGACGTTTTCAATCTTCTCCAGCTCAGGACAGTGTTTTCTTGTAACAATGAGAATCCTGACCCTTTTTGACGTGTTTTTTATTGCGTTTACAAGCTCAGGGTATGGAATTATGTAGGGAACTTCGATGTAAAGCCTCCTGTGAGCAGATTTTATAGCCTCTAAAACTGGATTTCTGTCGGGCATCACAAAAACGGTAATGTTGAACTTACCTGACAGAGTTTTACCGGTCAAATTCCATATCTCCGCCTTTTTCGTTCTTCTCATTCCAGCGGGTATTTTCTGAAGTATTCCATTTCCGGCATTACTGCCATCACCTTTGTTATTATTCCCATTCCTGAGAATTCTTTCAGAATCAATAGCGTATCTGGAATCGTGAGCTGCCAGTTTTTCAAGGTAGTTAACGACTTTCTCACTTCTTATTTCAACTATGTAACCTCTTTTGCACCACCTCCAGTTCTCCGTGGTAATTACTGCCAGATCGTTTTCTACGATTGCAAACTTGTAGTGAAAGAAAGCGTAGGAATTCGATTTCAGAAACTTTACCTCCGAGTTTCTGGCAAGCTGAAACTCTACAGGAGGTATTCCACCAACAGGATGAGAGTCAAGGTAATACGTTGCATTACCCCTCAGGGGTGTGAGGAAAGTGTATGAAAAAACAATTTTCGGTTTAAACCTGTAAACTGCAGGCGTTTCAACAATTCTGCAATAAGCTTTAACATCAAGAGGTTTAAAGTTCGTCCAGTCCTGATACCTTATTCTCCACCTTCCATCACTCCAGCAGAATATCTCACCACTTCTGGCGTAATGATAGGATTTTCTATGTACACAATGCACACCGTGCACACAGTCTGTAACAAAAACCAGAGTTCCTTCCCTGTTTGGTAAAACGATTTTTCTCTCAACGATCGCTATTTTTCTCCTACAGGCTTCAGCATAAATTTCAGGAAAGCTACTCTTAAAAGCGGAAACGTTCCTGACGATAATTGCAGGGGGTGTAACATTTACGCTCCACCGCCCAGGCATGTAAACTTCCAAGTTTCCGGAGAAGTTCCCGATGAAAATCCACTCCGAACGATCACTGCCCATTGGATTCGGACAGAAGGCTATTTTATTCAAGCCAAGCAGTCCAGAATTCCAGTCCGGACTTGCCAGAGCTGGTAAAGGCAGTATTAGCAGGAGCAGAACTGCAACTGCAAATTTCACAGAGAAATTATTTCTGTTCAGTGTAAGAACTTTTCGAAAGATTCTGTTTAACTCTGCCCGTTTTTATCATGTGAACTGTCAAGCGGGAGGAACATCTCGTAGTCGTAGCATGAATCGACAACTTTGAACCCCATTTTCTTGAAAACGTGTATTGCTCTGACGTTGCACCTTGAGGTTGTCAGAAATATTCCCCTCATTCCCCTTTCTTTGGCCATCCTGATTATTTCCTTCATCATTCTCTGCCCGATGCCAAGGTTCTGGTAATCTCTCAGTATGAATATGCATAGCTCACCTGTACCATTCCCAGCCGGTATTATTGCCACATGCCCGACTATTTTTCCATCACATTCTGCTACAAGAGAGAAGCCACTGTCAAGTATGAACTCCACCCACGTTTCTATTGCCGGTCTGGAGACGGGTGGAAGTCCAAGGCATCTGTCTTCGGGATGAAAGTTAGCGTACATCTCCACAAGCTTATCCCTGTCACCCTTTGTGGCAGGACGGATTATTACCTCTCTACCATCTTTAGCAGTAAACTTTATAACGTGATCGAGCTGCATCATAATCTAATGTTGTAACTTCTCATATATAATTTCTTTTGAGGATGATTAATAATTATATCCATTAATCATCACATGAAACAGCCATATTATTGCCAGTAATATAAATTCCGGGGAAAAAGGATATTCCGGCCTTTTTGCGTGCAATTTTTCAAAAAATTCGAAATGGATTTTAAAAACGGGCTCAACGAAATCAAAATGAATAATAGTAAAAAATAATCTAAAAAGTTCAGATCTTTTCAAATCTCTCTTCAAGCTTTTCAAGGACTTTCGGCAGTGTCGTGTATTCCATGTCCTCATGAGGCAGTCTGTGAGGTTCAAACGGTCCATGCCTCCTCATGTACTCTGCGATCTCCTGTGCCTTCTGTCTTGTGTAATCGAAAGCAGGATCATCGAACATGTCAACAGGCCCCACCAGCCAGCTCTCTCCAACCTGGAATCCTGCACCAATCACCCTCGGAGGCCCGTCAAAGCGTGTGCACTTCGCATACCTGAAAGGAACTGGCATCAGTGGTCCATTGTGACTGCCTCTCATCCATCCACTCACAAGGTGCGGGAATGCAAATGCCTCAAGAACCTCTCCCACTGCTGGCAGACCACTCTGAGCTCTCACAAGAGCTACCGGGTCGTCCTTTCCCACATACTCTCCAGCTATCTGGTAGAGTTTCTCCGTGCTGACAACTGCCACCGGCTCGTCTGGCGGGAGTTTTCCGCCCTCCTTGGGGAATACCCTCTTTATCACGAACCTTGACTTCCCACCAATCAGTGCAAGTATGTCGTACATCTCCTCCGGAGTCTTCATGAATACTCTCCTGTGCTCCATGATGTCCCAGATCTCAAACACGAAACCGTTGTGGAGGGATGGATCAATCACAAGACCTGCAGTGTTAAACGGGTCGGCAAACATTCTGAATATCGGCAGGTTAAAGGCACCGGGCTCGGTCTTGTCCATCATGAACGCTATCAGTGGCTCGGACTTCCTTGGAGTGAATTCCATCTCTGCTACTCCCGGACCCATACCTCTGACGTTTCCAGAGAATGCGTCTTTCAGCAAATCCTGTCCGGCACCATAGAGCTTGAGCTCTTTGGCCTTGGCTGTGCACTTCTCAAAAACTTCCCAGGCAATGCCGTGGATTTTTTCACTGTCAACTCCCTCTCTGTGGAGCATTATTAGCTCGGTATCATCTCCACAGTTCAGAACCCTGTAATCAAGTATGTCACCGTTCTGCTTCTTCTCCTCAAGAACAGCTTTTGCAACTTCAAGCGTTTCCTCCCAAACAACAGCATGCCCGGGACAGCTGCCAATATCTGCCTTGATAAGGCTCACAGTAATTTTCTCGCTCATATTAATAATAACTACCACAAACAATTTAAGCTTTTGGTAGGCTGAAATGCTGGGCATGCAGATGTGATGATGATAATTGTAAAGATTTATCTGTGAGAAGTGTAGAAAAGATTTAAGGAGGTGGTCAGTAGCAATCGAGAAGTTAAAATACTTCAAAATTGGGTTTCGGATAGTTCGAGGTCAGTTGAGGTGGGAGTCTGACTTTCGGGTTATTTGCTGAAGATACTGTCAGCTTTTGCATTACGGGGTGATGAGTATGGGTACGCTTGAAAGGGTTCCAACCGGAATTCCGGGATTCGATGAACTGTGTGATGGAGGACTGATAAGGGATAGGTCGTACCTTGTTACAGGTACATCCGGTTCGGGAAAGACAATATTTGCAATGCAGTTCCTGCTGAATGGAATTGAACAGTATAAAGAACCGGGAATATTCATAGCTACTGAAGAGAGACCACAGCATCTCAGAGAGCACTTCTCGACATTCAACTGGGACATTGAAAAGTACGAGGACGAGAACATGCTCGCAATAGTGGATGCAACATCGACGAAGATAGGGCTGCCTACAGATGAAAAGTACGTTGATATAAGACCGTTCGACACGAGGTCGCTGATTGACAATGTAATAACAATACAGGATGAGATTGGTGCCCTGAGGTGTGCTCTCGACTCCACAACATCGATAGGGTTCTCAATACAGGATCCGGCGAAGTTCAGGGTGGAACTGCTTAAGATATCCACGACCCTTGAGGTTCTCGGTCTTACGTCAATACTGACCTGTGAGGTTATTGAGAACGGTGCAATAAGCAGGTTTGGAGTCGAGAACTTCGTCACAGAAGGTACAATAGTCCTGTATTACATGAAATCTGAAAACATGAGGACGAGGAGCCTCGAAATTTATAAGATGAGAGGAAGCAATCACAGCAAAAAGACCCACCACTTCGTCATAGACAGCAACGGTATTACCGTGCATCCGGGAGAGGAGGTTTACAGCTGAATGATAAAAAGTCCAAACCCCTCGTACATCGTACTCTACTGGTTTAGCTTTGTAGCTGTAGTAGCCGGCTTACTCGGCTTCTCAACCCGTCCGAGTTACGAACTTGAAAAGGGAGACGACTACCTAAAAGCAATAGTTACATTTTATTTAATTTCAGATTTTGGTTTTTTCATACATGGAGTCGTTCACTACCTGTGGGGTACGGTTGTTTACGTGGAGCTTGCACTTGTACTGATTTTACTTGCCGCATCCCTATATCTCATGAACTTCACGAAACTTGAGAAGTTTGAAGGGACAAAGTTCAGAGACGGGCTTGTTTACGGATGTGTGGCTGTTCTGATGGGAGAAAATCTTCCATTCAAAGCTTTTCCTTCTGAAGCTTCCCTTGTCATGGCAGCAATTGCGATAGCTGTTTTCTGGCTGACACTGTACCTTTACAGGCTCGTCAGAAAAATGTCCACTTACTTCGACTTCAGCACACACGAAAGCGTGATATCCTGCACGTTTTTCGTTGTTTACATAACGGGACTCTCCTGCCTGTTTGTCAGATATCCAAAAGTACACTTCGCACTTGATGCAATATCTTCAGCAATACTGCTCTACATACTTTACAAGATATACGAGGTTGCAAAACCATTCCTGCATACAGGCAGCTGGAGGGAGCGTTAATATGGATGTCAAATCCGAGCCCGTGGTTGTTTACAGGAAACTCTGTCCCCAGTGTGGACTCGAACTGACGGTTGAGGAGGTTGAAAAAGGTGTCTGCTTTAAAAAGAGGACAGGACTCTGCAGATTCAGCATAGATGAAAGAGTCAGAGAGTTTCTTGAATTTTTCAAAAAGGTCGTTGGTGATAGCACATCACTCCAGAAGATGTGGGCGAGGAGAGTTATTGCAGGGGAAAGTTTTGCTGCCGTGGCACCAACAGGTGTTGGAAAGACCACCTTTGGCCTTGCAATGGCAGCCTTCCTCGCTACAAGAGGAAAGAGGTGCTACCTGATTTTTCCTACCTCACTTTTAGCAGAGCAGAGTTACAGAAGGTTTCTTGAGCTCTGCAGCAGGGCAGGGATAAGACCAAGGACTGTTGAAAATCTGGAAGAGCAGGGAGAGATAACAGTCCTGTATTACAGAAGCAGGATGAAAAAAAGCGAAAAGGAGAAGTTTTTCGAAGCTCTGGAAAAAAGGGAAGATGACGTGCTGATAACAACCTCCCAGTTCCTTGCAAGAAACTTTTCCCGCCTGAAGTGCTGTTACAACTTCATTTTCGTGGATGATGTTGATTCAATACTCAAGGCATCAAGAAACGTTGACAGAATTCTCCAGCTCCTTGGCTTCAGATTCCAGAATGGGGAATGGACAGGAAAGGCAAGAGGAGTGCTGATGGTATCAACGGCAACAGCGAAGAAGGGTGAAAAGGTCAGGTTATTCAGAGAGCTGCTGAACTTCGACGTCGGATCTTCACACCACACGATAAGAAATGTGGAAGATGTGCTTGTTGAGAGAGATGACACGGAGACTGTGAAGGAGATAATGAGAAAGATGGGTGAAGGAGGAATAATATACGCCAAAAGCGTGGAAGATGCCGAAAAGCTATACTCCGAGCTGAAAGACGAGTTCAGAATTGGCCTCGTATCCGGAAATGCCAAGGAGAAAGCTTACGAAGGATTTGAGAAGGGGGAGCTCGATTACCTTGTTGGAACTTCCTACTACTACGGAACACTCGTCAGAGGGCTTGATCTGCCGGAAAGGATAAAATTCGCAATTTTCGTTGGAGCTCCGGCATTTACTGTCAGAGTTGAAGATGTAGATTCTGTATCCCCAAGAATGCTAAGAATTCTCAAGATAGTTTTTGGACTTCCGGAGGAAATGAGCGAGGAGGAGAGCAGGGAGAAGTTAAAGGAGCTGATTGCTGGGGATACTGAGGTTAGCACAAGAGACGTCTGTTTCAGGAAAGGAGAGGTAGTATTTCCCGACCTCAGAACGTACATTCAGGGTTCCGGCAGAACTTCAAGACTCTTTGCAGGAGGTATTACGAAAGGTGCGTCCTTCCTTCTTGAAAGTGACGGATGCGTGAGAAGAGCTTTCGTGGAGAGAGCCAAGCATTTTGACATTGAATTCAAGGGAATAGATGAAGTTAACTTCGAAAAACTAAAAGAAGAGATAGAAGAGAGTAGAAAAGGGCTGAGAAAGGAGGTAACAGATGTAATAAAACCAGCTCTATTCATAGTCGAGAGCCCGACAAAGGCAAAGCAGATCTCCAGATTTTTTGGCAGACCGAGCGTTAAAGCCCTTGAGGGGATAATAGCATACGAGGTGCCGGCAGCTCCATACGTTCTTTCCGTTTCGGCAAGTCTCGGACATGTAACAGATCTGACGACTGAAGATGGTTTTCACGGTGTCAGGGTTGAGAAAGATTACTTCATACCGGTTTATTCTTCCATAAAGAGGTGCAGAGAGTGCGGATACCAGTTCACGAGCGATGCGGAAAGGTGTCCGAAGTGTGAGGGAGAGGACATTGACGATTCAGCATTGAGGATCGCATCCCTCAGAAAGCTCGCTCACGATGCTGGAATAGTGATAATTGGAACAGACCCTGACAGTGAAGGAGAGAAAATAGCCTGGGATCTGTCGTGTTTACTCTCGAACTGCGGAAAAATAATGAGAGCAGAATTTCACGAGATAACTCCAAAAGCTGTAATAAACGCCCTGAATAACCTCAGAGAAGTTGACAGAAACCTTGTAAAAGCACAGGTTGTAAGAAGAGTCGAGGACAGGTGGATAGGGTTCGAACTTAGCCAGAAGCTGTGGAGAGTGTTTGGTTCAAGAAACCTGTCTGCTGGCAGAGCCCAGACCCCCGTTCTGGGATGGATTATAGAGAGATATGAGGAGCACAGGAAAAAGAAGAAAATTCTGATTCTCAGGGAGCTTGGAATCAGCGTGGATCTCAGCGAGATCGAATCTGACAAGTCAGACTTGCTTGACTGGAAGGCTGGAGAAAAGAAGAAGCTGAAAGTGACTGTAAATCTTGTCGAGAGAAGAGAAGAGGAAAGAACTCCATTACCCCCTTACACAACCGATTCCATGCTCAGAGATGCCAACGCGATTTTGAAAATGAGTGCAGCTGAGGCAATGAGGATTGCCCAGGAGCTTTTCGAAAGCGGTCTGATAACATACCACAGAACAGACTCCACAAGAGTTAGCGAGGCGGGCTGGAGAGTTGCAAGGGAGTGGCTGGGAGATGACTTTCAGGCAAGGGAATGGTACGCTGAGGGAGCTCACGAGTGTATAAGACCGACGAGGCCGGTAGATAGAGATACGCTGAGGAGGCTGATTCAGGAAGGAGTAATAATGGCTGAGGGAATGACGTGGAGACATTTTGCTCTGTACGATCTGATATTCAGAAGATTCATGGCAAGTCAGTGCAGGAATTACAGAGTTACGGTGGAAGTTTACGACGTATGCGTATCCGGAGTAAAAATCAGGGAAGAGAGGATCGTTAAAGCTGAGGGCAAAGCCTATGAGCTGTACAGAGCGGTGAGAGTTAGAGATCCACTTCCTGAAGGAGAGATAGAAGTATCATCTGAGATCAGGCTCGTTCCATTTAAACCACTTCTAACCCAGTCAGAGGTCATCCAGATGATGAGGGAGAGGGGAATAGGCAGGCCATCAACTTACTCGACCATAATCGAGAAACTCTTTCAGAGAGGATACATCGTCGAGAAAAACGGAAAGCTTATCCCGACAAAAAGAGGAATTGAAGTTTACGACTACCTCTCCAGAAACTACTCAGAATTCGTCAGCGAGGAAAGGACGAGAAAGCTTGAAGAGAAAATGGACGCTGTTGAAAGAGGAGATGTAAATTACATGGACGTTCTGAGAGAGCTTTACGAAGAGATAAAAAGTATATCGCAATAAACTGTTGTTTATTTAATTATTATTTATTATTTCTAAAATTCAAAATTAATCTAACTAAATTGCATATTCAGGTAGTGGAGTATCATCAGAAAAGCAAAACCAAAAGCCTTAACCCACCACCAGTCAGAGGTGTTGCGATGATTACTCTCGACAAATTTTTTCCGTTGTTTGATGAAGAATGTGAGGTTGACAGGAGGAGAGTAGCTCTTTTACAGGAGATAAGGAGGTATCACGATCACCTGCTAAAAGAGGTTGAGAAAGCCTACGAAATTGCAAGAGAGGCAAGAAGCAAGGGACTTGATCCAAGTCTGGAAGTTGAAATCCCGATAGCAAGAAATATGGCTGAGAGAGTTGAGAGACTCTTACACCTTGAAGGAATAGCTGAAAGGATAATTGAGCTTGAAAAGGAGGGTTTGAGCAGGGAGAAGGTCTGTTTCAGGATAGCTGAGGAGATCGTGGATGGAAGATTTGGAAAGTTCGACAGGTTGAAAGCCATAGATCTCGCAATCAGGAGTGCAGTTGCAATACTGACGGAGGGGGTTGTTGCAGCACCCATTGAGGGAATAGCAAAGGTAAAGATAGACAGAAACGATGACGGAAGTGAGTTTCTGAAAATTTACTACGCCGGACCGATAAGGAGTGCCGGTGGAACTGCACAGGTAATTTCCGTACTTGTTGGAGATCTTGTAAGAAGAAAGCTTGGACTTTCAAGATACAAACCAACGGAGCAGGAAATTCTCAGATATTGTGAGGAAATACCTCTTTACAAAAAAGTAGCAAACCTGCAATACTTACCAAGTGACGAGGAGATAAAACTGATAGTTTCGAATTGCCCAGTTTGTATAGATGGTGAGCCTACTGAAGATGCCGAGGTTTCCGGCTACAGAAACCTGCCGAGAGTTGAGACGAATAGAGTGAGAGGTGGTATGTGCCTCGTTATAGCTGAAGGTATAGCTCTAAAAGCTCCAAAGCTAAAAAAACTTGTTGACAGCCTTTCAATAGATGGATGGGAGTGGCTCGACAGGCTGATAGAGCTAAAAGAGGGCAAGGGAGGGGAGGAAAAGAAGGAAAAAGAGGGAGAAAGAGAGGAAGGAGAAGGAAAAGAAGGAGGGGGAGAAGAGAAGGAAGGCAGTGAGGGGATGAAAGGAGATACGAAGGCTGATCAGTGTCCTGTAAAACCAAAGGACAAGTACCTTTCAGACATTGTTGCCGGAAGGCCCGTTTTCTGTCATCCATCAAGAAAGGGGGGATTCAGACTTCGCTATGGGAGGGCAAGGAATTCAGGATTTGCCACTGTTGGAATAAATCCGGCAACAATGGTGATTGCAGACTCTTTCATAGCAATAGGTACTCAGCTCAAGGTTGAAAGGCCGGGAAAGGCCGGGAGTGTCGTTCCTGTTACAAGCATAGAGGGGCCAACTGTAAGGCTGAAAAACGGGGATGTCGTCAGAGTAGATAGCTTTAACGAGGCTCTTGCGCTGAGGGATGATGTAGAGGCAATACTTGACATGGGTGAGATTCTGATTAACTTCGGTGATTTTCTTGAGAACAACCACCCTCTCCTCCCTTCCCCGTTTGTTTACGAATGGTGGGTGCAGGAGTGTGAGGAGAAAGGAGTCCCATCAAAATACCTTAAAGAGAAAATCGATGAGGATACTGCTTTAAGGCTGTGTGATGAATACGGAGCTCCACTTCATCCGGAGTACACATATCTGTGGCACGATTTAACAAGTGAAGAAGTGCTGTTCCTGAGGAGATGGATAAGCAGAAAGGGAAAGGTAGAGGGCAGAATCGGTATTCTAACAGTAGAGCTGGATGATGAGGGCAGGAAAGGTAAGGAAATTCTCGAAAAACTCCTCGTTCAGCACAAGGTCAGGGATGGCAGAATAGTCATAGAAAAATGGAAGGTTCTGGTAAGATGTCTTGGTTTAGATGAAAACCTCAAGAAGAGGGGAGATGCAAAAGCTCTGGCGAACTCTTTAGCTCTCTCAGATATGCATACAACTTCTGCACTCTCAGACATCTCAGAAATCTCAGACGTCTCAGATATCGAAAGAGACGCGGGAGAGAAAAAGATTCCCGCTCTTGAGCTTGTAAGAAGGCTTTCCGGCTTGGATGTAAGAGCCAGATCTCCGTGGAGAATAGGAGCAAGAATGGGCAGACCTGAAAAAGCCAAGGAAAGGAAGATGAGCCCACCGCCCCACATACTCTTTCCACTTGGTCAGGCCGGTGGAAAGACGAGAGACATCAAAAATGCCGTGAACTACACGAGCTCCTACAACTCCGCAAAAGGTGTAATAACAGTAGAGGTGGCTGTGAGAAAGTGCAAGAAGTGCGGTAAGGAGACTTTCTGGCTAAAGTGCGATTGTGGTGGGTTAACCGAACAGGTCTACTACTGCCCCAGATGCAGGATAAAGGTTGGAAGCGAGGTATGTCCGAGGTGTGGAGGAGAAACAACAGCCTGCAGAAAGAGAGAGGTAAACATAAGGGAGCTGTACGAAAAAGCACTTGAAAGGCTTGGTGAGAGAGATAACTTCCCGGCAATAAAGGGCGTAATGGGAATGACATCGAAGCTGAAGATGCCTGAAAGGCTCGAAAAGGGAATTCTGAGGGCAAAACATGGAGTATATGTGTTCAAGGATGGAACCATAAGATTTGACATGACAGACATTCCGATCACTCACTTCAGGCCAAGAGAAATAGGAGTTAGCGTGGAAAAGCTGAAAGAGCTCGGATACGAAGTTGACTGGAAGGGAAACGAATTGAAGAGCGAAGATCAGATAGTCGAATTAAAACCTCAGGACATAATACTCGCCAGAAACGCCGCAGAATACCTTGTAAGGGTTGCCAACTTCATAGACGATTTGCTCGTGAAGTTTTATGGAATGAAGCCTTTCTACAACGTTGAAAAACCTGAAGATCTTATAGGCCATCTCGTAATTGGATTAGCTCCTCACACGTCTGCTGGAGTTCTTGGAAGGATAATAGGATTTGCAGATGTGCTTGCAGGCTATGCACACCCGTACTTCCATGCGGCAAAGAGGAGGAACTGCGACGGTGATGAGGACTGTGTTATGCTACTCCTCGACGGATTGCTGAACTTCTCAAGAGCATACCTGCCTGACAAGAGAGGAGGAAGAATGGACGCCCCGCTCGTCCTGACGACAGTAATCGACCCGAAGGAAGTTGACAGTGAGGTCCACAACATGGACATAGTTGAAAGGTATCCTCTTGAGTTCTACAGAGCTACCCTGAGTTATGCCAGTCCCAAGGATGTTGCGGGTCTTATAGAGAGGGTGGAGGACAGGCTTGATACGGATTACAAGGACTGCTGCCTTGGATTTACGCACGACACAGAGGACATAGCCATGGGAGTTAAGGAGAGTGCCTACAAGTCCCTGAAATCGATGCAGGATAAGGTAAATGCCCAGATGAGTCTGGCTGAGAAAATTCTGGCAGTTGATGAGAGCGATGTTGCGGAGAGAGTTATAACGAGGCACTTCCTGCCAGACATAATAGGTAATCTGAGGGCATTTTCGAGACAGGAGTTCAGATGTGTCAACTGCAACGCAAAGTACAGGAGAATACCGCTATCGGGTAAATGCACGAGATGTGGTGGAAATCTGACACTGACAGTTCACTTCGGATCTATAAAGAAGTACCTTGACGTTTCGATAGAGCTCAGTGAGAAATACAGGGTAAGTGAGTACACAAAGCAGAGGCTGAAGCTTGTAGAAGTTGAGATCAGGTCACTGTTTGAGAGTGATGTGAATAAACAGGCAAGTATTGCCGAGTTCTTTTAGATGCAATGATGCAGAACTACCAGATCAGAGTTTTCACATCGTATCCGGGGTTCAGAGTAAATTTTAAACCCCACAGTGCCCAGCGACATATGCATGGCATGAAGCTGTGGTATCTTGTGTAGTTTGCAGTTTCGTTGAGCAGATATACGGTACTTCCACCGCCCCCTCCCGGTAGCCATCCTGAAGAAGCTATTACCGACATGAAACTTACTCTGCACAGTGTATTTTCGTTGAGTTTTTCTCAATTGCAGCAGGTAACAGGTTATACGTCAGGTTGGGCATGCAAGATTTCCATCACCTTATTCTCAAAGTAAACGACAAGTGCCCTGTGGGCTGCGAAGATTGCTGTTGCAAGAAGGATGAACGATTTTATCTTGCGCATCATTATTTATTTTAAATAATTGACACACAGTAACAATAATAATTAAAAATTATAGAAAAACAATCAGATTCCAAGCACTCTTCTCCTGTCCTCTATATGCCTCACCATCGCATCCGCAGCCCTTTCAGCGTCGCACTCGACGAGCAACCTTCCCCCGGTAAGCTTTGGCAGTTCCTCCGTAAGCACGTTCGTCACCAGCTTGGATCCGCTCACGAATGGATCCGGGCAGACGTGTAGCAGGAATCCGCTCGCCAGAGCGAAGGCTCCATCTCCCAAAGCCTGCTCCTCCAGCCACTGCGGGGCTGAGACGGCAACGGGCAGGTCGGGCAGATCAACACCGAGCTTTTCTGCCAGCATCTCCGCCACGCTCACGATTCTTGCAACACTCATGCATATCCCGAAGTCCCACACAGGTGGAAGGTTGAGCTCCTCGCAGACCTCCTTAAGCCCCTCACCAGCGAACTCTAATCCCTCCTCGCTCATGAAGCCCAATCCCTGCAGAGCGTAAGCCGTGCATCCAGCCGTCCACACGAGGAC
>CAZUMR010000008.1:0-15620 GCA_964622075.1 uncultured archaeon | reverse complement strand
CGACGCCCTGATTATAGTCTTGGGTATCAGCTTTTCCGGGAACTGATAAGGGCCGTAGTTGTTCGTGCACCTCGTTATCGACGCGTTTATTCCGTAAGTTCTCACGTAAGCCAGCACGAACATGTCTGCTGAAGCTTTACTTGCCGAATATGGCGATGAAGGTTTGAGCCTGTCATCTTCCCTGAACGATCCCCGAAGAATGTCCCCATACACCTCATCTGTCGATATATGAACGAGCCTGACCTCCGGATTAACCTTCCTTATGGCTTCCAATATCGAGAAAACGCCTATAACATTGCTTCTCAAGAAGGCTTCGGGGTTGGAGATACTCCTGTCAACGTGAGTCTCAGCTGCGAAATTCACAACTGCATCAACTTTTTTGATTAGCCCCGACATTAACTCATAGTCCGTTATGTCACCCTTAACGAATTCGTACCTTTCGTCGTTCTCCAAATCCTTCAAGTTGTTCGGGTTCGAGCCGTAAAACTCGGCATCGATGTTTATTATCTCGACATCCGAATACCTATCGAGCATGTATTTTACGAAATTGCTTCCTATGAAACCCAGTCCACCCGTAACGAGTATTTTCATATCACGACTCACCAGTTACAGCACTATTTTTGAATTATCTCCAACTACAAACCTGTGACCGCTTGGCTTAGTTGCAACTTCGTCGATACTCACGTTTCTTCCGATAAGGCTTTCAACAATTCTTCCAGCCCTTCTTATTGTGGTTTTTTCCATTATCACTGAATCCTCGATTTCCGTTTCTTCTATGACGCATTCGTCCCCTACTGATGTGTATGGGCCAATGTATGAGCAGGATATTTTTGCATTTTTTCCAATAACACAGGGTCCCTTGACAACGGAGTTTTCTATCAATGCGCCCTCTTCCACGACTATTCTGCCTGAAATTCTTGAATTTACGATATTACCCTCTACTTTTGTCTTTATATCGTCGAGCACGAGTCTGTTCGCTTCGAGAATGTCCTCTGGTTTTCCAGTATCTTTCCACCATCCTTCGACTACTGAAGCCTCTACTCTGTATCCGTTATCTATTAACCACTGTATCGCGTCAGTTATCTCTAACTCGTTACGCCACGATGGCTTTATGTTCTTACAGGCCTCCACTATTACCGGTTTGAAGAAATAAATTCCAACCAACGCGTAGTTTGATGGAGGATGTTTCGGTTTTTCTACAAGTCTTACTACTTTTCCTCTGTCGTCAAGCTCTGCAACACCGAATCTCTGGGGTTCGTCAACCTGAGTAAGTAAAATAAGTGAATCGGGGTTTAATTCCCTGAATTTTTTGGCATGATTGACTATTCCCTCCTTCAGTATGTTGTCCCCCAGATACATTACAAAATCATCGTCACTCAAGAATTCCTCAGCGACAAGTATTGCATGAGCTAATCCTTTTGGATCTCCCTGATAGATGAATTCGACTGGTACATCCCAGTCAACGGATTTAACAGCTTCAATTACCTGCTCCTTGTTTGGTCCAACTATAATACCTACTTCCTCCGCACCAGCCTCTATAACGTCTTCGATAGCGTAAAATAGAACGGGTTTGTTAGCTACGGGAATTAACTGTTTTTGCTGGGAGTACGTCAGTGGACGCAGTCTTGTACCATGCCCGCCTGAAAGTACCAGAGCTTTCATAGCATGCTATCAAAAACAGAGTATTGGTTAAATTTTTCCCTCACACTACCCGGCAATACAGTTGAAAAGTCAGAAGTTCTAATTAAATAAACTTGCCAAATATCCTCTCCAGAAATTCCAAATTCAATCCCAGTCTTCTTTCAATTGCCCTTATTAACATAAGGTCCTCCTTGTCGAAACTCTTTGTAAGCAGCAGTACTGCAATATATGCCAGTGTAAACACTGCAAACAACAATATAAGCCCCAGCCAGTTTACAGATTTGCATAATCTGCTTATAATCACTGCCAAAAACAAACTTGCAAGAAGAGGTTTGATATAGTTCCTGCTGAATGGATGAATACCATATTTAGTAAAGAGTTTTACACTCACTATGATATTGGACGATATATATGTGATAGCAGTTGCTATTGCTGCCCCGTTAATGCCAAAAACAGGGATTAAAAGCAAGTTCATGACAAAATTTGCCAGAGCTGTTATAGCACTAACAGCTGTTACAAACTTTACGTCACCAAAGCTCACAAGAGTTAGGCCGTTTGGACCAAATGCCACGTGAACAAAAAATCCCAGAGCCAGCAACTCCAACACTACATAAGCTCCAATGTACTTGTTGCTATACACAACCCAAAGAACAGCTCTGGGAAAAAGAAACATAACAAGAAAAACGGGTAGAGAAATTGACATAATCCACTTGGTAATTACGGCGTAAGTTCTTCCAATTTCGACAAGCTTTTTTTGTCCGTAAAGCTGTGTTACAAGAGGAAAATACAAAAAGGCGACAGCTCCCAGAATTTGCTGAAGAAGTAACGCTAAAGTTCTGGCTGCACTGTACATACCAACGTCAACGGGTGTCAGCATGTAACCAAGCATCAAAACGTCAGTCCACGTCACTATAACTCCCAGCACACCCTGCAGAAAAAGTGGCACGGCGAAAGAGATAAGCTCCTTCGCATATTTTCCGGTGCCTCTCAAACCCAATCCTACTGCTCTAAACTTTGAACGCTGGGTGACGAATATAAGAAACGTCACGGCTGGAGCTATGGAGTAAACAGAAACCAGAAAGTAGAACGGCAGCTTTTCAACAACAGCCAAAACAACAAGAGAGAGAGTCAGGATGCTGCGGGCTATATCGGCAACAAGGACTTTTAGTCTGACCTGCTCGAATATCTGGCAGATTGACACAAAATAACTATTAAGCATTAAAAATGGTATTGATAACGAAAGAAGTTTTAGAGCATATTCAAGTTCTTCAGCCTTGAATATTATTGAGAAATAGTATGAAGACAGGTAAATAAATACAAAACCGCAAATACCGGAAACCAGCAGAGCAAAGGCTGAAATGGAGACAGTCTTTTTTACACCGCTCCAGTCCTTCTTTCCCAGATAGTAAGAAGCCTGTCTGACCATTGCACTTGGTATGCCAAGGGTCAGTACAGTTTGAGTTATACCCAGAATTGTAAGTGCAAGAGATAAAACTCCATAATCGTACTTCGTTAAGTACCTTGCAATCAAGACCTTGGTAAAAAATCCAAATAAAAGAGTGCAGAATGTGCCAACAAGGAAAATTCCAGCACCCTTTACGACTCTTCTCAGCGTTGAATTAACGACCTCTTCTTCCACGCTTCAGAGAAAAAAGGTAGGAATAAAAACTTACTCCAAGTTAACCTTTATACCATGCAGCAGCTCAGCAGGAGATTTCACAGGATACTCAAGCTTCTCCAGTATGTCCTCAATCTTCTTGCCCTTAATAATCAGACCCTTAAGCCTCTCCTCAAGTGCATCTCTGTTTGCAGGGAAATCGAGACCCTTTATCCTCGCAAGCACATGTACAGCCCAGTCTATGTCAAGCACCTCGATTTCTTCGCCGCCTATGACGACTTCCTCTCCCTCGTACAGCTTACCGCTCTCCTTTAACCTCTTGTATGCAAGCTTTGCTATACCTCCCGCTATGTGTTCCTTCGGCCTCTCCTCAAGCTCCCCCTCTATGTACTCCCTGACTTTCTCCTCATCGGCCGTGGCTATGTTCCTTGCCGTAGTCTCGGTTATGCCAAGGAACTCTGCAATTTCCCTGTATGTTTTCATTGCCTCATTTTTCAACACAACAACGTAAGCAGCCTCAGCAAGAGAAGGTAACCATGTCAGATTTCTGTACTGCACAAGCTTTCTCAAACCACCAAGTATTGCAAGGCTCTCAAGAAAGACCTTCTCTGCCATCTTGTCAATGTCCCCACCCCTGGGTTTCGCAATGACCTCCACAATATCACCCCCATTTTTTAATTAATTTTATTTTTTAAATTTTTTATTAAATCTGCACTCTACCATCGGCGCTTTACGCCTGCAGACTAACAATTTTTTACTAACTTTTATTTAGTATAGATATGACCACCTATATAAAACTTTCTTCAGAAACGGATTAAAAAATTAAAGATTTTCTACAAAGTCGAATTGATAACTTATACAAAATTATTTCTCAGATTTCTTACTAACTTTCTTTATATATTCTGATAGCGGCTCCAGAATGTTTACAGTTCCAACATCGGTTATCTCAAACACCCACGTACGGGAGTCGTGCCCACACAACCTGCAGCCGTCTATTCTTATTGTCCTCAAAACGCTGCCAAGGGGCAATCCATAGAGGTTCACATCCCACCTGTTGTCTATGAGTTTCTTGTCGAGAACTATTGTCCCGTCAACTATGTGAGCAACAGCAAGACCACCAGCAGCTTCAGCTGTATCGCTTCCCTGGGAACTCCTCTTCTGCGAAACAAAAAGTCCTGTTTGTTTCCACTTTTTGAGGAAGTTGAAGAACTGTCTGACTATCTGCCTCGCCATCATTTCCCTGTGCTCATAAAGACCGGTTATGCTGTCTATAACGACATTTGTAACTTTTTTATCCTTTATTGCATATGCCATCGTGTCGAGGAGTGCTCTTGGGTTCTCCCTGAGTTCCTCGCTTTGAGAGGCATCTATCACCACCACGTTCTCTTCAACCTTTTCGAAATCCACACCCAAGGCCAAGCTCTTCTGCTTCAGAGCCGTGTAGAGGAAATTTGCAGGACTTTCAACAGTAACGAAAAGAACCCTGTAACCGTTTCCAGCCTGGGTTACGGCGAACTGTTCGGCAAGAACACTCTTTCCGCTATCAGGAACGCCAGTCAGGTTCATTACTGACAGGTAAGGTATCCCGCCAAGCGGTTTTTTAACGAATTTTCCTTCTTCATCAACGTCGATCTTGTAAAACATTTCGTCAAGCTTCGTTCCAGTAGGTATCCCAAAAAGCTTGGGAGCTTTTGTTTTTAACTCTTTCAGCTCGAAGTACTCTGCCTCTGCCATGAATCAAACTTGTTTCAAAAATAGTTAACTGTTTTGCCGATAAACCAAAAAATAGTACCAATAAATAGAGATATTTTCAAAATTTTCAGCAGTTCTGGCATTAGGCAGTATTCAATTCATCTGCCGGCACTTTCAAAATCAGCATACTTTAATTTTTAATCTTGCAATCAATGTTAGGAAAAAACAGTAACGAATATATTATTGTTCATTCAAACCCTCAAAAGGGGATGAATCGTGAACGGAGTGAAACTGCTACTTGTCATGGTATCTATGGTAGCAATTGGTACTCTTGTCATGCCTCAAACAGCCTCACTCTTCGCCGGACAGCACTGGTGGTACAACATAAGCGGGAACGGTAACCAGATCCCCTGTCAGAAGTGCCATGCAGACATATATGAGGAAATGAGACTGCAAATTGGACCGCACACCGGGGAGAGTGGATACGTATTTCAGTGCCAGCTCTGCCACAGAACGGCTTTTAACGGATATTCCTACGCAACTGTCAATGGAAGCACAATAACAAACTACTATCCCGGAAAACAGGCTCACGCAGCCTCTACTGTCAGGTGCCTGACATGTCACGGAGCTTATGGAAATCTTGCACACATAACAGCATACAACGCCATCGGTTCGGGAAGCACAACTATCTGTCTCGAGTGCCACACAACCTCGTTTAAAGTAGCACCAGATTACGTCATAGCAGGAGGATTCGGTTTGACAAGCATGCCGGGGGATACAGGAAGCATGGCTGCCCACGAAATGTTCGTTCTTGAGGCCAAGAACAGCTCCATTCTGAAGGGAGCAAACGAGGCTTGCGTGGCCTGTCACACCCATGTAGCTGTGAAGATAAAGTGGCACCACAAGAGAAGTTTAGAGTTCGACGTCAACATAACCAACCCGGTCACGCTCTCTAACGGAGTGCACAACTGGACGATAACGAACTGGTCCGTTAACGGAACGGCAATAGCAACCGTATGGGGTAACACCACGGGCAACGGCAGTGTAAGCTACTGGAGCGGATGGCCAGGAAACATAAGCATATACACCTGACAGCAATATTTAAATCTTATTTCTTTTTCTGCAAATTTAGAATCTAAAAAATAAAAATATTTACTTTCTGAGTTCGTCAAGTCTTCTCCTGATTTCTCTCAGTCTCTCCTCAAGGTAAGCTGCCTCGTCTTCAAGCATCCTTATCTCTGCATCTCTATCGATTGCCGGAGCTGAAGATGGATTCTGGGAGTAGTAGTACCACCACCAGCACCAGCCTCTACCTCTACCCCTTCCAAAGTACTTCCATCCGGGCCTCTCCCACGGAGGAAGGTGGCTCCATGGACCAAATCCGGGATACCTCGGCATCAGCATCACCTCCTCATTTTTTGTGAATATATATTCAACATCGAGTATTTAAAGGTTTCGGCTGATGGGACTTAAGTCATCTGGAGGGGGAAAGCCTGAAAGCGTAGAGTTCTTCGAAGAACAGTTTCCTTCTACCGACTAACTCTACACTGTACATAGAAGAGCAAAACTCAAGAAACTCCTGAATTGACGAGAGGGAGGAAAGAATAACTATAGCTCTGCCTTCGGGGAGCATGACATTTTTGAGCTCCTTTACAAACCTCAACGCGACTTCAATACCGCCCTTACCTCCATCCAGAGCCAGATCCATCCAGTTTCCAGTTTTTTCAACGTCATCCAGCTCCAGATATGGGGGGTTAAAGAGAACGAGAGTGAACACTCTCTTCAGACCTCTGAACAGGTCAGTTCTGATTACATCAATACCCCTCAGCTTTGCCTCTCTGACTGCAAGAGGTGATATGTCCGTTGCCACCAGCATCCTGCATAAACCCGCAATTCTTTCAGCAACGAATCCGCTACCGGTACCTACTTCAAGAACGACATCATCTTTCCTGACTTCCTTCATTGCCACTTCAAGCAGGAGCTCCGAATCTTCTGACGGGGGATATACTCCTACTCCGCTCATTCAGACTCGTCCACCTCCACAACCTCCATTATAGGATACATCAGTTTATCGTCCCACCTCAGCCTCGCCTTCACCCTGCAGCCTTCAAAAATTACTTCTACCTCAGCGTAGAGCATTTCTGGAGTCAGTGATGTGTAACCAAATGCCGACTCTTTTTCCCTCAGCTTTTCCACAGATATGCTTACCTTAACGTTTTTTACGAAAGGCTGCAGCTTAACGCAGCTCTCTATTGCCCTTTCAACGTTCTCCACATTTTTCTCCCCCACAGGCAATCCCACGAACTGGTGAAACAGAGCCCCGAGTTTTATGCCAGCTTCAAAGCAGGCAATTGCACAGGGATCTACAATCCTGCCCATACCGGCAGTACTGCTGCTGTTAAAATAAAAGCAGTGCCAGTCTAAAATCAATCCCACAGTCTGGATATCACGGAAACTCGTTTCAAAGCAGGCAGAAGTGCGTAAAGCGTGCATAGAAAAATTAGCGGTTTTACAACTCCAAAGAATGCAAGAATTACGAAGATTGACGCCGGAATTAAAATCCTCAAATCTCTGATTTTTGGATAGACGACATCGCTGATCATTGCAGCTGACAGAAGGGGAACCAACGGCAGTGAGAACAGTTTCAAGCCTGAACACAGAATGGAAGCCACCAGCATTGCAGAGGCTGTTACTGGCAGTCCATAGAAATTTCTGCTTTTTACAACGTTGAATCTGGCCAGTCTCAAAGCGGAACAGGAGAAGTAGATAAATGACAAAACTACGGCAGGGAAAAACAGCTCTCCTGTGAATTTTCTGACAAGAAAGAAGGCAGGAACGAAACCAAAAGAAAACAGGTCGGCCAGAGAATCGAGCTCCTTTCCAAGCTCACCACATCCAGAAGTTCTTGCCACCGCACCGTCAACACCGTCCATTATTGCAGAGAGAAATACGTACCTCAGATTTCCGGTTATTACCGAAAGAAAACCAAAAAACATGTTCGCAAATGTAAACGCATCTGCAATTCTGAGTTTCTTCAGCACGCTCAGCATTTTTTCCTCCTTCAGACGTTCGCAATTTAGCTCTCCTTTTCGGCTACTTTTTCTCCAGCTTTAATTTTCTCTCCCACTCTCCTCACAAACCTGTATCCTTCAGGCACCTCAAGCACAACCCTTGAGCCAAACCTGATCATGCCTATTTTCTGGCCTTTCTCAACCCGGTCACCAACCTTTACGCTGCAAACGATTCTCCTCGCAAGAAAGCCTGCTATCTGTGTTACCTTGAACACTCCATCCTCGTTCTCAATCCATATCTCATTTTTCTCCGCAGTTTTTACGCTTCTATCCCTCAAAAATGCTGGAGGAAACTTCCCGGGAGTATAGACAATCCTGATAACCCTGCCGCTCACGGGACTTCTATTAACGTGGCAATCAAAAATATTCATAAATATTTCAAGTCTTGAATCACTTACGTAATCGACCTTTCCATCTGCCGGGGAAATAACTCCCTCGTGTATCTTTCTCGGCGGGTCTCTGAAAAAAAGAGCTGAAACCAGCGTGAAGGCGAAGGATAGGGCAGAAACGTAAACGTTAACGAGTGAAAGGGCAAGAGAAGCAATAAATTCGACAGCAACGATCTTTCTGCAACTATCCTCTATCATTGCCCTCACCCGTACAGAACTTTCTTCATTTCACTCATCAGAGACCATATAAGCTCTTCGAGTTCTGGCAGTATCTTAAAGACGGCATAGGCTATTGCAAACAGTGCCAGAGTTGCGAGTATTTTGGATATCACATTGTGAGCTATGTAAAAGCTATCCTCACCAAACCATGATTCCGCGTAGCTAACTGTTACGAAAGCATCTCTCAGCAGGTTGAGGAAGTATATAACTGGAACTGAGACAAGAAAAGCCTTTAACTTCCTTTTCCAGTCTGCACTAATCCCGAGAGTGGCTCCAGTAAACAGAGCCATGCTCTGAATGCCCGTACAGGCCAGAATTAGAGTTACATGCCTTCCATTCATGTAGATTCTGTTGCCTTCAGCGTACATTGGAAAACCAAAACATCTGCCAACAAAAGCACTCTGCTTTGCCACAAGATATATGAGGTAGTTTCCAAGGGGCGTGAAGGCGAAGAGGAAGTAAACGGCAATTGATAAAACTGAGAAAGAAGTTGTCTCAACGAAAACTGTGAGGTTGTCTGTCTTCATTACTGCCACGGCTATCAGAGTAAAAACGGCGAAAGCTCCAACCATAATTCCTGTGTTGTAGTAATCACAGATTGACAGGAAGTGAGGTATGTTGAACAGCCATGCTACTCCAAAAGTTAACCATGCCAGAAAACCAATCAGCCTTTTTCTGGAGAAAACGAAAACGAGCATCAGCAGCAGGGACACGCCTGATAGAAGTGTGAATCCCGGATGCAGCATGCTTGAAATTTGTCGGGGATATAAAAAGGCTTGCCAGCTGCAGGACAGCAAACCCTTAATACTCGCCCACGGGTATGCAGGCTATGCTCGAGGATAGACTCAGGCTCATAACAAGGAATGCAGTAGAGGTTGTTACGGAGGAGGAATTAAAAAAGCTCGTTGAGGAGAAGAAGAAGCCAAGGGCGTACGTGGGTTATGAGCCAAGTGGTGAAATCCACCTCGGTCACGTTATGACAGTAAACAAACTGATTGACCTCCAGAATGCCGGTTTTGAAGTGGTGGTTCTGCTCGCAGATGTTCACGCTTACCTGAACGAGAAGGGAGAATTTGAAGAGATAGAAAGGATAGCGGAGTACAACAGGAAAGCATTCATAGCCCTTGGCCTCGACGAAAGTAAGGCCAAATTTATTCTTGGAAGTGAATATCAGCTGGGCAGAGATTACGTGCTCGATGTGCTTAAGATGGCCCGAATAACGACACTGAACAGAGCAAGGAGAAGTATGGACGAAGTCAGCAGGAGGAAGGAAGATCCAGTTGTTTCCCAGATGATATACCCGTTAATGCAGGCTTTGGACATAGCACATCTGGGAGTGGATCTGGCAGTTGGTGGTATTGACCAGAGAAAAATACACATGCTTGCAAGGGAGAACCTGCCAAAACTCGGGTATAAATCCCCGGTCTGCCTTCACACGCCCATACTCCTGGGGCTTGACGGTCAGAAAATGAGTTCCTCCAAGGGCAACTACATCTCAATCAGAGATAGTGAGGATGAAGTCGTGAGGAAGCTAAGGAAAGCGTACTGCCCGGCAAGGCAGGTTGAGGATAATCCAATCCTGGAGATAATGAAGTATCACATTTTCCCGAGGTTCGAGAAAGTTGTGGTGGAGAGAGAGGAGAAGTTTGGAGGAGATGTCGAGTACTCAAGCTTTGAAGAGCTGGCAAAGGATTTCGAAAGTGGGAAGTTACATCCAGCAGATCTGAAAGCGGCTGCTGCGAAGTATTTAAATAAACTCCTGGAAAATCCAAGAAAAAGGTTGAAATAAAAAGGAGGTGATTGTTTGGCGGAGGAAGTAATCAGGGTAAGGTTACCCAAGAGGGAGAAAAACGAGATGTTCGGGATAGTGGAGTCAATGATGGGTGCCGGCCATATAATGGTCAGGTGCGAGGATGGGAAAGAGAGGCTTGCGAGAATACCGGGCAAAATGAGGAAAAAGATATGGATCAGAGAAGGGGATGTTGTGATAGTTGTTCCATGGTCCTTCCAGGATGATAGGGCTGATGTGGTCTGGAGATACACGAACCCACAAGTAGAGTGGCTTGAAAGAAAGGGGTATCTGAAGTTTTGATTGGTTTAATTGAAGTTTGATTGCTTTGATTGAGTCACTCTAAACTTTAAAAGTATTAAACTTGGCTGTTTGATTGATTTGGTTGATTTTAGTTGTTTGGTTGAATTTAGTTGATTTATAAAGCTCTTTTAAGTATTTTGAGTAAGTGAGGAAACAGAAGGCAGAAGGCAAAAGGCAGAAGGGAGGGAGAGAAAGGACACGAAAGCAGTCAAGAACTAATTTACAAGAAACTCAAGCATATCCATCGAATTATCGTCTCTGAAAAAAGGATCTCCAAGAACGAAAGATCCCAGAGCTTCCACCTTTTTTCTGACCTCTTCAACACTTCCAGAAACTGTAAAATTATCCATTAAAAACTTCCGGTATCTTTCAACTGTCTCATTTTTCTCAAGTCGGGAGTTTGCTATCATCCTCTTTACATCCAGAGCAGAGAGTTCTTTAAACTCTCTAAAGAATCCAAACTCTCTTGCAAAATTCTCATTGCTCGTCATAACAAGAATGGCCGCTATTGTCAGTTCATCCTCCATCCTGCTCGGCAGGATAAGGGAGGGGCCTATGGGCAGAATTTCCACCCATTCGAGGTTGAGGCAGACCCAGTCCACAAACTCTCTTTTAACGTAGTTCGGCATAATTCTCGGCTCAATTCCAGAACGGACAAAAGCATTAAACGCCTTTCTTGCAGTAATCCTCCCTGAACACCCAATGTAAACGTTTCTGCAATCTCCAAGCTCTTCAATACACCTCACAGCACTGTTAACGTAATCCCTCCCTTTACCACCCGGAATTATGCAGACATCATACCTCTCAGCAATTCTGGCTACTTCCCGCTTTGGTTTCGGTGTCATTATTATCCCGCACTCAATCGACGTGTACTCATCAACAATTCTTGCAACTTCAAAGGGAGAAATGAAAATATCAAGCTCTCCAGCCCATATTCTCTTTATTCCGGCTTTTTCTGCTCTTTGAGCTTTTCCTGCAATGTACTCCTCATCAAACCTTGGACTCCAGTTCAGATTCAGCTCGATTCTGACCATACAACCTATACAACCCTACTACCAGTCGAGGAGCTTTTTTACTCCCCTCAAAACACCTTCCTCTTTCTTTTCCTGCTTATCATCTTCAAGGCTCAGGGAGAGACTCTTTCTCTTCCTGCTCCTCGTTTTAACAGATTCCGGTTCCGGAATGGATTCAACTTCCCTCTCTATGTCATTGAAAACTCCCGGTCTGTATCCAAGCCTGTCCCCATACATCTGAACAACAAGCTTTGCGGCCAGTCTTGCGAGATCGTAAGTTTTATCGACGAAGTCTCTTTCTATCTCCTTTATTTTCTCGTTTCTCCTGTCAACGAAGTAAGGACAGAACAGACACTTGTAAGGAACTATTGGTTCTGGCTCCCTCTCTTCAAAAAGATCGCTGAATACTTCCCTTGCACAGTGTCTGCCATCACTATATTTGCAGTACTTGATTCTTTCAGCTGCGCACTGGTTCGCTACTCTGAGAAATTCGGAAATTTTTCCGGACTCCTGTTTCCTTTTCAGGAAATACCAGTCAAGGAGAGACAGTATAAACTCTGAAGGTGAAGCCCCAGTCTTTTCACACCTTTCAAGCAGAGCCTGCTCGATGTCCGGTGGTATTTCCAGAGTGATCCTCACGTAGCAAAATTGTCACTACTGGCATTTAACGTTTTGGTGTTTTTACTGTGCTGATTTCTACAATGCACACATGCACAACCGTACTGCTTCACAGCGGAAAACGCGGAAAAAAGGAAACCAGAAGAGAAATAAAATCAGGCTGCGGCCTCTACCTCTTCCTGTGCTGGCTGCGTTTCCTGAGTTTCTATTTTCTTCGGCTCTGAAAGGAGCTCTATTTTCCTTATCTCAACTCTCCTGAGAGGATATATCTTCTTCGCCCTCTTGTAGATTTCAGAGGGTATCTTTCCAAGAACACACTCCTGAAGGAACTGCACGAAGTTCTCCTCGCGAGCAAATTGCTGAACTGTTTCTCTCATTACTGCCCTTATTGCCCTTTTCTGGGAGCTCTTGCATCTCTTTATCGTAAATGCAACGGGCTTCACCCTCAGCTTGTATCCATCGGCAGTTGTGACATCTATTACATCATCGATCTTGCTCGTTCTCCTCTTTACAAGGCTGTTGAGGTAATCTCTCGTAAGCTCAAACCTGTGGAACTTTGTGTACGCGTTATCTCCAGCAACCCTGTAAACCTTGAATATCAGCTTCTTGTACGGGTTCTGGTTTGAGAAGTCGTTCGTGAGTTCAGCGAGCGTTACTTCAACTGTCCTGTTTATGACCTTGCTTGCATCATCTGCCGGAGTTTCACCTATCTCCGCCATCCCAAAGTACTCCGGAGCGATGAGTGTGTACCACTTCTTCATCGTCCATTTATCCTTAACTCTTGCCTGCCTCCTCTTTCTCGCCATGTTTGATCCCCGTTGAACGTGATGTATTAGCCCAATCTCACGGCAATTAATAAAGTTTTTGTAAGCCTTCCCAGCCAGTCAGTAAAGGGCCATACCAAGTCACCGCCGGGAAAAAGCTTAAATTGATTACATCTCGCACGATGGGAGATGATAAAAATCATTAGATGCCCCTCGTGTGGGGAAGATATAGTATTAGAAGATCTGTACGATGGAATTGAAATAGTCTGCAAACTCTGCAACTGTACCCTCGTGTATCTGAACGGAAAAATCCACGTGATGGAAACCAACGAAGAGTACGATCTTGAAGAGCTTGCAATGCCAGAGGAGGAAGAAGAAGAGGAACCTGACGAATTTGCAGAGGAGGAAGAGGAGGAGTACGAGTACTACGACGAATACTGATTTCACATGCTGTACGCTAAGACGGAATGAAAGACAAAATAAAACGTTTTAATACTTCCACCCAGAGGCTTTTGCATGTTCTGGGATCCAAGAATTGAGAGGATGCCACAAAAAGAGCTCGAAGAGTACCAGGAAAGAAAGCTGAAAGCACTCGTTCACAATGTTTACAACCACTCACCGTTTTACCGCAGGAGATTTAAAGAAGCGGGAATAAACCCCTGGGACTTTTCTGGATTGAGAGATCTGCACAAACTCCCATTCACAAAAAAGCAGGATCTGAGAGACAACTATCCGTTTGGAATGTTTGCCGTGCCAATATCCCAGATTGTGAGATTTCACGCATCAAGTGGAACCACCGGAAAACCGACTGTAGTAGGATACACAGTTAACGACATAGACACATGGGTAGAATGCCTTTGCAGAGGTCTCGTTTCCTGTGGAGTCTCAAGAGACGATGTTATGCAGATATCGTATGGGTACGGGTTATTTACAGGAGGTCTCGGTTTCCACTACGCTGCTGAGAGGGTTGGTGCCACAGTCCTGCCAACATCAGCAGGAAATACTGCAAGGCAGATAGAGCTAATGAAAGACCTGAAAACGACAGTTATTGCATGCACACCATCCTACATGCTCTACCTAACAGAGTACGCATCAAAGATGGGTGTCAGCCTGAAAGATGATACGAAGCTGAGAGCGGGAATCTTCGGAGCTGAGCCATGGAGCGAGGAAACGAGGAAGAGAATAGAGGAAAAAGCTGGAATTGACGCTTACGACGTTTATGGAACGTCTGAGCTCAGTGGACCTCTTTTCACAGAGTGTGAGGAGAAGTGCGGAATTCACATCTGGGCAGATCACTTCCTGATAGAGATAATAGATCCAGAGACTGGAGAGAGACTGGGTGAAGGAGAAAAAGGAGAACTCGTCGTTACAACTCTCAGCAAAGAAGCTCTTCCGCTTATAAGGTGGAGAACGGGGGATATTACCGTAATAGAAAGCGAGAAGTGTGCGTGCGGGAGGACACATCCGAGAATAATGAGGATACTTGGCAGGGCAGACGACATGATAATTGTCAGAGGAGTTAACGTCTTTCCAAGTCAGATAGAGCACGTGCTGATGCAGATACCGGAGGTAGGAGAGCACTACATGATAATACTTGACAGGGCTGAGAACGGACTTGACGTGATGACCGTTCAGGTTGAGCTGAGTGAGAAGGCTGAAGTTGACAGAGTTTCAGACATTCTCGAGCTTGAAAAGAGGATAGCTGAAAAACTGAAGTCAGTACTCAATGTAACGGCGAAAGTAGAGGTCGTCAATCCCGGCACTCTTCAGAGATTTGAGGGAAAGGCAAAGAGAGTTATAGACAGGAGGAAGATTTAAGGTGTTTTCGTCTAATTTTTATGGGGGATTCGCATGCTTGAGGACTACGTGATAAGACAGCTCTCAGTTTTCGTGGAGAACAAACCCGGCAGACTGGCTGCAGTAACTGAAATTCTATATAAAGAAAAAATAAACATAAAAGCATTCACAATCGCAGAGGCTGGGGATTTCGGCATAATAAGGATGGTCGTGGACAGGACTGATGACGCTTACAGGTGTTTGAAAGATGCAGGATTTACAGTTACACTTACAAGAGTGCTTGGAGTTGAGGTAGAGGACGAGCCGGGTGGTTTGTATAGAATTGCCAAAGCACTTGGAGAGCAGGGAATAAACATAGAGTACGTTTACGCCTTCACTTACGGAGGAGATAAGGCCCTGATAATACTCAGGGTGGACGACCTCGAAAAGGCAGCTGAGATACTTGAGAGCAGGGGGATGCTGTATAAAGGATAGCTTTATGCAATTTACTTAATTTTACTTAATTTAATTTACTTTGATTAATATTAATTTTAAAATTTTTTACAGAAAAATAAAAATATAAGACTTAAAAATACCATAAACTATCCGACCACCTCAAGAACAACTTCCCTCTTTCCAGCACTTCTCAGAGCGAGAACTCTTAGGACTACGAGCTCCTGAAACAGATACTTTTCCTCAGAATTCATGTAAGGAAAGCAATCCTCAA
>CAZUMR010000007.1:0-7685 GCA_964622075.1 uncultured archaeon | reverse complement strand
TATGCCTCTTGGTTATAGGTATAGCCACTCCTATAGCGCTAACGTATACTCCTGGAGGGTATAATAAATGTTGAATAGAGGAACATTGTATAAATTACGAATTCTTTATCCAGCTTTTTTAGTAGTTTTCTACTTAACAGGTTTATTTGTTGGTCGAGTTTATTATCCCGCTACGGCTGTTATTAGTGTGTCGAGAACCGGACATATTCCTAATCTTGAGGGCAAATACGGGGTTTTTCTTTCTCTCCTGACTTTGGGGATTCTAACTCTGGGATTAGGATCTCTTATAATTCTCTTCGTTCAAGGTTTTAAGCACAGTTACGCAATACTAGGACTTCCTCCTGCTTATGTAGTAAGAGGTATAATTCCTCATGGGATTATAGAGTTATTTTCTTACTTTTTAGTATTCTTACTTTTTAGTATCATATATAGCTTTCTCAATGAGCTACGATTTCTTCCTAGCTTTAGGTGATTCTTCTAACTTTGACTCAAATTTAATAAGAAGATACCTTACTAAAATAGCTTTAGCTTATTCTTTACTGATTGTGGCAGGTTTAGTTGAAACTTTTTTGACTATGAGGTTGATAGGATGCACTTGAAACCATATGTGCCCAATATCAGTTTTCCAGTTATTTCTGTGGGTATCTACATTATTCTCTTAACGTTGAATGGTATGAACCCGTACTCCGCCGAAATTGTGGCTTTAACAGTGGGTTACATCTCATCCGTATTAGTAGCTTTTTATAGTAAAGAGGTGCCTCCCAAAAACAACTTAAGATATGGATTATTGTACGCTATATTGTTGACAACGATAGTAAGTGTACTCATAGCCGTAGGAGCTTTTTATAGGGTACCTTTATCTTTTGGAGAATCCTCCACCAGTCCTAAAGACTACTCTCATGCTTAATTACATTCCAGCTATTGTATTTATATCTACATTTTTTAGCCAGTTCGGTGGCTTTCTTTTGATTACTTTTATTGAGTACTTGGTAGCGTTATCTTTGCTAGTTGAACTAAAGATAGGCGAATTGTTTGAGGCAAACTCCATTGCCTACTCTATCTATGTTATTTATTTTTTCATGTATTTAATAAATCTACTCCAAAATATTTTCATGATGCTTGGAAAATTAGTAGAAATAATAGTAATGTCATTTTATGCATTAGTTTTAAGGGTAATTTCCGATGAAAGTCACTTGAAGGTATTGACCATCTCTATATTACCCAACATAGCTATTAATATATCTATGTTTTATGTTTATAGTCAATTTACATTTACTTAAGATGATGTAGGATGCTGACCCTTTTAGGTTTTAATTGAATTAGTGGAGATATTTCAAAGTTTGATGCACAAGACTTCGATCGAGTCCTTACTGTAATATTCTGTAATGGCTTAAGAGAGATACGCCAGTATGGAAGGGACTTGAATTAAAGCAAACATTAAAGCGGACAAAACGGCATAGGTTGTGCAGGAGGGGTGTAAAAAGGCATAAAAATAAAAATAATTAAAAATAGTTAAGAATTCTGGAAAATTATTTCTCAGAGTGCCTCTGCACGTTGAAGTGGTATATTCAGCGTATTTCCGCACCTCTCACAGGCGTAGTATTCAAAGGCATCATCCTTCCACAGTTTCCTGTACTGCAAACTTCCGCATACCGGGCACTGCACGAACATGAATCATGATAAATAGTTAAGTTATAAAAACCTTTTGCAGAACACATCATAAAGTGAATTAATTTCATCCATCGGCATCTCAAATGAATATTTTCGAAATCTTTTCAAATAATTATGAACCCCCTCACACGCTTTCATAGAATATAATTATAAATCGTTAACAACACTGGGGAAGGAAAAGGAAAGAAAAGTATTAATGCCAAATAAATTTGATTGCGAATCAATGAGACCGAAGAATTTACTCATTATTGCGTTGGCAGCTCTAATTGCAATAGCGTGCTTTACTGCCGGATGTGCACAGAAAAACGCTCAAAGCACTCAGAGCCACCAATTCAACGTATCCAGAAAAAATCTGACTCCTCAGATCGTCATTGGAGAAAACATTGTAAGGTATGCCAGAAACTTCAAACTGATGCCCTTCAAAGGTCAGAATAGCTCTGGTTACCTGCTTGAAGTTAGAAACGGAAAATCGTGGGAAGATTACGTGCTTTATAATGGCAGCAAACCGGAGATTTCCTTTATAAAAAATCCAACTTACGTAAAAATACCCGTCAGAAGAATGGTCGTGATGTCCTCAACCCACATAGCAATGCTCGAGGCGATAAACGCGACTGATTGCGTGGTTGGATACATGTATGGTGGGGGATACAAGATCTACTTCCCTGATGTTGTGAAAAAGCTGAAAGAAGGCAAAATAGTTGACGTGGGCAAACCCTGGAGTCCGGACTACGAGAAAATAATAGAGCTGCATCCACAGCTTGTTGTGATATACACGGCAATGGGGACTTCCAAGGTTGCTGAGAAACTGAAAGAGCTGAAAATACCCTACGTTGTTGACAGCGAGTGGAAGGAAAACACGCCCCTTGGAAGGGTTGAGTGGGTAAAGTTCTTTGGAGCTCTAACGTGTAAAGAAAAAAGAGCTGAAGAGTACTTCAACAGAATAGTTGAGAACGTCACAAAAATCGAGGAGAAAGTAAAGAATGCCAGAAAACCGACTCTCGCATGGGCATTAATATATCACGGAAGAGTTTACATGCCAACTAACGATACGTACGTGGCAAACATGGTCAGGGATGCGGGTTGCATATACCTCTGCGCAAACAGCTCACCAACAGATATAGCGACTCTGCTGAAAGTTGCAAGCAATGCAGATTACTTCGTTTACTCATCTTACTTCGCGAAGAATTTAACTTATATAAAGAATATAGATCCGAGACTGACTGAGTTAAAAGCCTTCAGAAATCACGAGGTTTACAACATAACCCCTGATTACTGGCAGCTTGGATATCTGCATACGGACAGAGTTATTGAGGATCTCGCAGCAATAACGCATCCATCACTCTTCAAGAACTACAGACCGCACTTCTTCGTCAGGCTAAAGTAGGCCAAAGGTGAGCTGGGAGAGAGATGCCGGGCAGAACAAAAATTTTAATTTTACTTTCGATTTTTTTATTTCTCACAGTTGTTGCCGGCATTATGGTTGGAAGTGTAAGGGCAAGTTTTTCAGATTTGATGAAATACATGAACGGTGAGAACGACGTCCTCGGATACATAGTTTTCAACGTCAGAATGCCAAGAACTTTTGCCGCAGCACTTGCAGGAGCAGCTCTCGCTGTTAGCGGTCTTTTACTGCAGACTTACTTCAGAAATCCGCTGGCCGGTCCTTACGTGCTTGGAATATCATCTGCTGCCTCTTTTGGAGTTGCAATGTACGTTTTGGCGGGAGTTTGCCTTATACCAGACTTCAAACCCGGCATGGCATTCCCGGCATTCATAGCTTCTGCCCTCGCAGGCTCAGCTCTTGCCATAGCAATAGTCCTAACTGTAGCTGCCAGAGTCAGAAGTGCTGTAACTCTGCTGATAGTTGGACTTATGCTTGGATACGTCTTTTCAGCGATAGATCAGATACTGATCACCCTTGCAAACGCCAGAAAAGTACAGCTCTACGTTCTCTGGAGTTTTGGCACATTCTCGGGAGTTACATGGGAATACCTTGAGGTAATGGCGTCAATACTCATTCCGTGTCTAATCTTATCGTTCCTGCTCTCCAAACCCCTGAATGCAATGTTGCTTGGAGAAAGCTACGCAAGAACAATGGGGGTAAACGTAAAATTCGTTAGAGTTGTAACAATGGCATTATCAGCCGTCTTTGCTGCAATAGTCACGGCTTACTGCGGGATAGTTGCGTTTATCGGGCTTGCAGTGCCACACATATCCAAGCTCGCTCTGAAAACTTCAGATCACAGGCTTCTGATACCTGCCACAGCTCTGCTTGGAGGGAGCATAACAGTCCTGTGTGATGTGGCTGCAAGAATGCTGCTGAATCCTGTAGAGCTACCTGTCAGCGTTATAACCTCGATGTTTGGTGCCCCAATCGTCGTTTACCTCGTCATGAAAAGGAACGTTTAAAGGAACATTCAGAAAATCAGGAGGACTTCCACATGGTTCTGGAATTGAGGGAGTTGTGCGCGGGGTATGAGAGAGAAGTCATCAGGGAGATTACACTCAGCGTAAAAAGCGGGGAAGTTGTCGCCATTCTCGGGCCAAATGGAGCTGGAAAATCGACTCTGCTAAAAACGGTTGCCTCAATTTTAAGGCCACTTGGTGGTGCGGTTTACATCGAAGGGCTGGAAGTTCATTCTCTAAAACCACAGGAACTTGCCAAAAAGCTGTCTGTAACCCTGACAGAGAGAATAGATGCGGGATTCATGACCGGCTTTGAAGTGGTTGCCCTCGGAAGGTATCCATACTCGGACTCATTTGGAAGATTGAAAGAAGAAGACATACAGGTTGTTCTTGAGAGTTTAAGGCTCGTAAATGCAGAATATCTGGCGAACAGGCCGTTTTCAGAGATGAGCGATGGAGAGAAACAGAAGGTAATGATAGCAAGGGCTCTTGCACAGATGCCAGAGGTAATTTTGCTCGATGAACCTACAAGTTTTCTTGACGCAAAGCACAGGGTGGAGATAATGCTGTTACTCAGAAAAATAGCGAGAAAAGGGGTTGCAGTTCTGATGACGACTCATGATGTTGAGCTTGCTTTAAGGCTCTGTGATAAGGTAGTCTTAATCTCGAATGGCAGAGTTGCTGGACATGGAGCTCCAGAAGATGTTCTGACAGATGAGTTGCTGAGAGAAGTTTACGGCACTGAAAAAGCAGTTTTCTCCATGGAAACAGGTGCTTTCGAAGTAAGGGTGGATGCAGAAGATGCAGGAGTCCACATTGTAAGCGGAGGAGGAAGTGGAGTGAATGTAATGAGAGCTCTGGCAAGAAAAGGAATAGCGTTTACTGCGGGAGTTCTGCATGAAGGAGATGTTGATCTGTGTGTGGCAAAAGCATGCTCCAGTAAAGTCGTTGTTGAAAGTGCGTTCAGGAGGATTCGCGATGACAGAATTGAGGAAGCAAAAGAGCTTGCAAGAGGAAAAATCGTGATTGATACGGGATTTCCTGTTTCAGAATTAAACGAGGGCAATCTGGAAGTCGTTAAGGCCGGAAAGGAGGTAATTCTGTTTTCATCGGGAATTTCAGAAGAAGAAATGAGGAAAAGAATTAGGGAAAGGGCTTTTGAGTATTCAGGAAATGTAAAAGAAGTAAACAGCATTTCCGGGCTTCTTGCCATGCTCAACCGTACCCTGCATTAGTCTGATAACCTATCATTCTGATTGATGATGGATGAGCTCTTTTACTCTCTCCGCAACAACCCTTGCCCTGTGGTTTTCGAGTTCTTTAAGAGCCTTTTCAGCACTCTCAAACTTTTTTGAAAGAGAATGAAGAGCCTTTACGATCTCAAGGAGAACCGGTACGCTCTTTTCCTTTCTTGCAAGATCTCTTAGAGCTTTCACAGCCCTTTCATCACCTATCCTCCCAAGAACGTTTATTGCATTCAGTCTGAACTCGTCAATTGGATGGTTGAGTGCGGAAATCATCTTTTCCCTGTAGCTGAGTGAGTCAAAAGATTCCATTCTGTAACCGCAGTTCGGGCATATTCTGCAACCCTCCTCCACTTCCTTCCAGCATCTTGGGCAGAAGAATGCCCTCATCAACAGCACCCTATAAACTACCTCATCCTGACCAGAGATGCCACTGCGTAGTATGAGAACTCCAGACTCGATGTGCCAAGGAAGACACTCCTTCTAAATCCTCCATCAGCGTTCTGAAGAGAGGCAAGATACCTCACAGTCCTGTAGTTTTTGTATCTGATTCCCATGATGTTCAGAGTTTCGACGGCAAAGTAAGTATCCTCAATGTATGGCGGGTAACTGCCGGGAACCTTTGAGAAACCTCCATCTTTCCACTCCCTCTCCATCACGAACTTCAGTACGTCATCGTCTTTCTTCCTGATGACGCTCACAGCGTAGTACGTGTCTTCAAGTGTGGGCGCTTTAACGCCGAAGCCAGCACCGAAGCCATCTCTCTTCCTGAAGAGCTTAACGAATTCCTTAGCTCTCTCAATTTCATCACATTCAACACCAAGAAGCCTCAGAGATGTTACAAGAGAATAGACTTCCCTTAGAACGTTGGGCATGTCAAACGAGTACGTGGCAGTTATACCTGCTTCAAGTTCGTGAATTTCTCTTGCCTTCTTTATTTCTGCCACCTTTATCCTTCCCATTGCCTTTCTGAGTCTTTCCCTCGCAAAATTGCTTACATCCGGAAGTTCCTCCCCAAGCAGGTTCAGAGTCTTGAGAACGAAGTAAACCGAGTGCGGGTTGTTTTTCAGCGAGGATCTCAGATACTTCACAAGTTTATCCCTGTCGTCTATTCTGACTCCCAGAACGCTGAGAATGTAAACAGCATAGTACGTTTCCGGAAGGGAGGAGGGGAGGGGATAGCAGAATGCAAAACCTCCGTCGCCTGCCCTTCTCGAAAGGACGTATTTTTTGAGTGCCTCGACATCTATTACCTCCGACAGCTCCAGACTACCACCCCCAGCAGGTGAATGAAGCATTAAAAGTGTCGAATCAAAAGCTATCTGACCACAAGAACCGAACAGTGAGCGTGATCCACAACTCTATCCCCAACTCCCCCAAGCTTCCTCATTATGGGGTTTTTCGTCTCAACTCCAAGAACTATCAGGTCGGCGTTTATTTCTCTGGCCATGTTCACTATTTCCTCGGCAGGATCTCCGAAGACTATGAATGCCTCTCTGGCATTAGATTTCTTTTTAGCCCTGTCCACTATAGGCCTGTAGTATTCTCTCGCTTTTTCTTTCTCCTCTTCCTCCTCATCTTCGCTCATAACGTATTCGGGAATTCTGATGACAGTCACAATGTACAGCTCCTCTGCAAGTGTTTTTGCAACCTCAAGAGCTTTTTCAGATCCTTCAGATCCACTATATGCAAGTAAAACTTTTTTAAATGGATACTCGTTCATGCATACACCTCCAGAAACAGTTTAACGGAGTCGTTAAGGACAGATATAGATTTTCTCCCACGTTAGGATTGTCCGGAATTCCTATTTTATTCGTGATTATTATAGACATCGGGATAAGAAAATGAAGTGTGAATGGAAGGAGAGAGTGGGAGATATGATTGATTGATGGATTTTCGGAAGTGAACTCTGCCGGATTTTGCAGGAGAGTGATTAAATCGTAGAATAGAGGAAGGATATTGCTCAACTCCCACCGGAATTCCTTTAAATACTTGGAGTCATTTTTAGCTATTCCGGAATGCCTTGATTAAAGGACAGTAATTTATTTATATCATGGAAAGAGAAGGGATTTGAGGTGGGGAAGCAAGGGCGGACTCCTGAAAATGGAGATTGAAAGATGCCCTAAATGACAACGATGAGGAGGAGAATGTGTGAAGGGGAAGCAAGGGCGGACTCCTGAAAATGGAGATTGAAAGTTAAGAATCTCCTCATCCTCTTCATCGTCTTCGAGGTCTCGAAGCAAGGGCGGACTCCTGAAAATGGAGATTGAAAGCTGTCCTTTAGCCCTTCCTTTTCGATCTCTTCTAATATGGAAGCAAGGGCGGACTCCTGAAAATGGAGATTGAAAGTAACAACAATGGCCG
>CAZUMR010000006.1:0-38604 GCA_964622075.1 uncultured archaeon | reverse complement strand
TGCTCTTACTGCAACTTCAGGAAGAATACTTTTGAATTAATGAAACTGAATGAGGTAAAAAAACTTGCAGGAGAGGCATTTTCTTTAAACTGCTGTGAGGCCCTGCTAACTTTTGGAGAAAGACCTGACGTCTATCCAGCTTTCAGACGGGAGCTAAAAAAACTTGGCTATTCTCGCTTTCTCGACTATGTGGTTGATGCTTGCCGTATTTGCCTGTCTGAAGGATTGTTACCTCACACAAATGCTGGAGTGCTTTTTTCTGATGAATTAAAATCCCTAAAACGTGTGAATGCGAGCATGGGGCTCATGCTTGAACAGGCAGTGGAACTTGAGTGCCACTCTCACAGTCCGGGAAAAGATCCGGAAGTCAGGATAAGAACGATAGAAAGAGCTGGAAAACTCAGAATACCTTTTACAACAGGAATACTGCTTGGAATTGGCGAGAAAGAGTACGACCGGTTTTACTCCATTGAATTGCTTGCTGACATCAACGATAATTACGGTCACATTCAGGAAGTAATAATCCAGCCACTCGTTAGCGGAGAATCTGGCAGAAAAGTGGAGCTGGGTGATGTAAAAAAGATTGTGGAGTTTGCAGGAAAACTTTTTCCTCACGTTCAGATTCCACCTAACCTGTTTTCACTGGAGGAGGTAATTGCTCTAATAGAATCCGGAGCAAACGACCTTGGAGGTATATCTCCTTTAACTCCTGACCACATAAACCCGTATAACCCGTGGCCGGAGATAGAATTTTTGAAAAGAAAACTATCTGTTAAAAATATATTTTTAAGGGAAAGATTACCCATTTACGATGAATTTGTGGAGAAAGGGTGGTATAGCGATGTGATAGCAGAACTCGTTGAGTTTTGGTTGAGGAGGATTCTCCATGCTCACAGCACTTGACGAGGAACTTGAGGAGCTTGACAGCTGCGACAGGAGTGCAGAAGAGCTGATAGATGACGAGTGGCTCCACTCCCTCTCAAGGAGAATTGTCAGAAACGTTGTAAAAAATCCGTTCAAAACGATGGATACTGCCAATTCCCTGAGAAAGGAATGCTGTGGAGATATTGTGACCTTCGTTGTTAACAGAAACGTTAACTTTACAGATTTTTGTGTAAACAGATGCAAATTCTGCTCTTTTAGAAACAGCAGGGGATTTACGCTGGATGAGGAAGAGATCCGGAAAAAAGTGAGGGAGGCTGTAGAGAATGGATGTACAGAAGTCTGCCTGCAGGGCGGATTGATGCCAAAAGCAGATCTGGATTTTTACGTATCTCTGATCAAAGCCGTTAGGAAGGAGTCGAAGGACATTCACATTCACGCATTCTCTCCAATGGAAATCGTTCACGCAGCAAGGAACTCCTCATGTAGCGTGGAAGATGTTTTGAAAGAACTGAAAAGAGCCGGGCTGAATTCCATGCCCGGAACGGCGGCGGAAATATTTAGCGGAAAAATCAGAAAGAAAATATGTCCGGAAAAACTTTCGAGTAAGGAATGGTTTGAAGTTGTGAGACTGGCTCATTCTGCAGGAATTCCAACCACAGCAACGATGATGTACGGGCATATTGAGAGCTGGGAGGATAGAGTATCGCACATACTCCTGATAAGAAAACTCCAGCTTGAAACTTCCGGATTTACCGAGTTCATACCCCTGACATTTCTGTGGAAGAACAACGAGCTTGGAGAAGTTGCCAAGGGCTGTTCGGGTTTTGAAGATCTGCTGGTAATTGCAGTTTCGAGACTCCTCTTAAAAGATGCTGTTAAAAACGTTCAGGCTTCGTGGGTGAAGTTTGGAATAAAACTTGCTCAGGCTGCACTGTTCACAGGTGCGAACGATCTTGGAGGAACTCTGATGGAAGAAAACATATCCAAGGCAGCAGGCTCTATCTCTGGAGAATTTCTCAGCGTGGATGAGTTTGTTGAAATAATAAGGAGATGTAACAGAATACCTGCAGAGAGAAACACTCTTTACAAAATTTTGAGAATTTTTGAGTAATATTGTGGATAATCATGGTGATAAACCCGTGGTGATAAACCGGGCAGAATAGATAAATCGGGCAGAATGAATGAATTGGGTAGAGTAGCACACTGAAGAAACAGAATGCTGAATAAAGATAAATGGGAAATAAATAAATATTTAAAATTTAAATATTAAGAAATCACGGATTACTTAACCCACGACGGCTGGATGTAACTGCCAGTAGCAACGTTCTCAGGCCATATTATGACAATCTTTCCGTTCTGCCACTGGCATATCCAGTTTCTTATGTAGTTGTTGCCCCAGACGGGATCGTGGTACCTTGTAAATGCGAATTTCCCTCTTACGCACTCAAACGGATGAGTTCTGTTTATCATTTCAAGGTACTTTACCACTGTGTCTGAGTTAAACGGATCCTTTTCGTGATGCTTGTAGGCCTGCTCAACAGCCCATTTGTACATGAACAGCGCATCATACATGTCGTAAGCTGTGTTTGCCTCTGGCATGTCGTGGTACTTCTCCTTCCATGCCTTCAGAAACTCCCTTGCTCTATCGTTTACCGGAACGGGAACTGCTCCTCCAGTGGCTATGAAAACCTCTCCATTCACCTTTCCGTTGCTGTTATTCCAGGCGTATGGAGAGAGAGCAGATAGGTCGTGTCCAAGTATCTGTGCCGGAATGTGCATTCTGTTCCACTGTTTCACTAGGGGAATGCCATCCACGTGAGCGAGCAGGGTTATTATCACGTCTGCTCTTTCACTTTTCACCTTGTACAGGATCGGGGAGAAGTCAGAAGTGCCTCTTGGAACTTTCTCATCCATAACTATGGTGTAACCGTTCTTTTCAAGGAGCGGTCTAAGCACTCTCATAACATCATCAGTCCAGAGTGCGTTGTCTCTTATTATCGCAACTCTCCTCCAGTTCTTGTGCAGCTTTCCGTTGAAGTAATTGTTCAACGCATCGAATATGTCGTAGGCGAAAGTCGAGCTGTTCAGAGTTCCCGCTCTGAAGAAGTACTTGTAGTGCTGGTAATCATCCTTGACTCTCTTTGTCAGTTCAGTAGAAGCTCCATCCGCAAGCCAGACAGTTTTTGTCTGGGCCATAACCTGCTGCATTGACATTGAAACTCCACTTGCAAAACCGCCAATGATAACCTTGCATCCGTCATTTACGAGTCTTCTGAACTCGGAAGTTGCAGTGTTCTGGTTCATCTTAGTATCTCCAGTCTCCACGACAACTTTCCTCCCAAGAATTCCACCGTTATCGTTTATCTGCTGTGCAGCCAGCATAACAGCCTCTTTTTCAGCCTTGCCGAATGGAAGCTCCATCGGCCCTATTACACCTACCTTTATCACCTGATTTTGTGCATACTGTGTGCTAACTTTTGAAACGTTTGATGGAGTGTTTGACTGTGCACATCCGAGCAAACAGGCAGCAAGGAGAATAATAAGGAGGATTTTCCTCATTAAGCATCACCCACCCTTATAAGCCTTCTTGCCTTACCCTTGGACCTTTCAAGGCTTCCCGGTCTGAGAGCTATGAGTTTTGGTTTAAATCCAAGAAACTCCTTTATATCTTTGAGTATGGATGGAATGAGTGTTTCATCACCTTCGAACTTTATCACTATCCCATTTCCGACCTCTATTACGTACTGCTTTACTCCATGAGAAGCGAGGATTGCCTCTATATCAGCTGGATAGAACTTCACTCCCTTGTATATCACCATGTCGTCAGTTCTGCCCCTTATTCTCTTTATCGTCATGTGCTCTATTCCACACTCGCACTCCTCTCTGCTGACAACTGCACTGATTTCTCCGCTCCTGTATCTTATCAGTGGCATGGCCTCTCTTGTTAGGGACGTATAGACTATCTCTCCTTCCTCGCCATCATCAACGACCTCTCCTGTCTCCGGATCTATTACCTCAGCTATGACGTGATCCTCCCAGACGTGCAGACCGTTTCTCTCCCTGCACTCAAAACCTGTTGTTCCAACACCACCCATCTCTGTCAACCCGGGGATGTCGTAAGCTCTGGCACCAAAACTCTCCTCTATGTGCTTTCTCATTTCCTCAGTCCATGGCTCAGCTCCGAGGAGCAGCTTGGATATGGGGAGCTCTCTCAGATCAACTCCCATCTCCTCGGCAACTTCAGCAATTCTTAGCGGGTAGCTTGCCGTTGCACAGAGAACGGTGGTTCCAAAATCTTTCATGAACCTTACCTGATTCCTCGTGTTTCCAGCTCCGAGAGGTATCACGAATGCATCTATGGCGTCTGCTGCAAAGTGAAATCCAAAACCTCCATTCCACAGACCGAAAGCTGGGGTTATCTGGATGACGTCTTTGGACGTAATTCCTGCTATGTAAAACGCTCTCAGCATAAGCTCCTTCCACCTTTCAACATCTCCCCTTGTGTATGGAATTATTACGGGCTGTCCGGTAGTACCTCCGCTCATCTGAACCCTGACTATCTCATCCTTCGGTACACAGCACATGCCAAGCGGGTAGCTGTCTCTGAGCTCCTGTTTGACAGTGAGGGGAAGTTTCTGGAGATCTTCCACGCTCTTTATCCTGTCAACGTCAACTCCACATTCCTTGAATTTTCTGCGGTAAAAGGGGCTTTTCCAGAAAGCATACTTCACGACTGCCCTCAGCCTTCTATCTCTTATCTCCTCTATCTCCCTTCTTGTCATGTGAACTCCTTTTTTCGCAGCCTCAATCAGGGACATCCGACCACCGGAGGGGGTGAGTTTCCAGAATATTTAAACTTACCCATATTTTGGGATTTTTCTCGCTTAACAGGATCAAACTTAAATTTCTAAAAATTGTCCCATTTTATGGGAATCCACAATTCAATATTTAAGGAAAATATTTACCAGTATTATTGGCACGAAAAATATTTTAGTAAATTATTTTTTGGATTAATAAAATTAGTGCGACAGTCACAACTCTGTTAGAGAGAATCTTCATGAGGAGATAATCCCTACTGCAAAGAACTCTTCAGAAAACCGCAATTGCGGAAAAGTTATTAACAACGTTGTGGAAATAAAACCATGCTCAGCAGGGTCTACTTGAAAACAAGGATTCTCACGATCACAATCATTTCAGCACTGGTAGGCCTTGCTACTGGTATAATGGCATTCTTTCTGGCTGCAGCAATAGAGCTTGGCAGCAAGTTCTTTCTCTCCGGACTTGACAGTTACACAGCACCGCACTCGTTTGGTGAGGTGGAGATATTCCACTTTCACTTTCACCTTGGCATTCTTCCCCTCTTCATAATTCCCGCCATTGGTGGTCTGCTGTGCGGTATAGTCGGTTATCTGCTTGCTCCGGAAACTCTTGGAGGCGGATCCGGGCAGGCTGTAAAAGCCTTTCACCACCTCAAGGAGAGAATAGCGACAAAAGTGCCGTTCGTCAAGGTAATAGTGACCGGCCTGACAATTGGCAGTGGTGGAAGCGGTGGAAGGGAAGGTCCAATCATGCAGATTGGAGCCGGAATGGGATCGATAATTGGAGGGAGACTCAGGATAAGCGAGAAAGACAAGAAAATACTGATTGCAAGTGGAATTGGAGCTGGAATGAGTGCCGTTTTCATGGCTCCACTTGGTGGTGCAATTTTTGGTATAGAGGTTCTGTACAAAAGGGATTATGAAGTGGAGGCAATAATTCCGGCTGTAATAGCATCCATTGTATCTTTTGCTGTTTTTACGTCCATACTTGACTACTTTGCTGGAATGCCTTTCGGAGAACTGAGAATATTCTCAACACCACCCGTCGTGATAAGGTCGCCCTTCGAACTCCTGACATATCTGATCCTTGGAGTGGCATGTGGAATTTTAAGCCTCTTTTACATCTTCACGTACAAGGCCGTTAAAAAATTCTTCAAGAGTCTGCCAGTACACACTGCAGTAAGACCTGCTATAGGTGGGTTGATAGTTGGGCTTATTGGCTGGAAGTTCCCATACATTCTTGGAACGGGTTACGGATATGCTGAGAAAGCTATGCATGGGGCTTATCCAATAGCTGCCCTGCTCTTTGCCATAGCAATCATCAAGATAATCTCAACAACCGTTACCGTTGGTAGTGGCGGGAGTGGCGGTCTCTTCGCTCCTGCCGTTGTCATTGGCTGCATGTTCGGTGGGGCTATAGGTTACGTCCTGCATAACTTCTTCCCGGGACTTGTTGGCAGTCCTGTTGGTTACATGCTCGTTGGTATGGCTGCCATGCTTGCGGGAGCTTTCAAGACTCCTTTGGCTGGAATAATAATGGTCCTTGAAATGACTGGCAGTTACAACCTTCTGCCAGCTCTTGCGATAGCTGCTATAGTCTCATATGCTATTACCGGTGATCACACACTCTGTGAGGCGCAGTACGATACAAGGGTGGAGAGCCCTGTCCACAGCAGGGAAATGTCCATAGACATACTGAAACAGATAAAGGTGGAGGAAGCAATGATACCCAAGGACAAGCTCATAATTGTAAGCCCCGAGACAAGTGTGATGGAGATTCTGAAGTTAATAGAGAAGTACGGGCACATAGGATTCCCGGTTGTTGAAAAAGGAGAACTCGTTGGAATTGTAACCTTTGAAGATGCTGAGAGGGTACCTCCAGAGCTCAGAGAAATAACGAAGGTCAGGGATGTTATGTCGCGTCATCTGATAGTCACGTATCCTGATGAAAGTCTGAGTGAAGCACTAATAAAGCTTGCAACTTACGGCGTTGGCAGGTTACCTGTTGTTAGGAGGGACAACCCCAAGGTACTTCTTGGAATGATCAACAGACCTGCCATAATAAGGGCCTATGCAAGATACACCATGGAGCTGGCTGAGGAGGGCAGGAAAGAGATTTACTAGGGGGTTTTGTCTGGATAATTTTTATTAATTTGTCTCTTGTATTCTTTTCAGACCTGACATCTGAATTGCAGCATGTCATGTGTTATCATAATATCATAACAACATAATTATAATAATGTTAAAGTATTTGGGTTAGATTTATATTTCTTAACTTCGACGAGTAACGTATGATTGGAGAGCTGGTGTTTTGCGAAAAGAAAAAGATGCTCAGGGTAGCGAACTCTGAGTGCTGGAACTGCGAGTACAACGTAATTAACGGAGGGATCTGTTACCCTTGGCCCAAAAGTGGCGTCAAAGCATTACTCTGACAGGCCGGGAATAGAGAAAGGCGAATTTCTCTGTTTAGACGATCTGTTTAAAGAATTTGAAATTTAATTAAAATGTTTAATTAAAAGAAAGCATCGAGAGTGCTCTGTCCTTTTCCCTTTACCTCACTTTCACAGTATCCAAATCTTTCAAGAATTCTCATGACAACCGGAATTACCTGCTTGTCTATGTAATAGTCCTTGTCAAGCTTGTAGGAGTTTCCATCTTTATCTATCACGTTTTCCCCATCGAAGTCCTCTATCAGGTCAACCGGGAAAGCTCTATCTCCAACGTTCCCAGAACCCTTGAGTATTACGTATCCGACTTTTGAGCCAACCGTGTAAATTATTCCCTTCTTTGCGGCTTTCAGCGCTGCTTTAACGTGAGCCTGCATGCTTTCATACTTGCTCGGCTTCTTTGTCAGCGACTTGTATATCACGTAGTTCTCAAGTTCGAACCTTCCATTTTTTATGTCCTCTATAACCTCTCTGACAAATTTCACAGCCTTTTCCGGGTCTCTCTCCTTCAGGATGATTTCTATGACCTTTCTCTGCACGTTCTTCGCAAGTTCGCACCAGTCTCCCCTTCTGACCTCAAGTCCCTTTACAACAATCCTGCCGTCTCTTGTCAGCCCAGCGTACCTCTTCTTCTCAACAAAGAACACAGTCCTGTAGTATTCATCTATCTCTATCTGGACGGGCATCTCGTCTCTCAGAATTTTTATCAGCTTTCTTACCTCTTTTTCAAGCTCCTCGAGCGATAAAGAGTCTTTTTTAACAAATATACTATCTGTGTCGCCATAAAGTACATCAAATCCGTTCTCTCTTGCAATTTTTGCGGAAGTTTTTATGAAGTGCCTTCCCCATGCAGTCGTCGCCTCTGCACACTCTCTGCAGTACCATCTTGCCATTCCCCAGCCGGTGTAACCGTAGAATGAATTGGTCAGCACTTTTAATGTCATCTGTTTTATGTCAAGAAGTCTGTACTCCACGCTATCTCTGTCGAGCTTTTTCATCAGCTTTTTGATTTCTCTCCTCTTTTCTATCAGCATTCTGAGAATTCTGCGGAAGAAACCGTCTGGATGCTTTCTGAAAGCGTGCCTGACTTCCGGGGCTATGTAGCAATCCTCACAGCTACCCTTCACAAGTGTGTCCGGGCTTATGTTGAAGGCAATCATTATTGAAGGATACATGGATGCGAAGTCGAGGCAGATAACGTTCTCATGCAGTCCCCTGACGGGTTCGAGGACGAAAGCCCCCTCGTATGTTTCTCCTCCCTCTTTTGGATTCGGTGCTATTTCTCCAGCCTTGTAAGCTTCGCTCATTAAAAGCCATTCCACCTGTTTTCCTCTGCCACTCCTTGCAACATCGTCTGCCGGAATCCTGATCATCTTGCTGAGCTCGTACTGCATTGGTAGCAGCTCTTCTGCTATGAAGTACGTGTTGAGGACATCTTGTCTTGCGTACTTTAAAACGGCCTCTCTATCTCCAGAACTCCACTTTTTATAAATATCTTTAGCTTCAATATCTGCTATTTCTACCTTTGTCCCGAGAAATTCAGCAACGTTTTCGAGCTTCTTTATCTTGACATCTATGCTCCTGAGGGCTATGTCGTACAGATCTATGTTTAATCTGCCGGCTATTTTTGGTCTTCTTGGATTTCCGGGTTTGAATACGAGTGGGGAGTAATCCCTTCCGATTTCAAGCTTTATATCGTACTTCTCTGCCCTCTTCCTTATATACGGCCAGTCGAAAGCGTCCTGATTGTATCCCACAATTACATCCGGATCGAGCTCCCTGATAAGGTGAAGAAATCTTGAAATAACATCTCTTTCACTCATCCCTTCTCCAACGTGAATTATTTCCTCAAAATCTCCGCATTTTACGGATATGACAATTATGGGGTCTTTCTCCGGGTCGGGCATTCCTATGGCAGTCAGCATTTCGCAGTCAAACGCAAGAACCTTCATTTCTGGAAAACCATCTCTTTCAGCTCTTCTGATCTCCTTTGCCTTGTACTCTGGTAGCCTGCCTTTCAGGGTTATTCTTTCTCCTTCGAACTCTATTCCATCCATGCAAGCCAGATCTCTGTCTATCAGGTATCTGTAGGCAAACGGGATATCTGCCTCCCTGACTTCAAGCCCGAGGGCCGATACAGCCTCTCTTAATTTTGGAACGTGCTGGGGGTGCTTTGCGTAAATTTTGAAAGCTTCTACCTCCTTTCCAAGATACCTCGCACTTACTCTCTCCACCTTTTCGGGGGAAATCAGCTCGTCCCTTCTCTCAACCTTTAGGTTCAGAATATCTCTCTCGTCTATTCCTTCCTCAACAAGAGCGTAAAAGTAGGGCTGAAAGCTGTCATCGTAAACAACGAAAATTCCGTCGTCGTTTTTACACCAGAGCCTTATTACGGCTCTCTCGTTTTTTGTTATGTAATCGACATCAATCAACCAGCCCTGCATCGTTTCAAGGTTGAAAAAAGAGTTAGTTAGCTCTTTCGTATTAACCCAGATTCGAACTTCTCCACAAGTCTCTCATCTATTCTCACGCAGTAATTCATGACGTGTTTTAGCAAAGCTTTACCCCATCTCCTGCCACTTTCACTCTTGGTCACAAAGTCTCTTTTGTAATCGAATAATCCATTCTTCAGGTAAAATGATATTGAAAAGTACGACTCGGTCATGGCTATGCAGAATCTGAAATCCTTTCTTGACAAGTAAAGCTCTACATTCGGGTATTTCAACCCTCTGAGCAGATCTTTTTTGTAGTTTCTTAATATTTGCGAGAAAACTTTTTCATTAATAGCTATTTTTATCTTTTTCCCCTCTTCTGCAAACCCTGAAAACACGTCCACGTACTCTGCGAAGAATATTGTCGAATATCCCTCTATTACTTTCGCTTTTGAAAGCTCTTCGACGAACTCGTCGTGAGGCTTGAACGTATCTTCCTTTCTCTCCACAACCTTCAGCTCTCCAAGCTCGTATAGTCTTTTGAGAAGTCTGGGAGGGATATCATCCAGCACGTATTCGTTGATGTACTTTTCAAGGCTGTTTATGCACATGCTGTACCTTTCAAGAATGTCCTTCGCCCTGAGGATCACACTCCCCTTTGGAGATATCTCCACCTTCTCCCCCTCTTCCCTCACGAGCCCCATGGAACTCATTTTTGTGATCGTCTGAATTAGAGAAGAGCCAGATATGCCAAGAATCTCTCTGAGCTCTTTTTTCGAACTTGGCTTTTTTTCGAGCAGCTCAAGTATTTCCACTATTCTTGGAGAGTGAAGGACGTTAATTACGAACTTTTCCTCCACACCACTCACCGCTCTGCGTGCTAAATTTCGGCCAGTTTACCCTCGAAAACCTTTACAGCATTGCCTGTCATGTACGCTTTTAGGGATCCATCCCTTTCCTCAAACTCTATCAGCAGCTCGCCACCTCTGGTTACAACCCTGACTTTTGAATTGCAGAGTCCAAGTTTCAGCGCTACTGCTGCGACACCTACACTCCCCGTTCCACAGCTCAGGGTCTCTCCCTCCACTCCTCTCTCGTACGTTCTTACCCTTATCACTCCTTCACTGATGCAGGCAAAGTTGACGTTGGCTCCTTCTGGAAAAACATCGCTGTACCTGATTTCTCTGGCCAGATTTATGTCAAGCTCTTCAAGCTCTTTGCAGTCCACGAATACGACTGCATGTGGAACTCCTGTGTTTACGGCGTAAACTTTCCATTTGCCTATGTCTGTGCTCCACACACCGTTAAAGCACCCGCCCTTTGCGGGAATTCTTTCTGGGGAGAAATGCACCTCTCCCATGTCAACCTTTACGGCTTTACCCATTATTTCGAGCTCCTTAATGCCAGCAAGCGTCTCAGCTTTGAACTTTTCCTTTACGTATCCCTTCTCAAAAGCGAACCTTGCAAAACACCTGATTCCGTTTCCACACATTTCAGCTTCACTGCCGTCGCTGTTGAAGTACCTGAACCTGACATCTGCAACTTTCGATTTCTGGACGAATATTGCTCCATCTCCCCCCACTCCAAATTTCCTGTCACAGATTGCTTTGACGAAATTGCTCTTTTCCTTTTCCGGTACAACTTCTCTCAGGAACTCATCGAAAACGACGAAGTCATTTCCATTACCGTGCATCTTTGCAAACTCAATACCTTCATATCCTGACACGCCTGCATTGCACATTGCTACCACCAGCCTTCCCGCTCATTCAAGACTTTCAAGCAGGGAGAGAACGTTTTTGATGGGGTCTCCAAGATATATGCTTCTGCCAACTATGATGTAATCGGCACCAGCCTTTATGGCTTCTCTTGCACTTCCCCCCTGAGCACCAACACCCGGAGTTATTACCACCATATCTCCTGCAACTTTCTTCAGCTTCCTTATTCTCTCAGTCCTCGTAGCGGGGGCAACTATTCCCTTACATCCAGCATCCCTAGCAAGCTTTACCAGCTCTTCAGCAACCCTGCTCATGAACTCCTTCCCACCCTCGCTGCTCAGCTCCACAACAGCGTAAACGTCTCTGTCATACCTTTCGGCAACCTTTACAACCTCTTTAACTGTGTCAGACCCGACGAAAGCGTGAACTATTACACCCTTAGCTCCTGACTCAAAGGCACACTCAGCTATCTGGGAGGAGATGTGAGGCACATCAGCAATTTTAAAATCTGCTATAACACTACCGAACTTTGAGATCTCCCCAATAACACCGATCCCCTTTCTCAGTACGAGTGGATAGTTGACTTTAAAAGCGTGAACGTACTCTCCTATCTTTTCTGCAACTTCCACGGCGTTATCACAATCAAGAGCAGCAATAATTCTTTTTGATTTACTCTCTGATCTGCCAGAATTCTGAAATTGACCCATGGGAGACAGGTATGGTCTCTCCTAAAAAGCTTTCCCGATTTCACATTTCAGGAAGTTATGAATTTAAGCACTTCATCAAAATCTTTTTCAATATTATAGCTTCTTTTGAAATAATCAAGAATATTTTTCACATCTCTCCTGAGCATTTCATCTGCAAGCTTTCTGAGCTCGGAAAGTGTTAGTGTTGAGTACTCTTCACTTTCCTCCTCAAGAATCACTGCCTGCGGGAAATCTATTATCCAGACACCTTCCTCGCTTACAAGTATATTGTACTGGCTCAGATCTCCGTGGACAACTCCCCTTGAATACATCTCTTTAACCTCTTCAAGTATAATTTCGAGCACATCTTCGGGGTTGCTTAGTTTAACTCTGAAAAGCTCTTTTGCGTCTATTAACTCCATTAAAACTGCATTTCCCTCCCAGCTGTATGGTTTTGGTACGCTGACAAATCCGGCAAGCTTCCTCAGAGCTCTGAACTCGTTCCTCGCAGATCTGACTGTTAACACTGTGAAGTGCAGAGTTCCGTAGTCTCTCTTCTCCTTCACCTTTTTGAAACTTGGATAACCAACTCTGTGGAATTTGACTATAACTTCTCCGTACTTTTCTGACATGGCATTGTAAACCATGCTCTCCTTTCCCTCTCCCATCTTGCTGCCGATCATTGAGATTTCTCCCTTCTTCACAAGCCTCCTGAGTGAGTAGAGTGACAGACCAAAGAAGGTAAATGCTGCTCCAAGGTAGCTGAGCTGCTTCACTGTAACTATTCCATCTCCCGCGAGCCCCCTTAAAATCACTTCAACTTTTTCCTGGGGTAAGTTTGCATCCTTTGCTATGAGCTCTGATGGAACGAACTCGAAGTCCCACATCCTCCTGAAAATAGAACTCAGAACTTTCCATCCGTTTTTGCTAACTCTGGAATAAGCTTCAACGATGTCCATGCCAACCACATTCAGGATTATTTTATTTTTTTAGTCATTTAAACAGAGCATGTGCCCCATCTTCTCCTTTTTTGCTTTTAGGTATCTCAGGTTTTCACTTGAAGGCTCGACTTCTATAGCCTCTCTCTTTACGCTGAATCCGTATTTCCTCAGCTCTTCTATTTTCAGCGGGTTGTTCGTCATGAGCCTTACAGATCTGACCCCAAGATCCATCAAAATCTGGGCAGCAATTCCGTAACTTCTCAAATCGGGTGGAAATCCAAGCTCTATGTTTGCCTCGACAGTATCTTTTCCTTCCTCTTGCAACCTGTAGGCCATAAGTTTGTTTATCAGACCTATTCCCCTGCCTTCATGTCCTCTCATGTATATCATGACACCCTTTCCTTCCCTGTCTATCATTTTCAGGGCTCTTTCAAGCTGCTCTCCACAGTCGCACCTCAGGGAGTGGAAGACGTCCCCGGTTAAACATTCTGAGTGGATTCTTACAAGGACATCACCTTCCCTGACATCTCCCTTTACGAGAGCTACAATCTCTCCAAGAGGTGTCTCGTAACCAACAGCTCTGAACGTTCCGTAGAACTTTGTTGGCAGTGTTGCCTCAACAACCCTCTTTACGAGCTTTTCTTTTTTCAGTCTGTATTCTATCAGCCTTTTTATGCTGAAAACAGGAAGATTCTTTTCTTCAGCAAATTTTCTGGCGTATTTTTCGTCTGCAACTTCACCCTCTGAAGTCGTTAAGGTTGAATAGACCGCGTAACTGCTGAACCCGGCCATTCTCACAACGTCAACGCACGCCTCTCCAACGTTCGGCCTCTCAAGAACTCCACCTTCTTTTGCCTCTTCGACGAATATCCTCCCGGGAAAAACGATCTCGCCCGGTTTTACCTCACCTCTGACGAGCCTTCTTATGAAGTCAGCTTTCTCACTTGCTGAAGTTCCGTTTCTGCTCGAATCTATTGGTATGACATCTCCTCCTATGTATCTATTGAGTCCAAGCTCGACTATCTTTTTCCACGGCATTGCGAGCCTTATCTCATCGCAGTTCTTCATCATGAGGGCTATGCTCTCTTTTGACACTTTTTCAGCTGGAACGCTTATAACGGACTTGCTTTCGTCTATGACAATGAAAGGACTGATCCTGACGAGTTCAAGGAGTTTCTCTATTTTATCTTCGCTCTCCTCTCTCTCATCGTGGAGCATGCCTGCTTTAGGCCGGGTAGTTATTTATAACTTTTGAGAAGCATCTCACAAATGTTAGGGTGTTAAAACTGACAGAAAATACCACGTTTCTCCACATCTGGATTACCACATTCCTCTTTCAGGATTCACCTCTTATCAGATCAGGATACGATTTTTATTCCCGGTTTCCACAGGAAACGGTGGGGCGTTATCGGTTATGATAATTTGCTTATGTAATAAAACTTACCTGAACGGTAATTATTCAGCTGAATAAATATTTTGTCGAATGGTAAAGCTCTTAAAGTTCTTCCTACGCCTGTGATGTGGTGGTATTATGCCAAATATTTTCGAGTCATTAATGTCATCTCCGAAGATATTCAGGAACAGAGACGTGCTGAGGCACTCGTACACGCCAGAATATCTGCCTCACAGGTCTGAACAGATAGAGGAGCTTGCATCCATACTTGTTCCGGCGTTGAAGGGAGAAACGCCCTCCAACATATTCATATACGGCAAGACGGGTACGGGTAAAACTGCAACCGTGAGGTATGTAGGAAAGCAGCTTGAGGAGATGGGTAGAAAGCTTGGTGTGCACTGTTATGTGCACTACCTAAACTGTGAGAGGATAGATACCCAGTACAGGGTTCTTGCAACTCTTGCAAAGGTTCTTGGCAGGAACGTTCCAATGACAGGCTGGCCGACGGATCAGGTTTACGATGAGGTCAGGAGTGCCATAGATTCAAGAGATCAGACGATAGTCATAGTTCTTGACGAAATTGACAAGCTCGTCAGAAAAGGTGACGAAGTGCTGTATAACCTTTCGAGAATAAATGGCGAACTTGAAAAAGCAAGAGTCAGCATAATTGGAATATCAAACGACCTCAAGTTCAAGAACTTCCTTGATCCGAGAGTTCTCAGCTCTTTGAGTGAGGAAGAGCTCATATTTCCTCCATACAATGCGGAGCAACTGCAGGACATACTCATGCAGAGAGCCGAGCTTGCCTTTTATGAGGGCGTACTTGAGGATGACGTAATCCCTTACTGTGCGGCTCTGGCAGCTCAGGAGCACGGTGATGCAAGAAAGGCTCTTGATTTGCTCAGGGTTAGCGGTGAGATAGCTGAGAAAGAAGGTGCTGAGAAGATAACAAGAGAGCACGTGAAGAAAGCAGTCAGAAAGATTGAAACAGATCACGTTGTTGAGGCTGTTAGAACACTGCCAACTCAGAGTAAGGTTTTGCTTTACGGAATGATAGTTCTGACAGAATCCGGATTGAGGAAGTTTACAACCGGGGAAGTTTACGCAGTTTACAGAAACCTCTGCAAAAAAGTCGGGATCGATTGCCTGACTCAGAGGAGGGTAAGTGACCTCATATCCGAGCTCGACATGCTTGGTATAATCAACTCCATAATCATATCCAAGGGCAGATACGGGAGGACGAGGGAGATAAGGCTGGACGTTCCAGTCGAGCCTGTAAAGAAAGTTTTGCTCGAAGATTACAGGCTGAGCACACTTGCCGGTATTGAGAGAGCAATGAAAGAGCAATCCCTTGAAGTTTTTGAAACCTGATAATTTCTTCTTTACAAGACAGTTTGATCCAGCATTAGAGCAATTTTTATAGCCTCTCAGTAAATCCTGTGCATGATCTGGAAGTTCAGGGCTGTTAACAACAGGGTTGCAAAAAAGAGGTACTTCCTGTATTCTCTTGCCATAATCCTGCTGTTCGTGATAGGTGCAATTTACAGGCTTGAGACGGGAACGAGGCCTGGGAAGGTTGTAATACTGCTTGCGTTTAGCATCATGCTCGTCTTTCTGTACACGGTAATAGCACTTGGCAGGGAGAGGTACTACAGCATGGACGAGAACGAAATCGTTTACAGACCTTTAAAAACGAAGATCAGTGATGTTGAGGGTTTTGAAGTTGACGAGGAGAACAGACTGATAAAATTGAAACTGAGAAAAGGCGGTCTGTTTTCAGTGAAGACACTGTACTTTGACGACATCAGGGATTTGAGGGAAGCTGAAATGTTTTTGAAGAGGTGGGTAAGGTGAACGCTGGCAAACCAGTTCAGGTAAGTGTTATTGGGGCTGGTAGCTGTGGAGAGGAGCTTGAGAAAATAGCAGAGAGGATAGGTGAACTCCTTGCAGAGAAAGGCTGCATAATTGTGAACGGTGGTAGAGGAGGGGTTATGGAAGCTGTTTCAAGAGGAGCAAGCAGAAAAGGCGGGATTGTTGTGGGAGTCCTGCCTGACAGATCTGAAGGAAATCCATATTTGACTGTCAGGTTAAAAACGAACCTCGGTCACGCGAGAAACGTTATAATTGCACAGTCGGGAGATGTTGTAATTGCTGTTGGAGGAAGTTACGGCACAATTTCTGAAATGGCCATAGCTCTGAAAGAGGGGAAGAAAGTTGTTGCCGTTAAACCTCCCGTAGTTCTTAAGGGAGTTACAATCGCTGAAACAGCCGAGGAAGCGGTTGAGAAAGCTCTGAATACACTAAAAGCTCTGTTAGAAAAAGGGGAGAATTGCTAACTATTTTATTTAGCGTGTCATTACTGCTGGGCATGATAAGGGAAATTTCCGTCGAGCTTGATGTTAACGGGATGGCAGATATAACGCCTGAAGTCAGAAAATTCGTCAGGGAGAGCGGGGTTGATGAAGGAGCAGTTCTTGTTTTTAACGTTGGCTCCACAGGGGCAATAACAACAATTGAATATGAGCCGGGTCTAAAAAAGGACTTTCCAAGGATTATGGACAGGATAGCACCATACGGTGAGGATTACGAGCATCACAAGACGTGGGGAGATGACAACGGCTCAAGTCACGTCAAGGCATCTATAGTCGGGCCGAGCATAGTTGTACCCTTCAAAAATGGAGAGCTGATCCTTGGCACATGGCAGCAGATAGTCGTCGTGAACTTCGATACGAGGAAAAGGAGGAGGAGAGTAATTCTTCAGATTTTAAAGGCTCTTTGACCTTTTCTGTCTTTTCTGTCTTTTTTGTCCAGCATTTTCTTTATGTCCTAAAAAGTTCCTGCATTAAAAGACAGCAGCAAGAACGAAACCAAGCAACCCGAATGAGAGAGCCACTAATGTCTTCTTTCTAAGCTTTCTTATGGCTTTTATTGCGTTTTCACCATCTCCTCTGGCAATCCTTAACAGTTCGAGTGAACATTGCAATAGGATTATATCTGTTATCACCACTGGAGCATATCCGGGATTGGCAAATCTCTTGAATAGGACGGGAGGTAAAACGCTCATAAGGACAGAAATTATATAGAGAATAGCAGCAGCTGTAGCGGCAGTTTTTATTCCGAAAACTCTTGCTACTGTTTTAACACCCCTTATCGCATCACCTTTAACGTCTTCTATACCCTTCATTATTTCCCTTCCGACACCGGATAGGAAGGCTATGCCTGACAGGATTATAACTGCTCCACAGATTTCTCCTTTTGCCACTATACTTCCAAAGAGAAATGGAACTGCCATGGAAAACGCTATGTAAATGTTTCCAGCAATGCCTGTCTCCTTGAGCTTTAGATCGTAAAGGTATCCAAGGACTGAGACAGAAAACGCAAACAGAAACGCTTTGAGGCTGATCAGATACGCAGAAACAAGTCCAAACGGTGCAAGCAAAAACGTCAGAATCAGGGCAACCCTCCTTGATAGTTCCCCCCTCACCAGAGGCCTGTCGAATCTCTCGTTTGCAACATCAACCTCATAGTCCAGATAATCGTTAAGGGCAAAACCTGAGGCCTGAAGGAATATGGCGGAAAGCATTCCTAAAAGAGCCTTTTCCCATGAAAAATTTAACCCTGAGCTAACGACGATTCCTGATAGAACTCCCATTGCGTACATCAATCCGTGTTCAAGTCTGAGCAATTCCCAGACGGCTTTGACAGTCCTCATCTCTGTATCGTGATTGATGTGTATTGATATCGATTACCTCACGACTGTCTCAAGGAACTTCTCCACTCCTTCCTCGTATATCACGTTTCCAACGACTATGACATCTGCGTACTTCAGCATGGTTTCGGCCTTCTCCCTGCTGTTTATGCCTCCACCGTAAATTAAAGGAACGTTAATTCTCTCCTTAACAGCCTTTACGACCTCTGGATCACCAAAAGTCCCGCTGTACTCGATGTATATGGTGTCCATTCCAAATATCCTCTCCCCGGCAATAGCGTATGAGGCTACTTCTTTTGGAGATAAATCGCAGATCGATTTTGTAACTCTTGCAACTGCAGATTCCGGATTCAGAACGATGTAGCCTTCGAAAACGACTTCATCAAGCACGGAGAGAAAATCCTCGTTGTCGAAATTGAGCTCTATCCATTTCGCATGCTTTCCCGTTATCCATTCTCCATCCCTAGCATTAAGGACTGAGGGAACGAAAAGGTAGTCTGCATCAAAAAACACTGCTTCTGGTGAGGAAGGCTCGAGTATCGTTGGAAGGCCGTAGTCTTTGACAAGTTTGAAGAGTTCCCTTGCTTTTTCAAGAGTTACATTCTGAGTCCCGGATATCATTACAGCATCTGTTCCACTTTCCGCAACAGCCCTGATCAGCTCTTCTGGATTCGGTCTGTCCGGATCGAGCTTGGTTATGTGTCTCCACTTTTTGAGCTCTGAAAGACCTTTTTTCGTCTCTTTACTCTTTAAATCGGACATGCTGGCGAACTTTCCTCGCTTCACTTCAAAAGGGTTTCGGTTCTGGAGGTTCTGGGGACTGTCTGGAGACTGAAAAGGACATGCAGAACATGACTGGCTAAATATGGTCTTGCTAAAGAGCTAACTGGTATATAGTTAAGTAATTACAGAAACAAAATTACAGAACAAAAAACTATAGAACAAAAACAGCTGCTGCAACAACTGTTGTATACTTGCCATCTTCAACCTCTGCAACGGATGTAACGCTTTTTGTGGTGGCGGGCTCTATTCCAAAAGCTGTTTTGAGCATATATGCTGCCATCTCCTCAGCGTGCTCTCCCGGATCTTTCTTGCACTCATCAATCGTGCCGTGATATTCAGTCAGGTATCCGTGAACCGCATTATCTGACGGAATTGCGGCTCCAATACTTGCAAATATCCTTTCACCGGCTTTGTTGCTTGAGTGCCTTGCCATTACGCAGAATACGATCTGCCCGGGAAACAGCTCTTTCAGTCCGTCCTCCCTTCCTATTACCTCACATCCCGGCGGGTAGATACTGCTCACAGGGACGAGGTTGAATCTTTCTATTCCTGCATCTCTCAGGGCAAGTTCAAAGCTTACGAGCTCGTCTTCATGGCTACCGCTACCGCAGGTGAAGAACACCTTCTTCGGAACAAGCCTGAGCTGGGCAATTCCGGATGAGGCTTTGTAGCATTCCTGAATTCCTGTTTCCTCCATCGTCCTGACCTCCTTCAGCCGTTATATATTTCTGACTGTTCTGCTGTTCACGAGCATCCATTTATTCGGTAATTGGGTAACGCACATGATTGACTGCAGTATATTAAACTTACCTTAGTCTGGATTGCTGGCTTGAGTGTTATTTTTCTGAAAAAGTTTAATATGGCATAAGACTAAAATACCGAAGATTGTCAATTCTAAATACTTATTCGAGTAAAAGTAGTAAAAATTGTGCTGGTGATAGGATGGTGCGTGTAATCGTCGATGGCAGAGATGTGGATGCAGAAGAGGGAGAGACCCTGTACGATGTAGTAATGAGAGAGGGTGGCTTTTGGAGACCTTTTGAAGTACCGCAGATTGAATTCATTCACAACAAAGACTGTCCGCTAATAAATATCGTCGAAGTTGATGGGGCTATTGCAACACCAAGGAAACTGAAACAGATGAAGGTGAAAGAGGGTACAGTAATAAACAGAAAATCAGAGAAAATTAAAGAAAAGCTTGAAGAAAGATTGAGAAGACTTGAAAAGAGGGAAGAATGTCAAATCATCAGAATGCTTCAGGAATTTACGGCAGTAGAGGCAGAAAACGCTGGAATAGTTTCACTGGAGGAAAGAGCCAAGTGGAAATTTGAGGGGTGGAGCTCCGAGGCAATAATGTATGATCCTGAGCTCTGTATAAGGTGCGGTAACTGTGTTGAAACGTGCAAGGCTGTGCAAACGGTAGAAGCGATAGCTATGGATGAGGAGAAAGGTGTAGTCCTTGTTGATGAGGCGAGGTGTACAAGGTGCGGACAGTGCATACACGCCTGCCCAATGGGAATTGAAAACGAGAAAATCAAGCTTTTCAAGGAGTACAATGGCTGCAGCATCTGTCCGTATTCAAGACCTTACAGTGCGATAAGAGAAGTGGATCACACAATGGAAGTCTGGAAAGCTCTTAAGGATAAGGAGAAGTTTAAAGTTGTACAGTTTGCACCGTCCATTAGAGTTAGTATAGGTGAAGAATTTGGGCTTAAGCCGGGAGAAATAGTTGTTGGAAAAATATACGCAGCTTTGAGGCGACTTGGATTTGACAGGGTCTGGGATACTAACTTTGCCGCAGATGAGACTATAATGGAAGAGGGAACAGAGCTAATCTGCCGTTTTGTGAAGGCAGGGATAATAAGTAAGGAGGATGTCAAAGGCATTGAAATAAAAGACGAGATGCTTGAAGAGGTCTCTGACGCTTTACCTCAGTTTACTTCTTGCAGTCCAGGATGGGTAAAATTCTGCGAAACTTTCTTCCCTTCCCTGATACCCCACATATCTTCTGCAAAGTCCCCTCAACAAATGTTCGGACCCACTGCCAAAACTTACGCTGCTATGAAACTTGGAATAGATCCAAGGAAAGTGTTTGTAGTGTCGATAATGCCATGTACGGCAAAGAAGTTCGAAAGGGCGAGGGAAGAAATGTGTTCGGCGTGGAAGTGGTTGAAGGAGAATGGATACATTCCTGAAGACACACCTCCGTTTCCTGACGTTGATGTCGTTATAACTACCAGAGAATTTGCCAAACTCCTAAAAATGGCTGGTATAAATATAGCCGAAATGCCTGACGAGGAACCGGATCCATTGCTGGGTAAATACACTGGAGCTGCCGCAATATTTGGAAGGACTGGAGGAGTTATGGAGGCAGCGTTGAGAACGGCTTATGAGCTAATAACTGGGAAGAAACTTGAAAAGCTTGAATGGGAAGAGCTCGAAACTCTTGAAGGAATAAAGTCCGCAACAGTAAAGCTAAACGGCAAAGAGATAAAGGTTGCGGTGGCTCATGGACTTGGAAATGCAAGAAAAGTGTGCGAGTCGATACTTAATGGTGGAGAAATGGCTGGTTACCACTTTATAGAGTTTATGGCCTGTCCGGGAGGATGTATAGGTGGAGGTGGCCAACCAGAGCCGACAAACGTTGAGAGGATAAAAGCGAGGGTTGAAGCTCTAAACGTACATGATAGAAACCTGCCAATAAGGAAATCGCATGAAAATCCAGAGATTATTCAAATGTATAGCGACTTTTTCGAGCATCCAATAAGTGAGAAATCGCATAAACTCCTGCATACGAAGTACATTGATAGATCCGTTTATCTTAAGTCCTGATTGCTAAATTAATTTTAGAATTTTTTTATAAATAATTTAAATTTTGGAAATTCCCAAAAGAGAAAAACAATTAAAGTTCGCGAAAATACTCTTTTACATGCCGTCTGACGGTAAGAAGGTCGTTGTTGACAGGTTTAAATGCGCTTACTGTGGGGCTTGCGTCTCGGTCTGTAAAAACAACGCTAACGAGCTTGTTGAAACTTTTCTCGTTATAGATTATGAGAAGTGCAACTGCTGCATGCTTTGCGTGAAAGTCTGTCCAATGAACGCTCTGAGAGTTGTTGAGGGGTAGAGCTGTAAGGGGTGATGACAGTGAGTTACGATGTCGTGGTTATTGGAGCCGGGCCGGGAGGGAGTATGGCAGCGAAAACAGCGGCTGAAGAAGGATTGGATGTTCTGATGGTCGAGAAAAGACAGGAAATTGGAGCTCCAGTCAGGTGTGCGGAAGGTGTGAGTAAGGAGGAGCTATCCTCACTCGTGGAAATTAAGGAAAAGTGGGTGGCTGCTGAAGTAGCTGGAGCTAAAATTTACTCTCCTGACAATACCGTAATCACCCTCTCAGCCGAGCAGGCTGGAAATGAAGTTGGATACATACTTGAAAGGAAAATATTCGACAGGTGGCTTGCGAGGGAGGCTGCTAAAGCCGGGGCTGAGGTAATGGTAAAGACAGCTGCAGTTGGTGCTGTTAGAGAAAAGGACTGTGTGAGGGTGAAGCTCAGAAGGCTTGGAGAGGAGTTCGAGGTCGAAGCTAAAGTGATTGTGGGTGCAGACGGTGTTGAAAGCAGAGTCGGAAAGTGGATGGGAATAGATACAACCCTGAAGTTAAATGAAATAGAAAGCTGCGTTCAGTACCTCATAGCTGGACTTGAGGACAGGTATGACATGGATTACTGTCACTTCTGGCTCGGGCATGAGAGAAGTCCCGGAGGATACATATGGCTGTTCCCGAAGGGAAACGGGTCTGCCAACTTTGGAATAGGTGTTATGCCATCCATGGCAAAGGAGCATGCCAGAGTGTATCTCGACAGATTTCTTGAAAGTGAAGGTGTTGACTTCAGAAAAGTTGTTGAAGTTGTTGCCGGTGGTGTACCTGTCAGCCCTCTGGAAAAGGCCTCTGCAGAGAGATGTCTGCTTGTAGGAGATGCTGCAAGGCATGCAGACCCGATAACCGGTGGTGGCATAATAAACGCAATGAAAGGCGGTAAAATCGCCGGGAAGGTTGTTGCTGAGGCTGTGAGAAAAAACGACTTTTCTGAGAAATTTTTGAGCAGATACGACAGACTGTGGAAGGACGATTTTGGAAAAACTCTTGAAAGAAACAAGATCCTCCAGAAGAAAATCCTAAAAATGAAGGACGAAACAATAAACAGGCTTGCAAAAAGTCTTGAAGGCTGTAATATTGCTGAAATGAGCGTTACGAGCATAATGAAAGAACTCATTAAAAGAAATCCGAGGATATTCTGGGATCTGAAATCTCTTTTCCTGTAGTTTTTTATTTTTCCTTCTGTTTTTAATTTTATTCATTGTTATCGGGTTTTACTGTTTCTGTTTTTACTGTTTCTGTGTTTGCCAGCCTGCAAACAATTCTACCACGAATATTTAAGGTATACACCTTACGTAGAGTAGGCAAAATAAGTAAATTTTGTAAATTTTATATTTTTCTGGTCGTGTGTAATTGTAGATAGAAAATTAAATATATTTTCAAGATTAGTTTTTTTAAAGTGCTGGAGATGGTGGAGATGGCGAGGAAAGTGGGCATAAACTCATCAGCTCTAAAGGAGTTTGGGGGATTTCTTAGCATAGACGACGTAAATCCAGACTTTATCGAGATATCGCTTGCCGAAACGAAAATGGATGAGTGGGAGAAACTTTTTGAAAAGGTTGACATGCCAGTAACAGTTCATGCACCGTACCAGAACTCACCTGTCAGAGAAACGAGGATAGATCTGGTATCTCTTGCAAGAATGGACGTTGTGGAGAGAGTAATGGAACTTTCAGCAGAAGCGGGAGCGGAGGTTGTTGTGTTTCACTGCGGCGATGTAAATTGCAGGTATGAAAAAGCTCTGGAAAATTTCAGGAAAAACGCTGAACTGCTTGGCAGGCTATCTGAGTACTACGGTGTTTGTGCGGTGCTTGAAAACCTCTACTGGCAGGGCGTTTCGAGAATGGGTGAAACACCGGAAGAATTGATGGTGGCAGTTGATGCTGGCTTGGATGTCAACATTGACATCGGGCACGCGTACATAGCATCCCTCCTAAGGAAGAGAAATCTGATCGGGGAGTTTTTCGACAGTCTGAATGGCAGCATCGTTCACATGCACGCACACAACAACTTTGGAATCTGGGGCAATCCGTACGACAGTCACAACCCGCTTTTCAGGGGACTGATAGACTATGGAAAGCTGAGGAAGAAAATTAGAAGAAGCAAAATCAGGAGAATTGTTCTGGAAGTAAAAAATGGCACTCTGGAGGAAATTAGGCAGAGTATGGAGTTTTTAAGAAGTCTCTGATCTTTATTTAATTTTGTTTGCTCTTCTGTTTGCTGTCTGCAAAACTCTTGAAATTCTGAAGATCTCACTGCAATTCATGCATACACCGTGAAGGGTTATTAACACGACATCCAATCTTACACTCATGAAGATAATCGCGTTCGTCGGATTACCTCTAAGTGGAAAGAGCACGGCCTCATCAGTGGCGAGGGAGATGGGAATTCCTGTCGTTACAATGGGAGACATTGTCAGGGAGGAAGTCAGAAAAAGAGGGCTCGAGCTCACTGACGAAAACGCTGGTAAGGTTGCCAGCGAACTCAGGGAGAAAGAGGGTATGGATGCCATAGCAAAGAGGTGCCTGCCAAGAGTAAGGGAGGCAGGAAAAGAAAAAGGTGTAGTCGTTATTGATGGTATTAGAGGTATAGCGGAGGTTGAGAGATTTAAAAAAGCTTTCGGAGACGATTTCGTGCTGATCGCTATAGAGAGCCCTGTAGAATTGAGGTTTGAAAGAGCAAGGAAGAGGAACAGGGAGGACGATCAGGGAATTTCTTCCATTGACGATTTGAGGAGGAGAGATGAGAGGGAAATCTCGTGGGGCATGCTCGATGCGATGAAAGTAGCTAACCTGACTGTAGAAAATGTCTCTGATATCGAAGACTTCAAGGACAAAATAAGGAACATCCTCAAGGCCTTCACGAAGTGCGTTGAGGTGGAAGTTGAGGCAGAAGTCAACCCAACAGAAGACGTTGAAAAAGTGAAAAAAGCTATAGAAAATTTGTTTCCGGGTATAGAGCTTGAGTACAATGAGGAGAGGGGAGTTTTGAAAGGAAAAACTGAAAACATCGAGAGATTCAGGGAACTGCTCAGGATGCAGAGGATACTTGATACTGCAAGGGCAGAGCTTAGAAGAGGCTGGAAAGGAAACGAGTCCACGATATTTTTAAACAAACAGGCTGCTACAGTTTCAAGAATAAACTTTGCAGACGAAAATACAGTGCTCTCACCAATTGTGCTTACCTTCAGAGTCTATGGAACGAACTTCGAGAGGTTTGTGGACTGGCTAACGCCTGAGACGAGAGATGGTAAACCTGTCAGAGAGATAGAGCTGTGGGAAGATGAAGAAAACGGAGAAAATTGAAAAATTCCTGGGAAAATTTCTTGGAAGTTACGATGGTACGACTACAGTTTTTCTTGAATCGGTGTTTGGAGATTTGTATGGAGAGCTGAGTTTTGAAGTCTTACGTCAGGAGGTTGTTGAGGCAGACAGAAAGCTGGCCAGTAAACTTGGTGTTGAGGTTGGAGAGAAAGTAATACTTAGGAATTCGGTGTTCAGATTTAAAGGAGAACCTGTCTGCTTTGCCTCACTTTTCTCTCCTGCTGATTTTCTGAACTCTTTGGGCTCTGCAGACACGTCTGGAGGTTTTGAAGGTTTAAAAAAGTGCGAACCTATCGGTCAGTCAATTAAAAATGTGGAAACAAGGAGAGAAATGCTCTGGAGTGTTACGACAACTGACGTTAAAACTCATTTATATATCCTTCCAGAATACAAACGCATACTTATCGATTATAACGCAGTTTGCGGCGAACCTAAACCGTGGCATGATGAAATAAGGTACTTGATCAGAAACTACAGAATAATCCATGGTGGAAAAACTGTATTTGATGTGATTGAGGTGTTTAATTTAGATACTATTGCTGTGAATCTGGTTGATACAGATTAAGTCAAGTAAGATCAGTCCAGATTGAGCATCTCTCTAACCCTGACAACATCTCCAACGACTATTATTGCAGGGCCTCTCACATCTTTTGCTTTCTCCGCTATGTCTCTCAGGTTTCCAACGACAACTCTCTGTCTTGGAGTCGTTCCATTCTCCACAACTGCAACTGGTGTGTTAGGATCTCTGCCCGCTTTTATCAGGTTCTCGCAAATTGTGCTGAGGGTATCTCTTCCCATCAGTATTACTATTGTTCCCTTTATTGGTGCCTCTTTCCACTCCTCGACGTCATCTCTCCCGGCAACTACAAGAATGGATGATGAAAATCCCGGATGAGTTAGGGGAATCCCCGCATATGCAGGGACTGAATTAACGCTGCTAACTCCGGGAACTATCTCAAAGGGAATTCCGTTTTTAGCAAGAAACTCCGCTTCTATTCCCCCTCTACCAAAAACGAACGGATCTCCACCTTTCAATCTCACAACGACCTTTCCTTCAAGAGCAAACTTTTTCATTAGCTCATTTATCTCCTCCTGTCTTCTCATTCCCTTTTCTCCGCTGTTCTTTCCAACGTAAATGGCCTCTTTTTTCAGTTCTCTTATCATCTCTGCTATCCTTTCCCCAACGAGCTTGTCGTACAGTATTACATCAGCCTCCTTCAACAATCTCATTGCCTTTACAGTCAGCAGCTCTGGATCTCCCGGTCCGGCACCAACTATGTACACTTTTCCCTTTGGCATGATCATCCCTTCATCCCTCGTCTCTCGCCCACGTTCTCTCACGGGTATTTATTTTCCCCGCTCGAAAAACTTAACGATTTTTCGTTGAAAAATATTTTTCTCGCTAACTTCCGTTCAATAAATTTTCTTCAAAAACCGATAACTGTGACTGTCAATTCGGCAAACAACGGACGAACAAACTTCGAAAGGCTTATATATTCTAAAACTATGCTGAGTTTTAAACGGAGGTGAGAATTTGTCAGAAACGCCTTTGCTTGACCAGATTCCTGATGGGCCCTGGCCCAGTTTTGTAAAAGAAATTAAGAAGACAGCAGAGATGCAGGACAAACTTGTAGCGGAGGGCAAAGAGATTAAGATGCCCGGATCCGCAAGAGCTCTTCTGAAACAGATTGAAATCAGCTACAAGGACAAGAAGACCCACTGGAAGCACGGTGGTATAGTTTCGGTTGTCGGTTATGGTGGTGGAGTTATAGGTAGATATTCTGACCTTGAGGACATCGTTCCTGAGGTACACCACTTCCACACAATACGTGTGAACATGCCCACGGGCTGGTTCTACTCGACCAAAGCCCTCAGGCAGCTCCTTGACGTGTGGGAGAAGTGGGGTAGCGGTATAACGAACTTCCACGGTTCTACTGGAGACATAATCCTCCTCGGAACGAGGAGTGAGTACCTCCAGCCATGCTTCGAGGACATGATGAAGCTTGACCCACCGTTTGACATCGGTGGTTCCGGTTCTGACCTGAGAACTCCATCTGCCTGCATGGGACCGGCTCTCTGTGAGTTTGCATGCTACGACACCCTTCAGATCTGCTACGACATAACAATGGAGTACCAGAACGAACTTCACAGGCCAATGTGGCCATACAAGTTCAAGTTCAAGTTCTCCGGATGCCCGAACGACTGTGTTGCTGCCAAGGCAAGAGCGGATTGTGCAGTAATTGGAACCTGGAAGGGTGAGATCCAGATCGACCAGGAGGCAGTCAAAGAGTACGCTGAGTGGATGGACATTGAAGAGGAAGTAGTCAAGCTCTGTCCTACTGGAGCTATAAGCTACGACCCGGAGAAGAAGGAGATCAAGATCGACAACTCAAACTGTGTCCGCTGTATGCACTGCATAAACAAGATGCCGAAAGCTCTCAAGCCGGGTAAGGAGAGAGGTGCAACGATCCTTATCGGTGCTAAGGCACCTTTCGTCGAGGGTGCTATAATTGGATGGGTCGCAGTACCATTCATCCCGGCAGACGAGCTGTTTGACAGGCTCTGTGAGATAGCAGAGAACATCTGGGAGTGGTGGGACGACATAGGCAAGTTCAGAGAGAGAGTCGGAGAGCTCATATGGAGAAGAGGTATTGGAGAGTTCCTCAACGTCATCGGTCAGGAAGCAGATGTCAGGATGATCAAGCACCCGAGAACCAACCCGTTCATGTTCTTCAAGGAGGAGGAGCTCGTTCCGTCTGAGGTTGTTAAGAAGCTTAAGGAGAGGGGTATTAAGTGGAGATCGTTTGAATACGAGGCGGAGGAGATTTAAATGCAGCAGAAGGAGAAGCCCCCCTGGTGGAAGACTGACTTTGGTCCACCATACTTCAAGGACCTGATGCACCCTGTGCTTAAGAAGAACTACGGTAAATGGGCTTACCACGAAGTAATCAGGCCGGGAGTTATAAAGAGGGTAGCTGAGAGTGGAGATGTGGTTTACGTCGTCAGATTCGGTACTCCAAGACTTGTAAGCATCTACACCGTAAGAGAGCTCTGTGACATAGCTGACAAGTACTGTGATGGATACCTCAGGTGGACGAGCAGGAACAACGTAGAATTCATCCTTACCGACGAGAGCAAGATTGACGACCTCATAAAGGAGGTTCAGGAGAGAACTGGATTCCCGTGCGGTGGTACCTGGGACACGCCAAGAGGCAAATACGGACTTACAAACATCATACACACCCAGGGATGGATCCACTGCCACACCCCAGCTATTGACGCTTCCGGTATTGTTAAGGCAATCATGGATGAACTCTACGAGTACTTCGTTGACATGAAACTGCCCGGTCTTTGCAGAATATCCCTCGCATGCTGTGCAAACATGTGTGGAGCTGTCCACGCATCTGACATCTCCATAGTCGGTATCCACAGGACTCCACCGCTCGTAGATGACGATGCAGTAAGGAGGATGTGTGAGCTGCCATCCACCGCTGCTGCCTGTCCAACTGCTGCTATAAAGGTAAAGGCCAAGGAGAAGACACTTGAGGTCGATGGAGAAAAGTGCATGTACTGTGGAAACTGTTACACAATGTGTCCGGGAATGCCACTGTTCGACCCGGAGAACGATGGAGCTGCCATTCTGTGTGCTGGTAAGGTGTCTGACGCAAGACACCCACCAGAGCTCTCGAAAGTCGTCGTTCCGTGGGTGCCGAACGAGCCACCAAGGTGGCCAACCCTTGTTGAACATGTCAAGAAGATCTTCATGGCATGGGCCAACAACGCTAAGAAGCACGAGAGAATGGTGGAGTTCATAGAGAGGATCGGCTGGGAGAGATTCTTCGACCTTGCCGGACTTGAGTTCTCCTGGCACCTCATAGACGACTTCAGAGTACCACCGTTCATGTACGCGTCTTACAGAGTTGGAACACAGTTCAGGTGGTAAAACTATATATTCAGGGGATCGGATAATTATCACTGGTGATACATATGGCCGAAATCACATACACCGAGGAGGACAAGCAGAAAGTCCTCGAAAAGCTTGACCAGAAAACATGGAAAATAAAAGACCTTGCCAAAGTCCTCAGGATGAACAAGAAAGTCGTTCAGAAGATCGTCATGGATCTGATAGAGGAAGGAAAGGCAGCTTACTGGTCTTCCGGTTCGACAACGTACTACGCAACTCCAAGATACATCGAGGAGTACGAGAAGAGGAGGGCTGAAGGTTAAATTTTTTCTTTTGTTTTTTGTTTTTTCGAAATCTATGAATCAAAAAGTTTAAATCCGCTCTGTGTTCGTAAGCTTGGAGGTGGTACAGGTATGGTGAACATAGTTGTTGATCACGACAAGTGCGATGGGTGTGGCGAGTGCATATCTGTCTGTCCTGAGGACGTTTTTGAGCTGAACGATGAAGGAAAATCTGTACCTGTAAACATGGAGAACTGCTCTGTTTGCTGTTCATGCGTTGAGAGCTGCCCGAACGAGGCAATCTCTCACGACGAGTGTTAAACTGAATAATTTTCTTTTTTATTCTTCTTGTTTCTTCCTGTTTTCAGCTACTTTCTGATCCTTTTACTATCTTCTGAATGGCATAAACTGGGGCGGCAAAAATTATTTACGTTCTAACCCGAATTCCCGGCCATGAAAAAAGCTCTGATCCCCATGGTCGTTGCGTTTGCACTGTTTACTTACGGCTCTTACGTGGGACTTGTAGTTCTGCCACCAGCTGTAGAGCCGATACTTCACAACAACTACAGAATACTGTTCTTCCATCTGCCTTCTGCTATAACCGCTTACACGGCATTTACTGTCACGCTTGTGATGTCCATAGCGTATCTGGTTAAGAGGGAGGAAAAATACGACATTATCTCTGTGTCATCTGCTAAGGCAGGATTTTTTATGATAACAGCAGCCCTTATAAGTGGCTCGATCTGGGCCAAGGCTGCTTGGGGGGCTTACTGGAACTGGGATCCGAGAGAGACAACTGTTTTGATTCTGTGGGCTGCTTACGCCGCTTACTTTGCTATAAGAGCCTCGATAGAAGAGCCAGCTGAAAAAGCCAAGGTTTCTTCAGTTCTTGCCATACTGTGTTACGCAACAATACCCCTGAGCTATCTTTCTACAAAGCTCTTTTTCTCTCTTCATCCAACCACGAGCTCACTCCAGATTGGCTTTAACGTTGGAAGAGCTCTTGGTCCAATGATTCTGGCTTTTCTGCTGATGTATGTGTCTTACATGATTGTGGATGTCAGGCTGTCTGAAATAGAGAGGGAACTGGAGGTGGGATATTGAGCGACTTTGTGGCTGTGTTCGAGGCAGTAATGGTGGTTATGGCCTTAGTATTTCTGATGTTTCTTACAACTCTTAAAAAGGCCATGGACATAGAAAAGAAGCTCAGATAAAGGAGATGGAGATGAGACGTTGCCCCTCTCCACGAGGCCGAGTGCGAGAGACGTTAAGGAATGTCTGGTTGCTTTGTTCCTCTGCACAGTTGGAGACCTCATTACCGGTCTCGTTATGGGGCACTCTTCCTCAATTTTCTTACTTGTGCCAGCTCTGATAATTCTGATACCTCCAAGTGCAGGGCTCAGGGGAAACGTTTTCTCTTCCCTTGGTTCGAGATTGAGCTCTTACCTCCACACAGGACGTTTGTCTCCATCGTTCAGACCAAGTCCACTGCTGAACGATAACGTGCTCTCGTCTCTCCTGCTGCTCATGCTCTTTGGTGTTGTGGATGGCGTGGCAGCTTCATCCATAGCTTACTTTCTCGGGATAAACAAAAACTTCCTCCTGACAACTGTAAACCTTATACTTGTTGCGGAGATAACGGCTTTCGTTTCAGCAGGCATTCTGATACCAGCAACTGTTTTGCTTGCTGTCGGAAGTTTCAGGTGGGGATGGAATCCGGATCACACGACAATTCCAATTGTTACGCTTTTCGGGGACATGATAACCCTACCGGTACTGTTTGCAGCAACACTGTTTGTCGTAAAAACGAACTTTCACGAGAAAACTCTGGCTCTCTTTGCAATAGCCGTAATCTTTGCCTTCCTCCTTACAAGCATGAAGTCTGAGGTCAGCAAGAAGATAGTTCTTGAGAGCATGCCAATACTTGCGATATGTGTGGCCTTGGACTTTGGATCAGGAACAATTCTTGGAGATAAGCTTGACAAGTTCATAGCTACTGCCGGATTGCTGACACTCGTTCCTGCTTTTCTTGAAGACGGTGGAGCCATGGGAGGAATCCTTGCTGCTCGCTTTTCTTCGCTGCTGCATCTTGGTCTTCTCGAACCAAAAGCAAGGCCAGATAGGGACGTCTTCTATACATTTGCCGTTATGCATGCGGTTGCCGCTTTTATGTTCACGATGGTTGGCGTTTTTGGATATACCGTGAACATTCTGCTGCATATACCCACAATCTCTCTACCGAGGATGGTTCTTGTGACTCTCGTTGCTGGACAGCTTATAATGTTCATAATCGATGCCATGGCCTACTACTTCTCAATCCTCTCATTTAAGAAAGGCATAGATCCTGATAACGTTGGAATACCGATAATTGCGTCGTTCATGGATGTTGCCGGGACTGCATGTTATGTGTTTGCCCTGAAAATACTTGGAGTGATCTAAGGGAGGTGCTCTGATTGAGAGCCGTATCATTGATCTCCACCGGAATAGACTCTCCAGTTTCAAGCTACCTGATGATGAAAAAGTGCGATCTCACCTTTCTTCACTTCGACAGGGGCAATACAGATATTTTGATGGAAATACTCAGAACTTTAAAGCCTCAGAAGTCTGCAAAACTGACCCTTGTTGTGGCTGACCACGATGAGCTGATGAGCAGGCTGAAGGAAGTGGATTTTCCGGAGAAGCAAACGTGCGTTTACTGCAAGGCCTCCATGCTGCTGTTTGCCGAGAGAGTGTGTATGGATTTTGGGTGCGATATCATAATCACCGGTGATTCTCTGGGACAAGTAGCCAGCCAGACTCTGCTCAACATGAAGTCTGAGGAGTCTCTTGTAAGTCTGCCTGTGATAAGACCTCTGATTGGACTGGACAAGGTTGAGATAGTGGAAATTGCGAGGAGGATAGGCACGTATGAACTCTCTGTTAAAAGCAATGATACGTGCCCGTACGCACCAAAGCACCCTGTTACGAGAGGTTGCGAAATTAAAGAAGATGTAAAAAACGTCGTTCATTCAACAGAGTACAGGGTTTTAAAGGTTTAGGATTTGCGATGATTGATTTGCGATGATTGCTATGGTTGATCGACCGATTAATCGACCAAAACGGCGGGGCGAGAGCTGAGGGCGAGAGCTAAATTTAAATAACCCGTCCTTTTCTCCCACGATAGGAGGTGGTCAGAAATGGCAGAGGAGCGTGTAGTCTACGTCGGAAACAAGCCCGTAATGAACTATGTGCTTGCCGTGTTGACCCAGTTCAACGAAGGAGCAAGCGAAGTGGTCATAAAAGCAAGAGGTAAGGCTATCAGCAGAGCCGTTGACGTGGCAGAGATCGTCAGAAACAGATTCATGCCAAACGTTGACGTTAAGGACATCAAAATTGACACTGAGGAGCTGGTTTCCGAGGGCAGAAGTGTCAACGTTTCGACTATAGAGATCGTGCTTGTGAAGAAGGAGTAAATTTAACAACTTCAACCATTTGAGCGATTTTATTGTTTTATTTTATTAATTCGTGACTCTATCGCGCACTTCTATGCCATCTACCCTTCATTCTGCAGAACTTCTGCAACCTCTTTCAGTTTCTCTTCGACTGCCTTTTCCGCTCTCTCATAAATTTCAAGTAGCTTTTTTCCCTCCTCAGTCAGAATCATTCTGCCACCTTCCCTTCCTCCTCTCTCCCTCTTCACGACTTTAATTCCACTTGCACTTTCCATCCTGTTTATGTACATCCAGGCAAATCTGTAGGACATTCCAAGCTCCCTTGCAGCCTTGGAAAGAGAGGAATGCTTTTCTATAGCTTTCAGAATTTCAGCACCCCCCTTGCCTATAACCGGTTTCCCATCCTTTTCCAGCCACACCCTCACTTTAAATTCGAACTCCATTGCTCATTTTCTCTTCTGCTTTTGTTATTAAGTTTGCCTGACTGGGGATGATGGGTTGGGGGTGAAAACAGTTAAGGAAGTTAAGGATTCCCGTTTTCTCTCCAGAACGCAAACCTCAGTACTGAGAATACGAGCATTGTTAGCAAAATCAGCAGGACGGCTACTGGCTCGGCAGCCTTCAGACCTTCGCTTAGATACCTGTCGTATATGAGGGTTGACGCTACAAGCGGGTAGTAGGCGATTACAACTATCGCCCCGAACTCACTCACAGCTCTTGCCCATGCAACTATAGCCCCGGCAGCTATGTTTCTTGCTGAGAGAGGTAACGTCACGGAAAAAAACGCTCTTGAGTGTGATGCTCCGAGCGTTCTTGCCACGGCCTCAAGTCTTCTATCCACTTTCGCAAAACCTTCCCTTGCATTGTTCAGAAATATGGGGAACGAGACGAAAGTCATCGCAGCAACAACCCCGGGAAATGCATCAACAAACTGTACGGGTGAAAATCTTCCTATAATTCCGGAGCTGCCGAGGACTGAAAGCAGGGCAATCCCGGCTACCGTGTGAGGTATAACAGCCGGCAGATCCATCAGACTCTCTATTATCCTCTTTCCGTAGAATTCGTATCTCGCGAGAACGTATGCGAGAGGTGTCCCGAACAAAACTGCAATTGCCGTTGAAGTTAGGGCTGCGAAATACGTCAGGACTATAACACTCCATACATCTCTGCTCATTGCTGTTTTCAGAAACAGTCTCATATCCGGGAGCTGTGTGCCTATCAGTGCCATTACTGGCAGAGCAACAGCAAAAACTGTGAATGCAGAAATTATAAAAAGAAAAATTTTAAAATACGATTTCACGGCTACTCACCTTTCATCGGCCTTACAAGAGGCTTAAGAGCGTTTGGAAGAGAGCTGTAGTTATCCACGAGGGGTGGTGTGATTGGATCCTGTCCAAGCTCTTTGAATACCTGTGGATTTTTAAGTATCATTTCAACGAACTTGACTGCAAGTTCCCTGTGAGGTGCGTTTTTCGGAATAGTCAGCCCGTAAACTATGGGCTTTCCTCTAACAGCCTTGCCGTTTGCCAGCACGACCTCCACCTTTGCGTAATCTTTTGCGTACTTCTTCTCTCCAAGATTTATTTGTGGAGGCAATTCTACATACCTGAAACCGAACTGCTTTGCAACGCTCTTGTACAGGAAGACGTAATCGACATCACCACTCTGCAGCAAACTTATCAGGGACATTTCCATGCTTCTCATCTTTATCTTGCTTGTGTTTATCTTCAGCTGTGTTGTCGGGGGCATCTTTAGCACATACGTTCCGTTCTCGTAAACGAACTTCATGTTGCTGTTGTCCTCTACAAGTTTTCTGTAAATGGGCTGGTGATAGTAAAGGCTTGCAAGCTCCATGACCATCTGGGCTCTATACCCACAGGGATCATCGTTTGGATTGGAAAATCCTATTCTCACGTCTGGTTTTTCAAGGATCCTGTACCAGTTCGAGGAATTTATTTCGTTTGCGTACCTGCTTTTATTCGTGTAAACTATCACTATTTCGTTTCTTGCAAAGAGTATCGTCCAGTTTGCGTACTTGGGATACATCATTTTTGGAATCAGAGAGTAATCTGCAGAGGCAACGACATCCGCCTTTCTGTGCAAATCCACGACTTTCCTTATTGTGGCAGCGCTTCCAGCGGCTTCGCAGTAAACTCTGACTCCGTACTTTTCTTCAAACATCCGGGAAAACTTTTGCATTGGCTTGGTTAAACTCCCGGCGTGGAATACTACTAGCTTCTCCTGTCCTGCATTTCTGTTTTCGTTCGTATGCACTGCAGTTTGCATCTGCACCTTTGTCTTTGTCTGCGTACATCCAGCTATGACTCCTGCCAGAACAACTATGCACAGCAGAACCAGAGCAAGTTTTGCCTTGGACATGCAACCACCGTTATGCATGACAAATCATAACGAATTTAACGTTTTCGACCGAACGTTTTTCGACCACACTCAGTAACCTCTATATACTCTGTTTTTTTGCCAGGCTTAACTTCGGTTGAAGTGTTTGACAAAAAATGACACGGAGGGGATATGATGGGACTGAGTGCTGAAGCATGGGCTCTCCTGTTGGTGCCGACGTTTCTGGCGATAATAGTGATGCTCGTTTACGGGTTCTGGGACAAGATAACGGGCAAGGAGTACTACGTCGATGATGACGTGCTTGGGTACGATGAAAAGATGATCTGAGGTGATACCGTGGAAGGAGTACTAGCCGGGATAATTGTTTACCTGATAATTCTGATGGCCATAGGAATCTGGGCGAACAGGTACACCGAAAATGAAGACCAGTATTTCGTGGGTGGAAGAAAGGTGGCCGTGCTTGCAGCTGCACTGAGTGATAAGGCAAGTGACTTCAGCGGATGGCTGATGCTCGGTTATCCGGGACAGGCTTTTAAGGCTGGACTCGGAGCATTCTGGGCGGCAATAGGATGCCTGTTTGGAACTCTTGCGGATTACGTTTTCATAGGGCCGAGACTCAGAATATACACCGGAAAGTTCAGGGCAATAACAGTCCCGGACTACCTTGAGGCGAGGCTGAGAGACAACACAAAGCTGATCAGAATTCTTGGAGCGATGATAATTCTTGTGTTCATGACTGTCTATGTCTCAGCCCAGTACGCTGCTGGTGGAAAGGCTCTTTCCCAGGCTTTTGGCATAAGTGTTAACGAGGGTATAATTGTAACAGCAGTCGTCGTCATGATCTACGTTCTCATGGGTGGCTTCTTTGCAGTTGTATGGACGGATGTTGTTCAGGCAATGTTCATGCTTGCCACGCTGATAGTGATGCCAGTACTTGCAATAAATGCAATCGGTGGATTTGATAGGGCAACAGCAATAATGATGGCTGCCAGTCCATCGCACCTCGATCCCTTTGGCGGTAAAACTGGCCTGGCAGCGATAGTTTTTGCAATAGGTTACGCTTCGTGGATAGTGGGATACCTCGGGCAGCCTCACATAGTCACAAGGTACATGAGCGTTGAAGATCCGAGAAAACTGAGGAGACCCGGTATTTTCATAAGTGGCATATGGACAATAATTGTTCTGTGGGGAGCTTTCTTCTCAGGCTTCCTTGGGTTTGCACTTGCTAAAGCTGGAATTGTGCACATCAAGGATCCTGAAAAAATAATACCAGCAATGGCAATGGCTCTGATGCCCGGATGGCTGGCAGGATTTGTGATAGCGGGAATACTTGCGGCAATAATGTCAACTGCCGATTCCCAGCTTCTTGTTGCCTCTTCAGCAGTTGCAAGGGACATACTGCACAAGGTATTCGGTATAGAGCTTGGAGAGAGTGCGATGGTTAACCTCGGGAGAGTTGTTGTTACAACACTTACAGTAATTGCAGTTTACCTTGCTATAAGCGGTAGCAAGATCGTTTACGATGTTGTTGCAACTGCGTGGGGCGGTCTGGCAGTGGGATTTGGGCCAATTCTCTTCCTGAGCCTGTGGTGGAGCAGGGTTACAAAGGAAGCAGGAATAGTTGGAATGGCCTACGGACTGATATCTGAGGTAATACTTGAGGCAAAAATATACGGATGGGCTTTCAACGCAAAAGCACCGGGCATATTTGGAGTTATAGGTGCAAAGCTTGCAGGAATACCTGTGTTCTTTGTGAACTTCTTCATAACTCTTGGAGTTATAATCGTAGTCAGTCTTCTCACAAAACCTCCGGAAGAGGCAGTCAGAATGCACAGGGAAGTGTTCAGAAAAGTACCTGTGAATGTGCTTGAGGCAAGGACAATGAGTCAGGCTGAACATGCAGCCACATTTGCCAGGGAAGCTGGACTGATCTGAGGGCTGATCTGACTTTCTTGATTTTTTGCTTTTTTGTTTTTGGCTATACTGAGTGGACAGGCATGTTTTACAGGCATGGCGAACTCCATATCTGAAACCGGAAAAAGCTAAATACCCCTCCCGAATGGGTGGAGAACCATGATAAAGGTTTACTTCCCTGACGGTCACCTTGAAAGGCCTGTATGGGACTCGCTCGTTGAGGCAGGGTATAAGCTGCACAAGAGCAAGAGAGGTTACATGATCAGTGTCGATCACCCTGAAATAGTGTTTAAACAAGTCAGGCCACAGATAATGCCATTCTACGTGATGATGGGTAGAGGTGACGCTGGATTTACTGGGGAGGACATACTTGAGAACTCAAAACTGAGGTACGACCTCAGCAATGTGGTTGTTGTTGAGAAACTCCCCCTGAGGCCAACCAAACTTGTTGTTGCAGTGAGTGAGGAAGTTTATCCCGACGTCAAAACAATAGAGGACTTCAAACAGGTGGTTGGAGATAGAAAGGTCATGTTTGCCTCTGAATTCCCCGAGCTTGCGAGAAAGTACGCTGAAACAGTCGGCATAAATGCAGTCGTTTTTGATCCGATTGGTAAAACTGAAGCAGCTCTGCTCCCTCCGCAGCCAGAGGCAGACCTGATACTTGAGGTTACGGAATTTGGAACTACACTTAGGGAGAACGGTTGCAGGATAATTGACGTCTTTAAAGATCCGGTATACTCTGTTTTCATAGCAAACAGGGACTCCTATTCAGATCCTGAAAAGAAAAAGTTGATGGACAATCTGATAACAGACATCAGAGAAGTTTTGTCCTCAAGAAACCTTGTAAGCCTGCTGTTTAACGTTCCGGACGAAGAGAACATACAGCCAATAAAAGAATTCCTTGTAAAAGAAGGGTTTAATCCAACGATATCCACCCTTGCAGGCGGAGGAGTGGCAATGCACATAATTCTTGACAGGGCAAAGGTAAAGTTCCTGAAACCTAAACTCAGAGAGCTGGGTGCAAGGAGAATAGCAACGGCTCCCGTGATAACCTTTGGAGATTGACAGTTTCCGTTTTTTGTTTTTCAGTTTGGTTTACGTTTATCTTGTGATCGTATCTGTATTTGTAAATGTGTAAGGTTGACTAAATGTCAAAAACGACGAAGGCCTTTAATCCGTCACACCTCTCAACTCTGAAGTTATGGAGAGTTACAGCTTTTGGCTCAACCTTTACCGCCTCACTTCTCAGCTTTCCTCCCTTCAACCTTCCCGCAACTCTGAGCTTTTTTGGCAAGTCTTTTTCAATCCACTCTGCCTTTACCTCACACTCTCTGGGTGCAAAGTGTTCCGCATCAAAGCAGTAAAGCAGCTCGTTTAGCCAGTCGTAAAGTGCATATTCGTAAACTTCCTCCTCACTGTCTCCTTCCACT
>CAZUMR010000005.1:0-10373 GCA_964622075.1 uncultured archaeon | reverse complement strand
AAGAGCAAGTTAAAATAAAAATTAAAAAATTTAAAAATCAAACTTTAGAGCTCCCTCCTTCTCAGCAGGTATGCCACTGCGACAAGTCCGGCAATGGCGAACACTGCCTCAAAGCCTGGAGTCTTCTTCTTAGGTGTTGGGGTTGGTGTTGGTGTAGCAGTTGTGGTTGGGGTTGGTGTCGGGGTTGGGGTTGGAGTAGGTGTTGGCGTGGGTGTTGGAGTTGGGGTTGGTGTTGGAGTAGGTGTCGGGGTTGGCGTGGCAGTTGGAGTTGGAGTTGGTGTGAGCTCCTCAGAGCTTGCGAGGATCTTTACTGTCTTGACCACAAGCTTGTCATCATCAGCCTTGAATGCCTTGGCGTAGCCGGAGCTTGGTGAGAGGTTGTAGAGCTCAGTTATGAAGTCATCCACAGTCTGTATGTTACCACTCGCTATGAATGTGCCCATCGTGTCTCTAACGTAGATCTTGTATGTGCCCGGAGTTATATCGCCAGTTGGTATGCTGACTGTTGCGTAGCCTGTCTTGTTGAGAGCTATGCTCATGTACTTTCTGAGCTTTGTACCGAGGTCCATGACAACGTAGATGTGGTCGTACTGGTTGCAGTTGACTCTGTTCTCGTGGATTGTAACGTTGATTGGCTCGCCCTTAACAACCTCGCTCGGGCAGGTGACTGTCATCTTAACTGGCTGGACATCAAGTGTTATCGGTATTGTCTGGGTTTCTGTGAAGCTGCCAGTGTCAGGATCTCTGGTGTAAACGTGGAGTGTCATTTCATACAAGCCAACTGGCAGGAGCTTGTCGTTAGGTGTAAAGTCAGAGACAAGCTTCTTGTTAACCTTGTCGTAGTACGGATAGATCGTTGCGAACATGTAGTATGTGCCGTTGGCAGTTTCGTTCCACTTTGTAAATCCGTTGTTTGAGCCGAAAGTAACACTGTTGCCATCGTTTACGTTGGCGTTCCTTGTTATGTCAACACCGTGTCCTTTGAGTGAGTATCCAACGAACACAACGTCATCTGGCTTGGCGTTAACTTTGATGAAGAGCTTCTTGGCAGATCCCTGGGTGACTGTGAATGTGTCTGGTGCCCACATAACACCAGCCTTTATGACTGTGACTGTCAGCTGTACGTATGGATCCTTAGCCAGGTCGTATGTGGTTTTGTCAGGTGAAGCTATGACGTAGAGTGTGTACGTGTCTGGTCTTGCGTTCTTGCAGACTGTGAGCGTAACTTTGAACGTGTCTCCTCCAGCAATCGTCTTTATGACCATTCCCTGGTTTATATTACCAGAGTCGGCTGGTAGCTGAGGCACATTATCGAAGACAAACCTCTCATCCGTGAACAGGACGAGTGTGCTTATTGGGCTTGTACCGCTGAGAGTGACTTTCTCACCATCAACGACGTTTGGTGTGCTGAGCTTTGCTGTGAGTGTTGGCTTGACAACGTTTATTGTGCCAGTTGCACTCACACCGTCAACAGGATTGCCGTTTTCGTCAAGCAGTCTTGCTACAACTGTGTAGGTTGTTCTCGATGCGTTCGGGTTGATGTAGAGGTCTCCGGTCTGCCAGCTACCGTCAGAGGATGTGTAAACGTCTATGATCTGGTTGTCTCCCGATATGTGGCCAGCTATCTGCTTGGACTTTACGTCGGTTACGAGGAGAGCTTCTCCGTTAAACACAGCGTTGTAGATCGTTATCTGTATGTGTGCTCCGGCACCAAGGTCGCTTGAACCTTCGAGTCTGAGCTTCTCACCTCTGTAGTACTGGCTGTTGAGGTTGATTGTGATTGTCGGGTTGTTTACGGTTATGTAGTACGTTTCAGTGTCATCCTGTCCGGGTGCGGCGTAGGCGTAGACTGTTACCTTGTATGTTCCAGTCTCCCAGCTGAGAGCTGGTTTGAATGAGTTGACGGCCTCCCATGTGCCATCTGACTTAACGAGTATGTTCTTTGCCGTGTACACCACATTTCCTGTAGGTGATGTAATCGTCACGCTGATGTTGTTCTTGCCGTAGATGTCGTAGACTGATTTGGACTCGGCAAGGTTAGTAGTTCCGTGGATTGTTATAGACTGTCCGAGGACCATGCTTGATGGAAGGCTGGCAGAGACGCTAACGTCCTCTACTCTGAATGTAACATTGCTTACAGAATCAAGGCATGTAACCGTAAGCTTCCACACACCTGGCTTGCCTGCGATGTTTGGAGTCAACACATTCTTTCCATCAACGTACACTGCAAGGTTAGATGTATCGATCTTTATGTAGTGTACTATACCAAAACTGCCACCATACCTGACCCTGAACATTACTGGACTGCTGAATGGGCCTTCCAGTGTAAAGTTTGCATATGGCTCATTTGTAAGGCCAGTTATGTTAACAATAAAGTACGCTGCATCACCAAGAGCTATCGGTTTTCTAGGGTTACTGAGGTTTATTGAAATGGTTGGAAAAGGATTACAGAAAAGGTTGCGTATGCAAATTATCTGCGGTGGTGCATTACCTAGAAATAACGAAGAAACGTTCCATACAACACTGGAGGTCAAATTGCTGGACGCTATTATCAGAGAATAACATCCATCAGTTAGTCCTGTAACGGTAAAGGTTCTGTGTTGCTGGCCTTTAGGTATGCTACCAACAGTAAAAACATTACCGGTCTCAAGGTTCTTCAGTTCGACAGTTACTCCGGTTTCTGAAAACAGATAATTTGTCACATTAAGAGTAAACGTCGTTCCATAACCATACTCTATCACATTGGGTATTACGTTTGTGTTGTATCTTACCGGAGTGCTGAGTTTTACCTCGTAAAGTTTGAAGAGTGTACTATTGTAAGCAACCAGATCAATATTGTCCGGTGTAAGCCGTTCAGAAACATTTACTTCCGATTGTGCAAATGAAACAGCTATTGGAGAGAAGTTGGGGTCTGTGAGAAGTGGTACCGAATAACTCACGTTAAAGAAATAGCATACAAAACCCGCCATCCCAGGATACATAAGTTCACTATTTCTCTGGACTTTAATGACTGCTGTTAAATTGATGCTTTTTGTGGCAGTATTATTTTTTAGAGGAACTATAACCACAGTATAAACAGCATTAGAAGGTACACGTGGGGTGATTGCAGCCGCAGGCAATTTTACCACTTCGGGTGTCACATTAATAATGCGTGAAGAATATATGTCTCTATACGTAACAGAAGCAGAAGTTACATTAACCTGCAAATTAACTATACGTAAGCTGGGCAGAGGAAAAGGCTGTGGATGCAGAGATTTGCTTAGGCCAGATGCAACAAATACGAATACGGCAGAACCTTTAAAAGCCACGGGACTGCTGACAGTTATTTTTACAGACGTGTTCGTGTTATAATACAGCCATGAAAAATTTTTAGACACACTTGCCTGTTGTGTCGATGCTGAAAGTGCACCCAAATAAGCTCTCGCTAAACCGGATACAGCGGGTGAAAACAGCACAGTAAAGGTAAATAACATGAAAGCTATACGAGACCACCTTTTCCCGACGGCAAACATACTGCTGCCGCTTGACTTGAGAATATAAAATTTTTCGCCACAGAATCTTTAAAAGATATACAACTCCCGATATTAAAATGTAGATTCTTTAAAATTATAATGTTTTAAATATACTACCATAACATAAATTACACTACTACAACTACAATATGTACAACCATAATTACCACACAGCCATGGGACAACATTTAAATTCCAAGAGCGGCTGCAAGTTTTAGAGGGCCCGTGGCTTAGCATGGATAAAGCACCGGCCTTCTAAGCCGGGGATCGCGGGTTCAAATCCCGCCGGGTCCGCTTAAAAATTTTTGATATCTCACAAGCAAGTTTACCAAAAACCTACAAAGACTTCCAAGCCTCAGAATGTACTCAAACAAACCAGCTCAGGCAACCAGATCAGTCAGAATCCTCAAAAACATTCCCTGCCTTACTGTATGGAGTTGTTACGAGTTTTCTTATTCTCCTCGCCGTCTTCAAACCAACGTTTGGAACCTTCGTCAGCTCGTCCTCTTTAGCAGTAACTATTCTCTCCACAGTCTGGAAGTAATCGAGAAGGTTCTTTGCAGTTACTGGCCCCACATTGGACAGGGAAGAGACAACGTATTCCTGCATTTCTTTCAAAGTCTTCTTTGTCTTGCCGTCATGCAGAGCAGGCTTCCTCTTTTTAATCACCTGTTCCCTCCTTGCAATTATCGCCAGATACTCAGCAGTCTCATCAGAATTTCTCGTCCATATAACGGGTATTCCAAAATCAACTGTTATTGCAGCTATAGCTCCTCTGACGGCTGTCGGATTTATTCTGTACAGGTTTTCTCCTTCTATTATCAGAAGAGGTCTTGAATAGGCAGATTTCAGCCTTGCAAGCTGGTTAAAAAGATCTCTGTCTTTTTTTACTATTGACTCAACAAAGTCCCTGTCCGTTTTTCTTTCCACAGCAACCCTATCGCTCAGAACGTAATCAGCAACGCTGAGAGCTTTCATTTCCACTTCAACACCCATTTCCTTCAATTTCTTTGCTATTCCTGATTGAGCTTCTCTTGAATCTACGTAAATTTTAACTCCAGCAAACTTTTTCGCCTGCTCCTTTTCTTTTTCTCCCTCTTTTACTTCACCTGTTTCCTTCTTTTCCTCTTTTCTTTTCTCACCAATAATTTCGACTTCTGTAATTTGCTCAGTCTTACTTTCATCTACTGCAGAGCTCCTTGAAAACCAATTCTTGCCAGCGACCCTTTTCATCAGTTCCTCTCTAAGCTCGTAAAGCTTGGCGTACATTGCTCTCTCTTTCCTGACGCTTGCCCAGTAGTATGCCTCATCTCTCGTCCCTTTTGTTATCAAAACAACAATTCTGCCTTCTCTCGCCCTTCCGGTTCTTCCCTTCCTCTGTATCGCCCTTATCTCAGACGGTACCGCCTCATAAAACACGACAAGATCAGTGCTCGGTATGTCAAGCCCTTCCTCACCAACTGATGTGGCTACAAGAACCTGTATCTCACCGTTCCTGAATTTTTCAAGCGTTTCTATCTGTTCTTTCTGTGTCATTCCCTTCTTCTCTCCCCTTTTCGCCTGCCCTACAAATCTTTCCGCCCTTATTCCTTCCCTCTTCAACCTCTCAGCTATAGTTTCAGCCGTATCTCTGTAGTTTGTAAACACAATTATCCTCGAATCGGGATTCTTCCTGAGCTGGTCTTTCACAACTTCTACAAGCTTCTCAAGCTTTGGATGTTCAACCCTGCAGGTGGAGACTTTTTTCAGAATTTCTTTAAAGATTGGATCGTTAACTATGTTTTTTGCAGCCTTACTTCCTCCAACAGAGTGTGCCTCATTAACAAGTTTTTTCAGATACTCCTTAAGGGCTTCAACCCCCTCGGTCTCAACAAGTTCAAGCCCGTGGTAAAGTTTCAGAACTTCAGCGAGAACAGACACAGCCTCAAACAGCTCTTCTTCTCCCGTTTCAGCAGCTTGAGCCTGCAAGCTTTCCTGAAGTGAGAGAAGTTCTTTTTTTGCAAGTCCCCCAGCCTTTATTCCAAGTTTTTCGAGTTTTTTCAGTCTTCTTTCCATTGCTTTGTTTATCAGATCTCTTATTTCCTTCAGCTCCTTTGGCATTTCGACTTTTATCCACTCCACCTTTCTGCCGTGAACGTATGGTCTAACATCATCGTCATTTTCCGTTCTGATTTCTATGGCTTCTATCCTCAGATTGCGGATTACTTCCTTTATTCTCTCTATATCACTCCCCGGACTTGCAGTCATTCCCAGAACGAGAGGTTTCCTTGCCTGCTTAAAGTACTCATCAGCTATGTAAACGTAAGCGTAATCTCCGACAGCTCTGTGAGCCTCATCAAACGTTACATGCACGACATCCTCAAGACTTATTCTATCAGCAAGCAGATCGTTCTCTATAACCTGTGGAGTTGAGATAACAAGTCTGGCCCTGCTCCAGATTTCAACTCTCTTTTCAGGTCTAATCTCACCACTTAATGCAACAATTTCTTCCTCTTTGAGTTTCATCGTTCTCCTGAAAAATGAAGCGTGCTGTTCAACAAGAGGTTTTGTTGGAGCGAGAACAAGTGCTTTTCCACCCTCATTTAAAAGTCTTGAGGCTATAACGAGCAGAGCTATTGTTGTCTTTCCAAGACCCGTAGGGAGGATTACAAGGGTGTTGTACATGAGAGCGGTCGCAGCTATGGATATCTGATACGCTCTCCTCTCAACAGTGTTTTCTCTTATCAGAGGGTGAGTTACGTACTCGACCTTTGCCTTAGTCTCAGCCACTTTCGAACACCACTTCAGCTTCTTCAGGGCTTTTCAAAATTTTTACCGCCTGCAGAGGCATGGTGATGCTCAATCAAAAGTTGCCGGAACTCGACGAATAAAAAACTATATATCTGTGATTGTCAAAATAATTAGAGTGATAATGATGATGGAAAGGAACTTCACAGAAAGGGCAACGACTGGCGTAGAAAGGTTAGATGATGCGTTTTACGGTGGCATCCCAGTTCCATCTCTTGTTCTCTTACTCGGCGATGTTGGCACAGGCAAATCTGTTCTCTGTCAGCAATTCATATACAAGCAAGCAGAACTCGGGATAAGAAGTGTTTACTTCTGTATAGACCACCAGCCGGAGGATATAAAGGAAAACATGGAATCTCTTGGCTGGAATATAAAAAAGTACGAATCGAGAGGAATTTTAAAATTCGTAAACATATTTTCAGCTGAAGAATATACTTTTGAAGGTTTAAAGGATATAGTGGAGAAAGAAATTAAAATCTGCAAAAGGTTTGTTTTTGATTCAATATCCTCCATAGCTTTTGTTTATGGTGAGAGAAGAGCATACGATCTCCTCCAGAAGATGAAAAAAGCCGCAAGACTGAACTCTGCTGTCGGAATTATAAACGCCGTAAGAGGTATGCACTCCCGGTCTTTTGAAGTGGCAATACAGCAGCTCTGCTGCAATGTCATAAGCTTAAGAATGAAGAAAGATGGCAGATACCTGAAAATAGTCAAAACTATGAAAACGGGGCACACAACAGAGGAATTTGGAATTGAAATAGAGAGAAGGATTGGAGTCAACCTGATTTAACGTCTGATTTAACAAAACAGTAAAAGATACTGAGAAAAACCATTTAAAGCTTGCCGATCAATTCCTGCTATGGGTAAAGTTCTTCTTGTCGTTCTGGATGGGCTGGGTGACAGGCCAGTAAACGGAAAAACTCCTTTAAGCGAGGCTGAAAAACCAAATCTGAACAGACTTGCAAAAACAGGTATAAACGGGATTATGGATACGATCTCTCCAGGAATAAGACCGGGAAGCGATACTGGACACCTTTCTCTGCTTGGATATGACCCGTACAAATACTACACGGGAAGAGGGCCCATAGAGGCTGCAGGAACGGGTGTGGAGGTAAAACCGGGAGACGTTGCCTTCAGGGTGAATTTCGGGACTGTAGAGGGTGAAGGAGAGAGTGTTTTCGACAAGGTTGTGGTTGATAGAAGGGCGGGAAGAATCAGTGATACGGACGAGCTTGAAAAGGCCATAAACGAGGGCGTCGATTTGAGTGAGTTTAATGTCGAGTTCATATTCAGGAGGGGAAGCGGTCACAGAGGTGCACTCGTTTTAAGAGGAGAGGGACTTTCAGACAGGATTGGTGATACAGATCCGCACAAGGTTGGAGAGAAAGTCAGGAGATGCGTACCTCTTGACGACAGCGAGGAGGCAAAGAGGACAGCAGAGATCGTCAATTCATTCATGGAACAGGCTCACAGAATTCTTGAAAAACACCCCCTGAATGAGGAGAGGGCGAAAAAAGGCTTACCAAAGGCAAATGCAGTTTTGCTGAGGGGGGCAGGGAAGTGCCCGCACATACCGAGTTTTGAGGAAATGCACGGCATGAAGCTTGCTGTAATTGCCGGAACGACGCTGATAAAGGGAATAGGTAAACTGCTTAAAGGTTATGTGCCGGATGTTGAGGGTGCAACCGGAAACAGGAATACAAACCTTGAAAACAAGGTAAAGGCCACTTTAAAAGCTCTTGAAGACTACGACTTTGTTTTGCTGCACATAAAAGCCACTGACGAGCTCAGCCACGATGGAGATTTCGAGGGCAAGAAAGAGTTTATAGAGAGAGTTGATAAGGCAATAAAGCCGCTTTTGGATCTTGATTTTGGAGAGGTATGTTTGATAGTCACAGCAGATCACTCCACACCCGTAACTGTCAGAGAACACACTGGAGATCCTGTGCCTGTGGTGATAGTGCACGAGGGTGTGAGAGTTGACGATGTAGATGAGTTCTCGGAGCTGAAGGCGTGGAAAGGCGGGCTGTGCAGGATAAGAGGCATGGACCTGTTCAGGATCGCTCTTGACCTAATAGACAGGATGGAGAAGTTCGGTGCTTAATTTTTTATTATTATGCTTTTTACACTGCCATACACTCCTGCAGTTCTTCATTTTCACAGCCTGTAAAAAGCCTGTAAATAGCCAGCAACCTATCATACCCTTATCAGATGCAGAGTCAGGGGTTTGTGAAACTCCTCATAAATTCGGGATTTCAACGATTCCGGTGGTTCAATCTTTCCTTCATAGATTTCCTCCAGACTTGCTGTTGCGTACTCTCTGAGCAGAGATAGAGGGCCAGCATGTGTGCCCGGAATCTCCTCAGCGATTATGTGGTAGATTTCCTCAACTCCGGCCTCGATTCCTGCCTTATACATACCAACACTCATCGTTTTTCTCCCGCCGGCTACAGAAACTATTACTCTATCTTTGCTCTTCTCCCGTTCTATGACTTCTCTTGCAATTCTCACGAATGCGTCATGATCTTCCTGTGATTTGACATCTTCAAATGGAAGATCGATTCTTTCAATTTTTATTCCGTAATTCCATTTCAGATCAAGAGCGAGGGCGTAAAAAGCAGTGTTTATCTCAGGAGATTGTGTGACAAGGAGCACTACCTTATCAATTTGTGTGCCCCGTTTTTTCAGCTCGTCTATTATTTCGCTGACGACCATTGGACTTGTACCCACTGCGCTGATTAGTGTGGCCATAACCTTTCTCAAGTCGATTACTTTAAAATTTTTATTCATGCTTTGGTGTAATACAATTTTTACAGTATGACAACCAGATTGAGGTGTGCAACAACAGTAAATTTAAATAATAGTTTGTGCTTCAATAGCAGGCATGCATAAAGCTGAATTTGAAGTTGAAGCTATTACGCCAATTTTCATGCGAGGTGCGGATCAGGATCAGAGTCAGGCGGAGATAAGGGCTTCTTCGATCAAGGGTTTGATGAGGTGGTGGTTCAGGGCTTTGGCGGGGAATTACTTCGGAGATGATGTTGCTGGGTTGAAGAAGGTTGAGGATTACGTGTTTGGGAGCACTGGTGGGAGAAGCAGGGTTGTTGTTGAACTTAAAATTGATAATTTAAAATACAGTAAATCCCCATTACCAATGGTCTGGCGTAAAGATCGAATAACCAAAAAAACCATTGAACGATTAAAAAGTAACGCTATAGAAGGTAAATTTAAGGTTTGTATAGAATCATATAATAATGATTTACTTGAATTAGCGTTTTATTCGTTATATACGCTTTTTACTTTAGGTTCTATTGGTTTTAGACACACCAGAGGTGCTGGATCCATCAAAATTAATGCGATAAATTATGAGAATTTCAAACCTAATGTCAATGTTTCTTATGATTTTAAAGATAAAAACGATTTCTGTCGAAAAATTAATGGGACAATTAGTAAAATAATTAAAGCTACAAATAAAATTATACGTGATTTAGCTAATAAGCTTAATTTTAAACCAAATCCAGTTTTTAGTGATTGTTGCAGATATTCAGCATTGATCCCAAATTGCGCTGGTATCTATGTTTGGTATAAAAATAATGGCGTCAAAGATATTTATTACAAAAGTGACGAGCCAAGTAGACCGGAATCATTGCTTGACCATTTCGAAAATAAATTTAAATCGTATTCAAATATTAACTACGGATTTGAAAATTATATTTTTGGTCTCCCAAGGGCAAATAAAAGAAAATATCGTAGAATTTCTCCCATGCATGTTGGTGTTGTAAAGACTAACAACGAAACTTTTTTGAAAATTATTATTTTTAAAACTGATCCGTACCATCCGAAAGTAAAGGTAAATTGGAGTGATTTGGATAAATTTTTAGAAGATATTGAAGCCGAAAAAATTTGGCCAGAGGTGTTCAAAAAATGAACGACGAATTCTGGAAAAACAAAATCAGGGCGTTTTTGCACGATCCGCCAGATAAGATATTGAAAATTCAAAATCATGAAAAGAGGAGAAACGAAATACTTGGTGAAGGACTAAAATTCAGAAAAGATAGAGGTGTCGGTAAGATA
>CAZUMR010000004.1:0-23752 GCA_964622075.1 uncultured archaeon | reverse complement strand
CCACAATACTTGGCATGGCTGAAAAGTATGGAGTGCCGATAATACTTGTAAAGGAAGACACACTCACAACTGCGGAAAAGCTTGGAAGGGCTTTTGGAAGAGTGAGGATAAGGGGAGAGAAGAAGTTGAAGAGGTTCAGAGAAATAGTGGAGCACTATGTTGACATTTCGACAATTCTGAAGAGCCTGGGTATAGAGTAGTTTTTGTGTAGTTTTTTTATATATTTGTTTTGTTTGCTAGATCTTACAGCCGTTGACCCATTAAAATAATTTTCAAAATAGGTAGTTAATAAAACTTATCAAAACTTTCAAAACTTATCAGTCTTATCAGTTATCAAACAACCTCCTGTAAATCCTCCCCTGTATGCCGTGGAACACTGAATAACCCTCAGCGTACTTCTGATCTATACCCTGCCTGTCAAAAGAAACGAGCTCTTCCCTGTATAGGGAATACGGAGAGTCCCTCGCCACAGGCATGACACTGCCTTTAAACAGCCTGACTTTAACCCATCCGGTTACTCTTTCCTGAGTCTTATCTATGAAAGCGTTCAGATCGTCAAACAGCGGATCATTCGTCAAACCGTAGTAAACGAGTTCAGCCCACTCCTCTTCCACTATCTTCTTGAACTTCAGCTCCCTTCTTGTGAGAACGAGTCTTTCAAGGTCGTAGTGTGCCGTTACAAGAACCGTTGCTGCCGGGTGCTCGTAGTTCTCCCTCGCCTTGAAACCGAGAACTCTGTCCTCCATCATGTCGGTTCTGCCTACCCCATGACTGCCAGCAATCTCGTTCAGCTTTTCTATCAGCTCAAAACCATCCATCTTCACGTCGTTTACTGATGTTGGTATTCCTCTATCAAACCCAATTTTGATTATTTCAGGTTCATCTTTCGCTTTATCCCACCCTGCAGTCCACTCGTATATATCCTCCGGGGGTATGAAGGAAGGATCTTCAAGCTTTCCACCCTCAACACTCCTGCTCCAGAGGTTTTCATCAATGCTGTATGGTTTTTCTTTTGTAACTGGTACCTCTATACCGTGTTTCTGAGCGTAGTCTATCTCCCACTCTCTCGTCAGGTTAAGCTCCCTCATGGGAGCTACCACCTTAAAACCGTACTGGTGGAATATGTTTTCAAATCTGAGCTGATCGTTTCCCTTTCCCGTGCATCCGTGGGCTATCGCTTCAGCTTTTTCCTTCCTTGCCACTTCAACTATTTTTTCTGCAATTATCGGTCTCGCTAAAGCTGTTCCAAGCACGTATCCTTCATAACAACCATTTGCTTTTATTAACTGAAAGAGAGCTTTAACGTAATCTTTTCTTGCATCAACAGTGTAATGTTTATCAGCATAAAGATTGCCCTTTCTTTCAGCCTCCTCAATATCACTTCTTGGCTGACCGATGTCAACTGTAACTGTAACCACTTCGTCAAAACCGTACCTTTCCTTTAGCAGGGGGATGCATACGGTTGTATCCAGCCCACCAGAGTACGAGAGCACGACTTTGCTCATGCCACTACTTGTCCCGCTGAGTTAAAAAAGTGTCGCAAGAGTTATCTTTCCAGCTTTTGATTTCTGATTTGAGCGATGATGAATGGACCCCTCTGAGGTAACTGTGATGAGGGTATTGAGTTCTGAGCTTTCCTATATTGATATATTGTTTTTATTTTATTACTGATGTGCCATTTCAAAAACTCTACAATCAACTAAAAAACTCATCCAGCAGAAGAAGGATTATTCAAAAATCGTCGCTTCCCTGACGGCCTTATTAAACGCTATCTCCCCAATACCCCTTATCTGCATGGATATACACAGCATCTCACCACTTGCAACTTTTTGAAGCTGTTCAGCGGCGTGAATTGTTTCCTCAGCAAGAGCGACATCGCTGTCCACGTAAGACCTGTAAGCGTTCTCGAACAGCCTTTTAGCCTCTGTAACGTCAGGTATGTATGTGGAAAATCCCTCAGGATTTGCTGATGCTTTTGTTGAGAAGCTGTAAACAAGATCTGCTATATCTTCCATGTGCTTGGAGACTGTTCTCACGCCGAGCACAAACCTTAGTTCATCCCAGTTGGTAGGACATGAGAATTCCCTGAGCATCTTGTTCATCTTCCTAACTGCGAGCATGTAAAGCCTGTCAGCATCCCTCTCAAGTTTTATTATGTCCTTGAACTCCCTCGAATCTCTCTTTTTCAATCCTCTTTTGACGAGCTGAAACATGTTCGAAACTATCTGAGCAAACCTGTTCATTACCTCATCCAGACTCGCTTCTGCTATGCACTTCAGAACGATTCTATCCTCTCTTGCATCAATTATTTCCATTCCCATCAGGTTTCTCGCTATATCGCTGACCCTCGTGATGGAACAGCTGTTGAAATCTCCCTCCACAACTATCTCATCAAGTCCCTGAATGTAGAGAGAATGTATAAATCTCCTTAGAAAGCTGTAATCGCATCGAGATAACTTTATTCTGCCTTTTGTCGAGCTGTTAACGTTCTTCGGGTGAATGCGAATGTGATTAACGTCAACGTGAAGAATGAGTTCGTCTCCTTTCTTCAGAGAGTTTGCAGCTATCCAGCTCTTGGGCAGGCTCACCATGTAACTTGAGCCCCCAATGAGCTGGAGCTTCCTTATTTCCATAGTGAAGAAATTTGAGTCAACCAATTAAAAGCCTTTTGCCCACTTCTTTATAGAGTTTAACCGGAGTAACACCGTTTTTCTCGAATTTATTTGCTTATAGTTTATCAATTAAACCACACACTTGCACTCCATTCAATCTGACTTAGTGATTTAAAATCGTTATTTTTATTTAAATTAATTAAAAAATAACGAAAAATATATAGAAAGCTAATCTGGAACGTCAAGCCCTATCGTATTCCTGAACCTCATTCCGGGGAAGGATATCTTTGATAGTGCGGAGTATGCTTTATTCCTTGCCTCATTGCAATCTCCCGCCTTCCCAACAACTGTAAGAACTCTGCCACCGGTCGTGCAGTATCCAGAATCACACCTTGCAATTCCGTTAGCATAAATTATGGCCTCTTTCATGGCCTCATCCAGACCCTCTATGGGCTGATTTGTGTAGTGGTCTCCCGGATATCCGGGTTTAAATCCTTCCCTGCCCTTCATCGCCCCGCTAACGGCACAGACAGCGACACAGCAGCTGCTGTCAAACCTAACCTCAACATCCTCAAGTTCTCCATTAACAGCAGCCATGGATATCTCGTAAATGTCACTCTCCAGTCTTGGCAGTTTTGCCTCAGCTCCGGGATCGCACTCCCTTACGTTGACTTCAAGAACCTTTGGTATCAGCTCTCCACCCTCATCGACAAGCATTATGACAGGATACAGAATGCCCCTGAAGTCGTAGTTCTTGATTATTGGTTTTACAACGAGATCCATTATTTTTTCTTCAATTTCTCCGGTTACGGATGGATGGGGGCTTACGGCACCCATACCACCTGTGTTTGGATTTATCAGCATTCCTTTCTCAAACAGCTCTCTGGCCTGCTCCATGGTCAGGTACTTCTTTCTGACACCCATGTAGAAGTTTCTCATACCTTCCAGATCGTCAGGATCAAAGGCTCTCTTGTAGTCCTTGGCATGACTAAATGGCTTTACAGTCTTCCCGTCCGTAACAGCAGTAAAGGCAACCTCTATTCCGTAGAGTCTCTCCTCAACAACAATCCTGTTTCCCGCCTCTCCGAACTTTTTCTTCACCATTATTTCATCCACTGCATTAACAGCCTCCTCAGCACTGTCGCAAACGTAAACACCTTTACCCGCTGCCAGTCCATCTGCCTTTACCACAACTTTTCTGCCAGCTTCAAACTGCTCTCTAACGTACTCCTTGGCTTTCTCAGGGTCGTCAAAATTCCTGTATTCAGGAACAGGAACGCCAATTTTGGAGAGAAAGTCTTTAGCCCAGCACTTACTTGCCTCAATTAAAGTCTGCTCTTTTTTCGGTCCAAAAGCAGGAATTCCCTCCTCCTCAAGCCTGTCAACGAGTCCCAGACTGAGAGGTTCTTCCGGACCTACGAAAACGATGTCAGCATCCAAATTTTTTGCAGCTCTGACAATCCCATCAATGTCTCTTATTGACTTTGCATCGCTGATCTGTCTGCACTTTGGGAAAAACTCGCTACCAGCGTTTCCCGGAGTTACGTAAACTTCATCAACTTTTTCACTTCTTGAAAATGCGTGAGCTATCGCGTTTCCCCTACCGCCAGCATCTACTACGAGAACTCTGACCATGAACAGACTTAAAACGGGAAATTAATAACTTTTCTGAGTTTGTCAACCTTCTTTGCCAACCTTATCAGGATTTTATAAACAATCACAAAATTGTAAAATATTAGAATTCAAAAGAACTTAAACAAAATCAAGAGATTTAAACAAAAACACAAAAACAAAATAAAGAAAAAACAATTACCCGTACCCGATTATCCCCTTCGCTGTAACCTTTGCCCTCTCCTGCTTGGATTTCTCCTCAAACCTCTCGTAGAATGACATCATGGAGTCCGTTATGCTTGGCTTCACTTTCTTCAGAGCCTCCATGAAATGTCTTCTCTCAACGTACTCAGCGTCAATGTTCTCTCTCATCGCAAGCATTACTGCCTCTCTGCAGACAGCTTCAATATCTGCTCCAACGTAACCTTCAGTAAGCTCTGCAAGCTCCATCAAATCAACTCCCCTGAGCGGCATGTTTCTCGTGTGTATGCGGAATATTGCAAGTCTGCTCTTCTTGTCCGGAGGTCTGACGTAAACGAGCCTGTCAAATCTTCCCGGTCTGAGCAATGCTGGATCGAGCATATCCGGCCTGTTCGTTGCACCTATGACCATAACTCCTTCAAGATCTTCCAGTCCATCCATCTCAGTCAGCAGCTGATTTACAACTCTCTCCACAGCCCTCGTACCCTCTTCGAATCCTCTAACCGGTGCTATTGCATCAATCTCGTCGAAGAATATTATACATGGAGCTACCTGTCTTGCCTTTCTGAATATCTTTCTCACGGCTTTTTCACTCTCTCCAAGCCACTTGCTGAGGAGTTCGCTTCCCTTGACGCTTATGAAGTTCGCGTTGCTCTCGTTGGCAACAGCTTTAGCAATCAGTGTTTTTCCTGTGCCGGGTGGGCCGTAGAGCAATACGCCCTTTGGCGGTCTTATGCCGAACTTCTTGAACTTCTCCGGATACTTCAGAGGCCACTCTACAGCCTCTATCACTTCTCTCTTTATGTCCTCCAGCCCGCCAACATCCTCCCAGCTAACCTTCGGTATCTCGACAAGCACTTCTCTCATTGCAGATGGCTCTATACCCTTCATTGCCTCCTTGAAGTCGTCCATCGTAACCCTTATTGATTCAAGAAGGTCTGCTGGCAGTTCTTCGCTGTTCAGGTCAATCTTGGGCAGATATCTCCTCAGAGCAACCATTGCAGCTTCCTTGCAGAGAGCCTCTATGTCAGCTCCAACAAAACCGTGAGTCTGATCTGCTATGGTCTGTAACATGGCTTTAACGATGTTTCTATCGAGCTCACTCCTCATGTCCTCCGGAACAAGTTTTTCTATGCATGTTCTGATTTCTTCTTCCTTTTCAGCGTCTTCAACTTCCTCAATAGCGAGTACTATCTTCTCAGCATCCTTTCCATCCTCTTCAAGGGACTTCTTCAGAGCGTGCAAAGCCGGCAGAACGAATTCCCTTCTGTACTCTGGTTCAAGAGGCATGTTCCTCGTGTGAATCTGCAGAATCTCGAATCTCCCTTCTCTGTCCGGTACACCTATCTCTATTTCCCTGTCGAACCTTCCCGGTCTTCTCAAAGCCGGATCGACTGCATCTATTCTGTTGGTTGCACCTATGACTATTACCTGCCCTCTCTCCTCCAGACCATCCATCAGGGTCAAAAGCTGGGCAACGACTCTCCTCTCGACCTCTCCCGTTACGTCCTCTCTTCTTGGAGCTATGGAATCGATTTCATCTATGAATATTATCGAAGGTGCGTTCTCCTTCGCTTCTTCAAATATCTCCCTGAGTCTCTGCTCGGACTCTCCGTAAAACTTGCTCATTATCTCCGGACCGTTTATTGTGTAATAGCTTGCACCTATCTCGTTGGCAACAGCCTTTGCAATCAGTGTTTTTCCTGTGCCGGGTGGGCCGTAGAGCAATACGCCCTTTGGCGGATCGATTCCAAGCCTCTGGAAGAGCTCTGGATAGCGGAGAGGGAGCTCTATGATCTCTCTAACCTTCTGCAGCTCAGATTTCAGACCGCCTATGTCTTCATAAGTCACTCCACCCTTGCCAAGCCTCTCGAATCCCTTAGCAGGCCTGTCCCTGTATATTACTCTCGTTGTCTCGTCTATTATCACAACACCCTTTGGCTCCGTTTTAACTGCCACGAAAAGGAGGGCCTGATTCTGCCCGTACTTTCCAAAACCTGCAAGGGCTGGAGCTCCAATTATTGGAATCAGATCTCCTTCAATTACCGGTCTCTTCAAAAGCTGATGTTTCAGATAATCACCAACGTCCATTCCGTAAACTCTGAAGTCCATTTTTCTCAGAGGAGCAATTATAACGACTTTTGCAGGCTGATAGCTTGTCTTTCTAACTTTAACAGTGTCGCCAACACTTACGCCAGCATTTTCTCTAATGAACCTGTCAATTCTTATTATGTCTCTTCCCCAGTCTCTCTTTGGAGCCCTCCAGACCTTGGCAACTGTTTTTCTTTTGCCTTCTATTTCGATTATATCTCCCGGAGAGATTTGAAGTCTTATCATTGCATCTGGATCGAGACGGGCTATTCCTCTACCCGAATCACTTGGATAAGCCTGATTGACCTTGAGGGTAAGTTCTGGTGCCATGAGTGTTATTAGTTATTAATTCGTATAAAAACACTTCTCTAAAACCTGCACGTCCAGAAACTCGGGCAATCTGAATGCAGTATTTTTGCTCCGATCATTTTTTGCAAGTTTTAATCTTCAGTTCAACTTATTTTAATCCCTTAGATCTTTTCTTACACTTCTCCACCACATCTTCAGCAGGCATTTAAACATGTACATACTATCCTTGGCAACACTGACCCTCGTCTCCTCTCCCTGCTTCCACCTTACCGGTATTTCGTAAACACTGTAACCAAGCCTCTGTGCAATAACAAGCACCTCCGTATCCCAGAACCAGTGGTTGTCTTTGACGAGGGGAAGAATTCTGGTTATTATGTCCTTTTTAAAAGCTTTAAACCCACATTGATGATCAGAAACCTTTGAATTTAATAATAATCTTACAAGAAAATTGTAAACTTTGGAGGGAAAATCTCTTTTTATGGGTCTTTCAGTTTTGCTCTCCTTTTTCAATCTTGAACCCACCGCTATCCCATACCTGAAGGCAGCATCAATAAGCTCGGGCAGGTGAGCCATGTCAGTTGAGAGATCGACATCAAGAAATGCCACCACCTTCCCCCTTGCTTTCGTGAAAGCTCTGTTTAATGCCTTCCCTCTCCCAAGCCTCTGATCAGAGTGCAGGTGTATCACCTTTTTTCCGTCTGCAAGCCTGCTTGCTATTTTATCCGTCCCATCGGTAGAGCCGTCTTCAGCGATTATTACCTCGTAATCGTAACCTGTTCTGTCCATCGTTTCTATTACTGCCTTAACAGCCCTCTCGATGTTTCTGGCCTCGTTGTAAGCTGGGAGTACTATTGAAACATCGACCATCGCTGCTCTTTACAGAAACAGTATTAAACTCTTTTCCGTTTCGAGCAGTGTAGTTAAATCGCAGTCAAATCATAGTCAAATCAAGGCACACCGGTGAGCGAGGTGAAAGGAAAGATTCCAAAACTCAGGATAGTTCAGGGAGCAATCGGGCTGGCTATACTGCTCGCCCTTCTGTACAGCGTAAAGGGAGACATAGCCAACCTGAAAAAGGTAAATCTGGAAATGTTTGCCCTGTCTGTTTTGATGTACGATTTGCTGAACGTAATACTTGCTTACAGGGTCTACTACCTGCTGAAAAAAATGGGATATAATCCGCGCTTCTCATGCGTTTTTCTGGCCAATCTTGGTGGAATGGTTGCTGGAGATGTAACTCCCGGCAGAAGTGGTTACGTTTCCATGGCAAAGCTGCTTGACAGGTGTGGGATTCCCGTTTCCGACGGTATGGCTGCTGTGGTCGCACCTCAGGGAATAGATTTCGTTGTCAAGGGTGTTGGAGCGAGTCTGGCAATAATTGTTCTTGGATTTTCCAGACCGTGGGCAGGTCTGATAGTCGTTGCAGTAGGTGGGGTAATACTTGCATTCATGTGGCACGAGAAGCCTCTTGAGTTCTTAAAAAGCGTAACTCCCAGCTTTGCATTCAGGGTAATGGACAGGTTTGGTTTAACGGACAAAATCGGAAACATACTCAGCAACACTGTAAGATCGGGGATTGAAACAAGAAAGTACGCCGTACAAATTCTGGCTCTATGTCTGCTGGGCTGGGTCATCGTTGGATTGCAGTGGTTTTTTGTCGGGAAGGCGTGTGACGTTATATTTCCCTTTTACGTTTACTTCCTCCTGCAACCCCTGCTTTCCGCGCTTACATTCGTACCAATTACTCCAGCAGGGCTGGGTGTTATGGAAACCGGGACTGTTCTCGTACTCTACGCTCTCGGCATCAATCCGGCAAAAGCTACGGTGTTCGCCATAATGATCAGGCTGAGCTACATATGTGCAGATTTACCGGGCGTTTTTGCTTGGCTGAAAAGTTAATTTAAGGAAAAGTTAATTAAGATAGATAAAAGGATAAAAAAGACATATTGATATTTTATATTATAGACTCACAGACCTTCAACGTTTCACTGACATTCATTGGAGAGGAGACCTCAATGTAAACGCCGTTAACTGAGAAAACCACGTGTGTCCTTCCCTCTTTAGACCAGACGTGGGCTGTCAGGTTACCGATGCTAACGTTTCTGGCTGACGAAGGGTAAGCCAGCGGTACAACTGTTTCCATTACAAGCATCTCGTTTGCTCCGTTAACGTATTCAAGCAGAGCTTTTGCTCCGTAAAGGCAGACTCTCTGGAACTTGTAACCTGCAGTGTATTCGGGTAATAGGAGTTTAAACGGGAGGTACTTCTGTGCCTCGCTTATATTGGTGTAACATCCTATTTTCAGCTTTTCAATTACCCTGTAAACTTTTGCATTCTTGGGAATCTTAAAGCTGAACAGGCTGTCGTTAATGCTGGCGTTGTATGTAACGTTAAGGAATTTCATGTCGTAAACCGTGTTTTCAAGTCTGAAATACAATTCAGAGACCTTGTATTCAGGCGTAACGTACATGTATCCATAGACTTCAGTGTTTGTAGAGCCATTTGGTGTCAGTCTGAGGACGTAACATCTGATGCCGCTCACGTTTTTCGTGCCGGAATAGCTAACGTTGAAAACGTCTCCCAGACCCTCAATGTACCTCGCGTAGTCGGGAGGATGACTTGGCCTGGATTTCTCTACAGTAACCGTATTCTTGCCCTTATCGTATATCCACGTGTAAGTGCCGTTGGATACAAGATAGGCATTGTGCGTTAAATCGTACATCCATATTTTATCCGGCTTTTTTATCACAAAAAGCACGTCATCCACAAAAGTTTTTCCGTTACTGACCACAACCAGATGTTCGAATCCCTTTACAGTTTTTGCCGATTCGTAAAGAGATTTTACCTTTCTTGCTATGCCCATAGCCGTTAAATTCTCACTGCTCAAATTTTTAGATGTGGTGTATGCATTCTTAATCTGATGAGATTTCTGGGAGCATCCGGAAAAAAGCATTGCCAGTATAAGAATCACGAGCAGAATTTTTCTCACTTTCATTCATCTCTCCTCCAACTTCTCATTCCTCCTGTCTCTCATTCAAAAATCTAACGAGTTCTTCAAAACTCAGCCTTTTCTGCTCCCCAGTTTTCATGTCCTTAAGTGAGTAGTAACCGCCTTCTATTTCTTTCTTACCAACTATCACAACAAAATCAGCATTACTGTAGCCCAGCTGTTTTTTCAGGTTCCTTCCCATAACATCCGTAACAACGACACAGTTTGTTTCCATCCTTAACTTTTCGGCCAGCCTTATAGCTTCCTTTGGACAGTTTGCATCCACCACACTAACTTTCAGTTTTCTCTTCTGCGAGATCCTGCAAACTTCCATAACCCTGTCAAAACCTATTGCAAATCCCGTCGATGGTACATCTTCACCTCCAAAAAGGTGGGCAAGCCTGTAACTCCCACCTCCACAAACCTGCTTCTGGGCTCCAAGCCCCTCTGCATAAGCCTCGAACACTATTCCGGTATAGTAGTCCAGCCCCCTGACTATGCTCATGTCAACCGTATAGCTGACTCCACTGCAATCGAGAAGCTCACAGACCTCCCTCAGATAGTCCAGATCGGACTTCACACCCTCTTCAAATTCCTCAACTTTTTCAAGTACATCCAAGCCACCCTTGATGCTTGTAAGCTCAGCTATTTTTTCGTAAAGCTCCTCCATACCTTCACTGACCATCAGGTTTCTCAGCTCATCCATCTGCCCCTTGTCTATAAACCTGAAAATTCTGGAAGCTGTATCTTCTTCAACCCCGCTCAGCAGCTTTCTAAGAATTCCTACATGCCCTATGTGAAGTTTAAAATCCAGCCCCAGTTTCTCAAGAATTCTGTAAGCAAGAGTTATAACTTCAGCATCAGCTTTTGGCCTGTCAGATCCTATTAATTCAACACCAAACTGCCAGAATTCCCTGTATCTTCCCCTCTGAGGCCTTTCATACCTAAAACAGTTGGCAAAATAGTAAAATCTGAGAGGTCTTGGCATAACACTGCATTCGTTGACGAACATTCTCATTACAGGTGCTGTCAGTTCGGGCCTTAATGCAAGATCTCTACCGCCCTTGTCCTTGAACGCGTATATCTCCTCAACAATCCCCTCACCCGACTTGATAGTGAAGAGCTCAAGGTGCTCGAAAGTTGGCGTAAGCACTTCTCTATAACCGTAACTCTCAGCAATTTCTCTCATTATTCTCTCTACAGCTCTCCTTTTTTCCATTTCCTGAGGTAAAAAGTCCCTCGTACCCCTCGGTCTTTCAATTTTTACTTTTACCTTCACCTTCCTTTTACTCTCTGAATCGTTCGTCAGCTCTGTTCTGGCCTGTTTTACCTCTCTGGACATTTTGAATCCCCCGCAGAACTGACTGGAAGATAACAGCAGGAAATAAAAATCAATCGGGGGAAAACGTTAAAACCGTTAGCGAGTCACCTGAGGCATGGATTTACACACGATTTCAAACACTCTCTGGGAATTCATAAAAAAGTACTACATAAACTCCATGGTTTACAAAACTGGATACAATCCCGTCAACTCCGCCACATGGGTGATATTGCTTGCTCTCTCCTGCGTGGCAGTTTACAAGACTCTCGTAAAATACAGAGTCAGGTTTGACGAGTACTTCGTTGCTGGAAACATACCGTACATAGTGTTTGGCTCCTCCATAAGGGTGGTTGAGGATGCAGGATTCATAGCGCCACCTGTCTGCTACCTCTTCATGTCCCCGTTCATATACATGGTAGTGTTCGCCATAGCTTTCCCCACCTTCCTGCTCGCATTGCATTTCAGAAGAGAAAATTACTGGGTACATTACGGAGCTTTTGGAGCCATTCTGGCTGTAGCAACACTTCTGTTCCTGTTCACACATCTAAGGGTTGTGAACTGGTGGGTGCTGCCAGCAGCTCTGGCCATGGCTGCAGCATTTCTTCTCATATACTGTGCTGTTACATCGAAGTTCTGCAGAAGAATGTTCAACAAACTGAGCTGTGCCGTATTCTTCTCCCAGATGCTTGATGGAAGTGCAACTTTCCTTGGAATTTCATTCCTCGGATACTGGGAGATGCACGTTATCCCGAGATTACTTATCTCGATTTTCGGCCCTTGGATAATGCTTCCCCTGAAAATTGTAGTGTTTTCAGCCGTGCTATACCTTCTTGATTCGGTTGAGGAGAGTAAAGACCTTGTAAACTTCGTAAAATTCGTGCTCATAGTCCTCGGTCTTGCTCCGGGACTGAGGGATGCGCTGAGGATGACATTTCAGGTTTAGTTTTTGATTTGCTTCTGGCAGGAAAAAATTGCAGGAAAACAGATAAGTCATGCCGTACAAGAGTTAATATGAAAGAAGGGAAGTTCGATGGTCTGTGGAAACATTACTTGCTAATGCTCATCGTGTTTTTCGTTTCAGCTTTCGCCGGATACTACACATCTCTGAACAATCCACCAGCCGCAGTCACTCAGGTCGAAACACTTTCAAGGGAGTTTGCTTTTGTAAAGAAACTGTCCCCTCTGCTAATTTTTCTGCTCATCTTTGCCAACAATTCCATAAAAGCTCTGATTTCCACAGTTGCCGGGACTTTTGCAGGTATATTTCCAGTATGTTTCGTGGCAATAAACGGGTACATAGTGGGAGTTGTTTACTGCGTAAAGGGTCAGCAAATTGGCTACACAACTGCCCTCCTGTACCTGATACCTCACGGAGTAATAGAGATTCCCGCAATTCTACTCGCATGCAGTTATGGGACTTGGCTCGGTATGAGATTTCTGAAAAAAGTTAGAGGAGAGAAAGTCAACTTTGGTGAAGACTTTAAAATGGCCATAAAAGCGTGTTTAAAAAACGTCGTACCACTGCTGTTTGTGGCTGCACTGATAGAGACGTTTATAACACCACTTGTCGTCAGATTATTCAGTTAAATACGCAGTTTCTTCAGTTTACGGATAGTTAATTGTGTACGGCAGTGTAACAGAATTTACTGGAATCCCACCCCAGTATCCACCAATGGAAGTCGTGTTTGTGTATGAGGTTGTAATTCCCGAACAGCTTGCAGATAGCTGCGTGTAAGCGTACTTGTAAGGCACACCGTAATACAAAGGCACGGATACTTTGGCCTCTCTTAAATACACAGTACCGGTGCTGTCAGTTATCAGGGTAGTTGTGTAGGCAGTCGTAGAGCCAATAAGAAAGCTACCACCGCCGCCCTTGTAATAAAGGACATTCAGGGAAATCGTAACAGGCACACCCCTGACTGGATTGCCACTTGCATCCAACACCTGTACTGTCGCGTTCAGCAAACCTGAATAGTTATATGTAGCTGTGCTATAACTTATGAGAGTCAGGTTATTTCTATTGGGCACGAACTTCACGAATGCCGGGACGGGTGTCGCCGTCGGAACTGGCTGGGCAAGGACGTGAACTGTAACGTTAGCACTCCTGTTTCCAGCGTAAAACTCCACAGTAGCATTTCCGGCACTCAAACCCTTCACGTAAAAAGTTGCCTCGCCATTCAGGTTTGTAGAGAGGTATGATGGATAGACACTCACATACGTGCTGCCGTAACTCACAGTCGCGTTTACCTCCACACCGGGATACACGTTTCCAAACTGATCAAGAACAACGACACTGACAGGAGTTACACCACCAACATCTACGTAAACAGGATTGTTCAGAGGAAGAACTTTGGATATCGTTTTAACGATTTTTGGATTTGTTTTCTGAGAGCTTACACTCCAGGAAGGTGTGTAAAGAGTTGCAGTTCCAATGTAAACTTTTATCTTATTTCCAGTTATACTCACATTCGAAATTCCGTAAGTCGTTTTCAGCACTCTGTCCCAGTAAGATAGCTCTCCAGTATTTCTGACTTCAAGAGTTAGGCTCAGATTTTCAAGAGAAATTCCATAGCTCTTTCCCACAAGGTAGAAGTAAAGCGGAATTGTCGTTCCTGAAACGATTCTATCGCTCGTGTTCAGCAATGGCAATACAACCGTCGTTTTTGAAAATGCCGTTTGATTTACGAGTACGGATGTGTATCCACTGCTCCAGTTTTCAAACACACCGGTGTACTCATAAACGAGTGATCTGTCTGGAGAGTAAAGGTAATTTGGATGAATGACTATCGCACTCGTTCTAAACGAGCGGTTATACCAGCTTCCTGTCCCAGCCACAGTCCCGTTTATAGTTACGTTTTCCGGCAGGAATTCCACGTATCCGGCGACTGGTGGGGGGTTGACGAGGAGAGGATACTTGGGGTAAACAACACCAACATCAAGCTTTAAAGTGGTAGAGGATGTCTGAGAGGTCAGAATTTCGGGAATTTTGGATACTTCAGAGGCAAGTTTATTGAAACTTTCAGCCTCAACCTGTTTGTTCCATGCAGGAAGAAGCTGACTCTGGGCCATAGCCATGAACATGGCTACTATGGCAAGAATCATAACAAATCCTACAACGGGAGATGCCGCCCTCCCGCTTTTTTCAGGTGTTTCAGCTTTTTCAGCTTTTTTAGCCTTTAAACATCCCGGCATAGCCGCAAAACAATAAACGATCGTGAAATATATTAGTTTTACTATTCTCTAACAGTAATAAAAATACGTCTTTACTGACCACACATGGAATTTATTATTCATCGTAATAAAGTTATTCTTCTAAAAATTGCAGGGATAGTATAATTTTTAAACACAAATTCCCGAAATCGATGTAGAATAAAAAATACAAAAAAGAGAAAAAAATAAGTTACACCAAATTACACAGAAAGTATGCGTAAATACCTAGCCGTGGGACTGATGCTCATTGCAGCATTTGTAGCTGGAGTTACAAGCATGATGCCGAGATCTCCAAATGCAAGTATAGTAACAATCACAAATTCAACTGGGATCCACATCAGTTTTTCCCAGCTGAGTGGAGACAGAAAATGCGGGGCGTACATTGTAAAAGGAGGAAAAACAGGCATTCTCAATATCAAACTGAAGAATGGAGCAATTGACGTAAAGGTTTTCGAGAACACTGAAATCGTGTGTGAAAAAAGACTCAACGGAAGTAACACTGCAGAGGAAACGCTAACATTCCACAGAGACGGCCTGTGTTACCTTGAAATTGAAGCTTCAAACGCATCAGGTGAAGTTGACGTCATTTTTGAGTAATGCAGTAGCATTTTAACCAATCTGGATTCCTGATTTTTATTGCAGCGGTAAATTTACAGCACTTTAATGTGAAGAAATTCAGCAGCAGAGAGTAAAAGAACGAAAGCAGATAAACCCAGAAAAAGAAGGTCAGGAATTTCGGGCTTTTTCAGCTCTCCCGGTATTCTGCCGGAGTAGTTTCTGCAGTAGAGGGTTTCGGCAAGAGCTACACTCCTGAGAACAGACACAGATGCAAAAGCCTTCATCGCCCTGAAATGAGGGACTCTGCTTTCGAATTTTGCAGCTTCGAAGCACCTTCTGGCATCTTTCCAGAGGATCCTGAACATTCTGAGGGCAAGAGCTATCTGAATCGCCCACGACTCCGGAAATCCAATCCAGCTCAGGGAAAGAGCAAATTCAGATGGCGGTATGTACGCTATCAGGGTGCCTGAAACAAGCATTGCAAGAGTGGCGAGACTCATAACAAGAGAATGATAGAGTCCTCCAAGGAAAAAGGAGGATAAAGCAAAAAATCCCAGAAAAGGAGCAAAGGTCGGGAGAGCTTTCAAACATCTGACGTTCCTAAGCACGCATAGAAGAATTGCAAGAGCGGAGATGTACGGAGAAAAGCAGGATACGTAAACCGAGAGAGTTAGAAGCATCGCCGATAGGAGTGTTGTTCTACCTTCCACTCTAGCACCTCTCACAATCATTTATACAGTCAAAGTGCTATTGAGAAGTCACACATTTCTGCAACTTCCATGTCATGAGTTGCTATCAACGCACACTTACCACTTTTCTTTATCAGGTAAATTAATTTATGAATAAAATTCAATCTTAAATTTCTGTCCAGCCCCGCCGTTGGTTCGTCAAGCAGGATAACCTTACCTCTAAAAGCTTTTAAAGCAGAAAGCATTCTCCTCTCCCCGCTGCTGAGCGAGTGAGGGTGTCTATCCCTGTATTTCTCGAGGCCGAACTCTTTCAGCAGCCAGTATGGCACTTCCTCCCCGACTTTACCGGAATTCAATGTGTATCCCGGATACTGAAAGGACATGAACGGTTTTCCACGGACTTCCAGTCCTCTGCTCTTTTCAAGTCCAGCCACACACCTGAGCAACGTTGTTTTCCCGGAACCGTTCAGACCGGTTACTGCGGCAACTTCCCCTTCCCTCAACCTGAAGTTAATTCCATCCGCAACGAGCTTTTTTCCCCTGAACACAGATGCATCTTTAGCCCTTACAAGCGTTTTTCTCACTCCCATAACTTCACTACCTTCGTCACACCTATCACAAATACGCGCACAATTACAGCATTTCACCTCCCCAATCATCATTCCAGAATTGCTGGTATCTCCAATCCAGTAAACTCTGTCGAAGTTCCCGGAGAGTTCGAGCCTGTGTTCTGAAACGATGGATGTCCTCTCATCATGCAGTATGCAATCGAGAACTTTCTCCGCTATTTTTGGATGAAGGTGGGCGAAAGGTTCGTCAAAGGCAAGACATTTGCTCTCACTCGCAATAGCCGCACTAACTATGACAAGCTGTTTTTCTCCGTCTGATAGATTTGAGGTATCTCTGTTCGCTAAGTAAATTCCTCCCGTTTTCTCCAGAGCTTCTTCAGCTCTCCTCCTAGCCTCACTCCATTCAACCCCTTTCTGCACAAGAGAAAAAGCCACCTCCTCAATGACTGAATTGCACACTATCTGCTCTTCAGGATGCTGGGTGACTAAATAAACATCACCGGGATTTCCTCTCCTCCCATAAATAGAAACGGTTCCCTCAAGCTTTCCGCCGTAAAATTCAGGTATCAGCCCATTAAGTATTCTGAGCAGCGTGCTTTTTCCACATCCAGTCCTGCCAGCAAGGAATACCCTCTCCTCCTCAGCCTCAAACTTCAGTTTTAACGTCCTTCCATTCGGATAACTGTAAATCACATCAACGAATATCAGAGCTCTATCCCCCTCTCCTTCATCAGCCTGTCAACGTAAGCAAAAACAAGGACAGCGAGAATGTGATCCATGAAGTAGTCCTGAGGTATGAATATTACGACTGCTGATAAAAACAGCATCCAGAAAGTTGGCAGATTTAATCCAAACATTCTCTCAACAGCTCTGGAGTACTTCATAAGGAGAGGTGAGATGCTGCTCCCTGTCGCAAACCTGTAAAACACGTAAAATCCTACAAGGTAAACGGGAATTACGGCAAAGCAGCTTGAAAGCCACAGCAGAAATAGTTCTTTTTTATCTCCCTTTTTCCATATCTTCTCTCTCGCCAATCCAACGAGAAAAGCTGAAACCGGGAACATCCAGAGGTATCCTGAAGTAAAACCAAACAAAACGCCAATTCCTCCTTTAAACCCGCTCGCCGCAGGTATTCCAGCGGCTATCATTCCCAGATATATCAGCTGTGCCAGAGCTCCGTACCTTCCAAGAATTAGGCCGGACAGCACTATTCCAAAGTTCTGCATCGTGTATGGCACTGGCCCGAGGTTGAACTTTATCTGGGCAGATATTGCAGTTACAGCTGCAAGCACGACTGACAGACTTAACCTCATCAGGCGTCGCATGAATTCGAGTAAACCATAATTTAAAAAGGTTTACTGTTAACGAGGCAGTAAATGAGCAGGAAATAATTTCAGGTAATAAAGGTAATAAAGGCCGAACTGCAAAAAGCGGTGATGAATTGCAGGGTTGGAATAATTGGAGGTAGTGGTTACACAGGCTCAGAGCTTCTCAGAATACTTGCACAGCACAGGAAAGCTGAGGTCGTGGCAGTAACTTCGAGAAAGTACGAGGGAAAGTCTGTAGAGGATGTTCTTCCATTTCTAAAAGGTTTTTATGACATATCATTCGTTTCTCCAGAAATTAAAAATCTTGAGGACTGTGACGTCGTTTTTACGGCAGTTCCTCACGGAGAGGCCATGAAATACGTTCCAGAGCTCGTGGAAACAGGATTCAGGGTTATAGACCTGTCAGCAGACTACAGACTTGAAAAAGAAGTTTACGAAAAAGTCTATGGCGAACATACAGGATACATTAGAGCCGTTTACGGCCTGCCGGAGGTGCATAGAGAGAAAATAAAAAAAGCAAATCTCGTAGCGAATCCCGGATGTTATCCTACAGGATGCATACTCTCAGCATATCCGCTTGCCAAGGAAGGGCTGATAGAGAGAGTTGTGTTCGACTGCAAGAGTGGAATTACCGGAGCTGGAGCAAAACCCACAGACTTCACACACTATCCGAACCTGCATGAGAGTGTAATACCATACAAGGTAACCGAACACAGACACTTCTATGAGATGGTTCAGGAGTTGAAGTGTGACGTCTTTTTCACTCCACAGGTTTATCCCGGTTCAAGGGGAATACTAACAACAGCCCACATATTCTGCAACAGAGATGCTGGAGAGGAAGAAATTAGAAGGCTGTATGAGGAGTTTTACAGGGACAAACCTTTCGTCAGGTTACAGAAAAACGTCAGGCTCAGCTGGGTAAGAGGGAGCAACTTCTGCGACATAGCACTTTTCTTCGAGAAAGATAGGGGGAGAGTTGTGGCAGTTTCCGCAATCGATAACCTTGTAAAGGGTGCAAGCGGGCAGGCCATTCAGAACATGAACCTGATGATGGGTTTTGAAGAAACTGAGGGGTTGCTAACTCCTCCGCTCTTTCCTTGAATTTTTATAGAGTTCATTTTTACCCCATACTGCACGACTGTTTGTTTCTCCGGCAAACTATTAATACCTGCACATGCCAGTTTTAATATATATGGGACTTGTAGCGGAAGTGTTTGGTGTTTACGCGGAACGGGGAATTCTTGGCTTTTCGCCCGTCGTTGTTTTAAGGGCGGAAGATGGAAGAATTCTTCCAATATACATCGGGATTTCTGAAGCTGTGGCCATTCATTCTGCATTAAAAAATGAGATTCCTCCCCGCCCCATGACACACGATCTGCTCGTTGAGATTATAAGGAGACTCGACGCAAAAGTAGTGAAGGTAATTATAGACGACATGATCGACAACATTTTTTATGCCCGGCTTATTTTAAAAAAGAACGGTCAGGAAGTTGAAATTGACGCAAGGCCGAGCGACAGCATAGCAATAGCTGTCAGGCTTGCCGTCCCGATATATATCGATGAAAAAGTTCTTGATGAAGCTTACAAAGATGAGTTGCCGGAAACTTTCGTCGATTTCGACGAAGTGATCTGAAAGGAGGTGGTTGAATGGACGAACGCGAGATGCTGAAATCTCTGATAAAGTACGACTACAGCGTGGTTGATGCGGAAGATACTGTTTCAAAAGTCGTTTCTATTTTCGAGGATAGTGGAAAAGGTGCCGTGCTTGTAAGAGAAGGTGACAGAATAATTGGAGTTATAAGAGACAGAGATCTGATGAGAGGCTGTGTGATGGTTAACCCGCACGAGACAAAGGTTAAAAATTTTGTTATAAAAACGGGAGTTCTTAGCGAAGATGAGTTAAGCGTTGAGAAGGTAGCAAGAAGGTTTGTGGAGGATTCAACTCCGTTCGTTCTTGTTAAAACTTCTGAAGGCTACGGTGCAATAGACATAAACGACTTTCTGAATGCCGTAAAGGGCGAATTTGAGAACCTGAAAGCAAGAGATGTCATGAATCCAGAAGTTATAACGATAAACGAAAGGGAGAGTGTTGCAAAAGCTCTTGCTACAATGAGAAATCACGGAATTGACAGGCTCGTGGTTGTTGATGACAATCATAAAGTCGTTGGAATCGTAACAGGAAAGGACATAATTGACAGGGTAATAGCACCAAAGAGAGAGAGCAGACTTGGAAAGGGTGGCGGGAAGGTTGACAGATCTCTCTCGATAATGGTGGAGAGTGTCATGAGCTATCCTGTAATAACTGCAGACAGATTAGATCCTGTGCCAAAGATAATAGACCTCATGACCGAGAACAACATCTCGAGCGTCGTAATTGTAAGAGACATGATTCCGGAAGGTATAGTCATCAAAAAGGATTTGCTCGAAATTCTGCTGAAGAGAAGAAGCCCTGCAGAGTTCCAGGTTCAGCTAATTACAAAGGACATATCTCTTGATGAATTTGACAGAAAAGCTCTAATGGAGGACCTTGAGAGGTTCATGAGAAAGTTCGGGAACTTCCTTGGAAATGCCGTTCTGTTCGTTTACGTAAAGAGGCACAAGGAAAACTTCAGAGGTCTGCCCCTCGTTCACGTGAGGCTAAAGCTGACGAGTGACAAGGGAACGTTTTTCGTTACCGGAGAGAGCTGGGGTGTGGAATTTGCATTAAACGCCACGTTAAAGAAGCTTGAAAGAGCCGTTTTACAGGAGAAGGAGCTGCTACTCGATCAGAGAATGGTCAAGAAGTTCTACGAGGAGACGATTTCATGAAGGAGTTCTCCTTCAGGCACGTCGTTGAGATGATTGACGAGCCGGAGGAGTACTGTTTCTCAGACTTCGCAAGAAAACTCGCAGTGCTTGATGTGGATACGGTTTACTACCACAGAGGAAGGCTGTACGCCATAGAATACGAGGTGGCTGACGCAGTGATAGAGAATAGCTTCGCCCTCGTCGAGATAATAACCTCAGCATCATTCTGTGAAGTACCGGAGTACAGGAAATGGATACTTTACCACGGAAACGAAGATGAAGCGGAGTACGTTTCGAGAATTGAAAAAATGAGAGGGGATACTGCAATAATCCATGTGCTGCAATCTGAAAACAGGTTCATAAGGAAAGTCGAGGAGTGTATAGCGGAGGGAAGATACAGATCGTTTAAATGATTGCTAAATACGTTTAATCTGCATGCTATTTTTATTTTTTACAGTATACTATTCTGGAAATGCCAATTTTTTAAACTTATTATAGAATTATCGGTGCACTGTTTAAATTTATTAATAAAAATACCAAATAAATTACAATAACGCGCTTACAGCCCTCTAAAACGCCTTCAAAACCGGAATGCAGGATTTCGAACAAGTCAGCCGAAACATATATTTAGGTGATGATTATAATAATGTGATGAGGTGATGATCGTGGAAAAGTACATTATCGCCCAGACCAAATTGCCGGAAGATATGCTCAGGAAGCTGAAGGAGAAGACTGGAGAGAAGACTACAAAGGATGCTCTTGCGAAGGCGATAGAGCACTACCTCATGTGCGCCTACGTCGAACCCCCCAAAAACACACATCCAAAGAAGAGGAGAAGTGGCAGGCTCCCCGTTTACCTTACGGAACTTGTTGAACAATATAGAGAAATGATTTCCGAAAACGCGAACGAGTAGTCGGACAGAAATAAAAATATACCAATAACCCATGCAAAATACTATGAACAGACCAGACGTACTTTTGATTTCCGATCCCGGATATGAAGGTTCATCTTTCCTCTTTCACCTCGCATCAAAGTTATCATCTGAAATAGTCTGGATAGCTTCGGAGCCGCCTGCACTGCTCAACAAGATAGTCAAGTCGTATAATTATACAGGGAAGCTGTGCATAGCCACTCCAAAACAGTGGAGAGGTTATAATTTCGTAAACTTAATGAATCTGAATGAAGTGAGCATAGCGATATCAAAAGCTGGAGAAAACATGAGCAGGTTTACTCTCATAATTTCAGTAATACCAGAGTTGCTGCTTATACACGGACTTGAGAAAACGTATCTGTTCATGCTGAACACGATATGGAAAATCCAGAATCAGGGAGGCTTTACCCTCGCCCTGTTAACGAAGGGAGCTCAGGGAAGAAGAGAAGAGATAATGATGTCCCGCCCATTCACGATGGTTCTCAGACTAAAGAAGAGACTTATAGAAGACACATGGAAGAGAGAACTGATAGTCGAATCTCCATACTCCGGAAAAGACGTTAGCGTTATAGACGTTTCAGAATATAAAGTAGAGGTCCCGGACCCGGTCTGGGAATCCATAAAAAGTTTGAAGGTTTAGAGAGTTTAAATTACGCCATCTTACAAAACGGATTTAACAAAGTTTAATATCCAGCAGGCGTAGTAGCTTCATGCACGTAATAGCAGGCCCTTCTTCTCCAGTACTGGCAGAGAGAATTGCAAATCGCCTGAATGTTAACTTAGCCAGAGTCACTTACAAGAAGTTTCCGGATGGAGAACTCTACGTAAAACTTGACGAGAAAGTTGAAAAAGCGACAGTAGTTCAAAGCATAAGGTCGAGTGATGACATAGTATATCTGATGCTGCTTTTTGATGCTCTGGGCGATTTTCTGGACAAAGAAGATATTACCGCAGTAATACCGTACATGGGCTATGCCAGACAGGATAGAGCTTTTAACGAAGGTGAAGCTGTAAGTATAAGAGCTATAGCCGAATTCCTTGAAACGCACTCAAGCAAAGTTGTCTCGGTAAATCTGCACAGCAGAGAGGCAGCATCACACTTCAGGAATCTGATAGAGGCCGATGCAATGCCTGTCATAGGAGAACATTACAGGGATAGAGATGTTGTCATGATATCTCCTGACAGGGGTTCGCTCGAAAGGGTTAAAGTTGCAGCAAAATTTGCAGGCTGTGAATATGACTATCTGGAAAAAGTAAGAATTGATGCAGAAACCGTAGAAATACAGCCAAAAAACGTTGATGTTGAAGGTAGAGACGTTGTAATCGTTGATGACATAATCTCTACAGGAGGCACGATAGCCAAAGCAGCTGAGACCATGGTAGAAAACGGAGCAAAAAGTGTAGAAGCTGCCTGCGTTCACGCTGTTCTTGCCGCCAATGCTCTGAACAAGCTTTACTCCCATGGAATCAGAAAGGTAATAGCCACAGATACCATAGAGCAGGCTGTAAGCATTCTGAGTGTCTCAAAAATTATAGCAGATAAATTGAATATAAATTGAATTTTTAAATGTTTTTAATTTTTTGTTTTGATGTTAGTAATGTAATCGTATTAAGAAAAATTGCTAAAAAACAAGAAAACCAGATTAAACTCCAGATTAAACCACAGCGCTTGGACACCAGTCCTTAAAAGGACATTCCCCGCATTTTGGCTTCTGTGGTTTGCATACTGTTTGGCCAAAACCAACCATAGCCCGATTCACATTTTTCCATAGTTCTTCAGGAAACAGTTTCTTTAATTCCCTCTCAGTTTCCTCAGGTTTTTCCGTTGAAACAAGACCAAGCCTATTTGATATTCTGTGAACATGTGTATCCACACCAATGGACTGTTTTCCAAAAGCAGAAGCAAGAACCACATTTGCTGTTTTTCTACCAACTCCCGGAAGTTTTATCAATTCCTCATAACTGTCCGGAACTTTCCCCAGTTTCACGATTTGTTCTGCCAGTTTTTTCAGATTTCTTGCCTTGACTCTGTAAAAGCCCACACCCCTGATTAACTCTTCTATCTCCTTTTCTGAAAGTTTTGCCAGTTTATCTGGAGTATCTGCAACACTGAACAGTCTTTTACAAGCTTCAACAGTCTTTTCATCTCTCGTTCTGGAGCTCAAAACTGTAAACACAAGGTGCTGAAAGGGTGTTTTGAGAAATTTTTTCAATATATAAACCGGTGCTTTCCTTTCTATTGCAACCCTTTCCATTTCTGAGATTAGATCTTCCGGCGAAAGCTGCACATTCTGAAGGATAGACACCTGTTTTTAAAAGTTGCCAGAACTAAAGTTGCCAGAACTATTGTGGGCAGAGATAAGAACAGAAGAGCAAGTAAAATTAAAATAAAAAATTAAAAAATTTAAAAATCAAACTTTAGAGCTCCCTCCTTCTCAGCAGGTATGCCACTGCGACAAGTCCGGCAATGGCGAACACTGCCTCAAAGCCTGGAGTCTTCTTCTTGGGTGTTGGGGTTGGTGTTGGTGTAGCAGTTGTGGTTGGG
>CAZUMR010000003.1:0-61046 GCA_964622075.1 uncultured archaeon | reverse complement strand
GTTCTTATACTCATGATAACACCGCTCCTCTCAATGCTCGCAGGAGCAGCAAAGGCTGAGGGAACTTACAGAATACTTCTGCTCATAGCAGCTCTTGAGTTCATAGCCTCAATACTTGTCAAGTCAGTGGCAGCAGCAGGTGCCAAGGCTGCCAAGGCAGTAAAGGTTAAGGGAAAGACGAAGTAACTTTCTGGTTTTTATTTATTTTTTTGCTTTTTTATTTTATTGATTTATATATTCCCACCATATTTTTTTATCATAATCATCACGCTAATGCGATCTGAATCTGACGTTACCGGCCTTTGAAGTTCTTGTCATCTCAAAATCTTGCTTCGAGTGTAATCAGTATCTGCTGGCTGTTTTGCAGATTAAATGCATCCCGCAGATGATATCTCTTTTTCAGTCAGCAGAGGAGTTGATAAGCCCTGCTTTTCTGAGCGTCTGGCTTTTTGAATTTTTCTGTAACTCTGTTTAATTTATTTTCTATTTTTTGAAAGTTTTTACATTTTGTCCCAAAAATTTGGTCGACTATGCAGCTTTTGAAGTAGATTTCTAAAAATTTCGAAAACATTAAATATACGTGCCGTTAATAACGGTATATAGACCGGTGTATAGCACGATGTAAACCAAGACGTAAACTGAGGCGTAAAGGTTAGCCGGAGGTGGAGGTATTGATCTGGTGGATGTGGGTACTGGCCTTGTTTTTCATGACGCTGGGAATAGGAATAGTGGCGCCAATAGCCGGGGTTGGTGGAGGAGTCCTTTTCACACCGCTTACAATGGCGTTCTACCCATTCAGCACCGACTTCATAAGAGGAGCAGGACTTGTAATGGCAATGACTTCCGCTTTATCCTCAGCTCCTCACTTTGCCAAAAAGGGACTGGCAAATCTGAGAATTCTTGCTCCAGTGGTCGTGGTGTCCATAATATTCTCGATACTCGGTGGCATAATAGGTCTGTGGGTGACAAACGCGTTTCCACAGGGCAAGAGCTACATAAAAATAGGACTTGGATGCATACTGTTCGTCGTATTTCTGGTGTACCTCTTTTCCAAGAGAGTCGAATTTCCCCAGATAACACACATAGACCCGATTTCTGAAAAACTGGACATACACGGTGCATGGTATGAACCCAGCCTCGGGAAAGTTGTGGAATACAGAACAACGAATCTACTCATTGCTCTCCCGGCTTTTGCCGGTGTTGGATTCATAGCAGGAATGTTCGGGCTTGGAGCTGGATGGGCCAATGTCCCTGTGCTGAATCTGGTAATGGGTGCTCCTCTAAAGGTAGCAACTTCGACAAGCATGATGATCATAACGATAAACGATGCAGCAGCCTGCTGGGTTTACATGGCAAGAGGAGCCATGCTTGCTCTGATTATAGTGCCCTCAGTTCTTGGTATAACGATAGGTGCAAGGATTGGTGCAAGAATTGCCGTGAAATCAAGGCCAAAGTCGATAAAGTACCTTGTTATGGTAATTATGCTGTTTGCGGCGGTTATGGACATATGGAAGGGTCTCCACGGCCTTGGAATGGCTCCGCCCATTTAATGGAGGTGATAGGATATGCAGGAGCTTGAGGTTAAGCCTGAAACGGTTGAAAGTGTTGGTGCCGAGCTTAGAGAAGTTCCAATAGAACCAATGAATTACGTGTTTGGCAGAATAATGGAAATCCTGACAATAGTAGGGCTAATCGCAATGTTCATTCCCGGAATTATCTATGTCATAACAGGCAAGGGATTTCTTTCAAGGGAGATAGTCGTTAAATATTGGGGACTGAAGGCGAGCGCATTCTGGCAGAAAGTAATGGGCATAAAAGTATTCGGTTACAGCTGGTTCCTAAACCATCTTGGCACCATGGACTGCCTGAGCATATTAGGAGTTTGCATACTTGCAGTAACTCCTCTGATCTGCTTGATTGGTGCTGAAATAAAAGCGGACAGCAAGTACAAGATCCTGATAGGGATTCTGATAATCGAGTTCCTGTTCGCAATAGCTAGGCCAATACTGATGGGACACTGAGTGCTTTAATTTTTAATTTTTATTTTTTTGATATTCTGTTAGGTTAAATCCAAAGATCAAATCTAAAAAATTAAAAAATAAACTGGGGGTAGGGGGTATGAAGCCGGATGTAGAGTATGAAAACGGGTACTTAACGTTTTCCGAGGAAGTGGAAGGAGAGGTGGGCATCTACTTTGCTGGTAAGAGACTGAGAGACTACACAATGATAAGAAAGCACCCGATGCTTGCTCTATACACAGTTTACGTGGGAGATCAGGCAAGGTATCTGAACTACTTCAGGAGTGAGGGCAAATTCAGGGGAAACAGAGTCAGGGTTGACCCGTTTTACGGTGGTTACATTCTTGACGACAGTGAGGAAGGCGTTGTTTTTGGCAGGTGTGTCAGAGTCGGAAATTCGTACTTCATGCCTCTGACCGGTATGAAACTTGAAGTAGCTGCTGAAAATGTGAGAAACAACGGGATTAAGGTGGAATACGGAGATGAGCTGAAGGTTAGTGGAGACTACTCGTTCAGAATAAGAAGATGCATCCTCGATGCTGGAGTTGATGTAAGCGAGGACATAGGAAAGGGCAGGGCTGTATGGAAGCCTGTGTACGTCAAAGCAGGGATTGTTTCCTTTAAGAAAGGAGTGATGGGAATTCCGGATGAGTTGAGGGAAGTTACGGTAAAAAGGGGAAAGGTCAGAATACTGTCTGATGCAAGCTTTGCGTTGAGCGAGATTTACCTTGTTGCCAAGAGGGGACTGATTAAGGGTAGGAGCGTTAGGCTGAAGGTGTTTCCGGCGATGAGCGTCTGTGTTTGTTAGTTTTAATTTTATATTTTTAAATTTTTATGCATTATGTCTGGTAAACATAGATAAAAGATAAAATATTACGTAAAATGTAGAGGGTGGTTTAAATGACCGCTCCTCTTTCCGGGGGCGGAAAGAGAGGAGAAAAAAGAGAGAGTGGTGCGAAAAAACGCAAAAAGAATGGAGATGGTGTGAATATGGAGGACGTTAGGATGTATTCGGAGGAAGAAGTTAGGGAAAGAATTATGAAAATTCTTTCTTCCGTTGATGGACCTCTTGCGACATCAGAGATAGCCCAGATGATAGGTATGAACAGGAGAGTCACTCTGAGAGCTCTGCAAAAGCTTGCAATAGAGGGAAAGATAAAGGGCAGGAGAGCAAAAGTGGCAAAAGGACTGTGGCTCTGGTGGGTTGAGTGACTGGTTGAGTGACTGAGTAAAAGATAGTAAGCATCAGTTTCAGGACTCTCCTATCCGGCTTTCCTATCCTGAATGTATCCTGAATGGAGCGGGGGTGAAGCAGAGAGCTGCAATCAGGAAGGCAGCAATTCCAGCGATATACCTTTTTTTGTCTATCGGTGTTTCATCATCCACCGGCCTCGGATGTGGTGCAAGTGAGAACAGAAGTACTATCAGTGACCAGACGACCCATATTCCTCCGGCCCCACCACCGTAGTACTCGTCAGCTATGTAGCCTATACCCAGCAGGACGAAGGGCATAATTCTTGAAACCCTGTTGCTTGCTTCACCAATCATGGCTCTCAGCACGTGCCCTCCGTCGAGCTGACCGGCGGGTATCATGTTGAGGCATGTGAGAAACATGCCCACCCAGCCGGCAAAAGCCACGGGACTCATGAACTTTCCATTAAATCCGGCAAGCTTTGCAAGAAAGTCAAAGAGTGGCGGAGTTCCTATCTGAACGTACATGGATGTCCCGCTTGCTGATACCGGCCCCATTTTTAAACCTATGTAGGTTACAATTATCGAAGCAAGAACTCCAATGAGAGGGCCGGAAACGCCAATATCAAAGAGGGCCTTTCTGTTCGGACAGTTACTCTTCTGCATTATGACAGCACCAAACGTCCCGAGAATTGTTGGTGCCGGGATGAAGTAAGGTAGAGATGTCTTTACTTTCCATCTTCTTGCAGCAAAGTAGTGCCCCATTTCATGGCTGCCAAGAACAAAGAGTATTGCGAATGAAAAAACGATTCCTCCAAGAAGTTTGTTTTTCTGGTAAAATCCCATACCCACGTACGTCGTTGACAGGAATGTAAGAATTAAAAGCAGTATGTTCAGCCAGACACGATTTTTCTCAGGCTTTTTCTTCACTATCTCCACATACTGTTCGCCAAGTCTTTCCTTCAGACTGACATCCCAGTTTTCAGTCCTTGAGGCTATCGCTTCCACTATTGCTGGGTTTGGGTTGAGAATGTACAGTTTTACACCGTTTTCATCTCTCTCCTCCCAGTAAACCCTGAATATGCTCTTTATTTCATTTACAATCTCCTCAAGCTCCTGTTTTTTTACTGATTCATGATTTTCTACATTTTTTACCATAATCTTTCAGCTCCTGATTTTATGATTCATTATAAGCAGGTTAGAAGAATTCAAGAATTCTCAGCAAACTCTCCTTTTCCCCCACTCTGATCTCCACCTCGTAATTTCCCGGTTTTAGATAACTGAACAGATCCGGTTCCGGTGAATCGAACAGAGGTATCCTTGATATCACTGCCCCTGCGGCAATTATGCTTTCAGTCTTTTTGTTGATTATGGCCATGGGAGCTTTGCCAGCTTTCGACAGCCTCAGAATTACGTATGTCCCTACAGTAGATCCCCTTCCATACGGAAACGCAAAAATTTTTCCATCAATTCTTTCTCCCCTGACATCGCTATCGTCTACAACAACGACACCATCCAGATTTACATCCCCAAGAAATGAAACTGGACTCCTTGATAACAGCATTTTTCCTCTTATTTTTCCCTGCTCTGTCTCTTTTTGCCCTTTCTGCTCTCCTGAGAAGATAGTTCTGAGCTTGAACTCCTGATAAGGAATTTTCTTGGTCATTGAAAACATCTCCGGAAATTCTCCAGAAATCAGGCAAACCTCAGCTTGGCAACCCTGTTTCCGTTGTAAACTGCCACTATCCCCGGCATCGGGTTGAGGTTCATTTTCTTCTGGAATTCTGTCTGAGACTGCCAGGTGCTTGAGTTTATTGCAAACACACCTCTGTAAAATGCAGCTCCAAAGGTGTGCACATGTCCTGTATGCAGAACATCTGGAACCTCCTCTATCACAAGGTAATCCTCCTTTTCAGGAGCTATCGGCGATCTCTTTCCATAGGCTGGCGAAAGATGTCTCCTTTTCAGCAGCTCTATTACTGCCTCTTCCGGCTTCTCGTAACCGAGTCTCGGAATTCTTGTTATCAGATCGTCTATGCTTCTGCCATGGTATATCTGGATTTTTACGCCGTCAAGAGTTACAAGAGCAGGATTTCCAACGTGAATTACGTTGTTCGGGAAAAGCGATGCAAACTCTTTGGGTAACTTTGGCTGAGGCTCAGCCTGCCTTACAGCATCGTGGTTTCCCGGGGAGAGTATGATCTTCACATTCTTAGGCAGCTTCTCTATCTGTTCGGCTGCAAATTCGTATTGCCCGTAAATATCTGCGATTGAAAGTTCATTCTCCTGCCCCGGATATATTCCAACTCCATCAACGACATCTCCTGCAAGAACTATGTATTTTATGCTCTCTGCAACCTCATTCAGCTTTTCATTACCGCTCTCGCAGTTCATGAAACTCACAAATCTGTTCCATGCATCTTCCATAAATGTCTCGCTGCCAAAGTGAGTGTCTGAAATGAACGCTATACCAAACCCCCAGTCTTTTTTTCCATTGCCGTTTATGGGCACATCTGGAAAGGTAATTCTGTCTGCTATCAGGCATCTTCCATTCCACGTTCCGCTTACGGCTATAACTTCATCTCCAAGCAGCTCCAGAGCCTCATCCTTCAGCTTTCCAGTTGCTATTGCTGTTGTCATTCCTGTTTTATCCTCCAGCTCAATAACGGCATTTCCGTTACTCGTTTCTCTGACATCGTTAACCATTCCTATAATTTCTACACTCTGAGATCTCACGTTTCTCAGGGCTGAAATCGGGACGGGATTTATTCTTGCCCTGAGTATTGATGAAAGCTTCTCATACCTTGAGTTGAAGTAGGCTACAAAATCTTCCACTCTTCCCTGACAGCAGGAGTTACCGCTAACGTCTTTCAAAACCTGAATGAGCCCATCCTGAAACTTTTCCACTCTTTTTCCTGTTCTCCCAGCTATTTCCGAGTCAGTTCTCTTTGGAACACTTTTCAGCATTTTTCTTCCGTTTTCTTTTCTATTTTCTTTTCTCCCTTCTTTTCTCCCGTTTTCTTTACTATCTCTTCTGTCGATTTCTTCCATGGCTTTTATGGCTTTTTTCACGTCCTCAAGAGTTATTATGAATGAACCTGAGCAGTTTTTGCATACAAGGCCGATAACGTCGTCTAACCTTGACCTGTCAAAACTTCTGAGTAACTCCACTGCTTTTGGATGAACGTTAAACCCTTCAACAGCGAACTTTTTCACTATAAGTTTGCTCTCGGCGTCGATATCTTTAATTACCATCCGTTATTCCTCCACCGCATGGACAAAGTTCCGGAGATCGTCAGAGATTTGGCCACTGCACTAATTATAGTTGCGGTCGTGCTTGGTGTCGGTTACTTTCTGACAGGTGCATGGCCGTTCATGGTTGCTGTAGAATCTGGAAGCATGGTACCTCATTTGAACATAGGAGACGTTGTAATTCTCGTGAGTCCGGCTAAAAAACATATAGTCACTTGGGTTGAGGGCAAAAAAACGGGTTACAAGTCTTTTGGTGATTACGGCGATGTTATAATCTACTATCCAAACGGTAATAGAGGTAAGACGCCCATAATACACAGGGTCATAACTTGGGTCAACAGAGGTCAGCCCATACTTGGTATAAACAGGAGCACGGGAAAGCTTGGGGAGCTGAGGTACTATCACGGCATGCTAATTGTGACCAACAAGTCAGTGGGGAAAGTTGTGATAGCTCAGAGCTCTGGCTACATAACTCAGGGTGACCACAATCCTATTCCCGATGAACCTGAACTAACTCAGCCGGTCAAGCCAGACTGGATTCTTGGAGTGGCTGTTTACAGAATTCCTTATGTGGGGTACTTCAGGATAATCATGCAGAAGTTGATTTGATTTTTGATTTTTGCTTTATATTAGTATATCCAAGTACCAAAGATATAAATTTAAGAAAAATAAAAATTTAAAACCAAATCGGTCTACAACACGGGTTCGAACAAAGCAAGAAAACTTTAAATTAACTCTCGCTTCTAAGGCCAGCAATGACGGGAAAAGTTGAAAAATTCTGGCATGTACCCTTCATAATCGCAGCTTTTGCTGTCAGCCTTTATCTCAGAATAATACGTCCATGGCATGCGGTTTTTAGCTGGACGACTATACTTGGAGGAAACGACCCGTGGTACTACTACAGGCTTATAATAAACTGCATACATAACTTTCCAAACAGGATCTGGTTCGACGCTTTCACGTACTATCCATACGGCTCTTACGTTCACTTTGGACCGTTCCTTGTTTATACGAGTGCTATAGCATCCATTCTGGCAGGAGCACACACTCCTGCCCAAGTAAGGTCTGTAATAGCCTTCATACCTACCATTGGCGGTACATTGCTCGCCCTTCCCGTCTATCTGCTAACGAGAGAAATTTTCGGGAAAAAAGCCGGAGCCTTTGCAGCATTCCTTGTGGTGATAGTACCGGGGCAGTTACTTGCAAGGAGCATTCTGGGATTTAACGACCACCACGTGTGGGAAACGTTCTGGATGGTAACATCTCTTGCATTATACGCTTACTCCCTTAACGTGTGGAGAGACAGAGATGCAATCGAAAATCTCAGGAGTAAAAGGGTAATAGCTCCAGTGCTTGCCGGTATAGCGTTTGGAAGTTACCTTGATACCTGGGCTCCCGGATTCATTCTTGCACCAATAATTACTCTTTACGTCTTCCTGCTTTACTTGGCGGGCAGGTGGATTAAAGGTGACAAGAGTAATTCTGCACTGGCCGGGGCAGTGATGTTTGCTGTGGCTGCTCTTGTCTACCTGCCTTTCGCTTTCCACTATCCCGGATTTAGCGAGGTTTGTTATTCACCTTTCCAGCTTTTAGTAGTTCTTGCTTTCTCTGCTGTGCTCGTTATATTTTATTTAATTGAACGTTTTCAGAAGATAAAATCCTTGCCGGAATATACTGTACCGGCAACTATCGTAGGTTCTACCGCTATCGTCGCAATAATAGCACTTACAATCTCTCCAAGATTTGTGCATGACCTTATGAGCGTTCTGGGTGTTTTACGTCCAAGAGGTGGAGCTCTCACGGTTGCAGAAATGCAGCCCTTCTTTACAATGGGTGGCCAGTTTAGCTTCATTCCGGCATGGCTGAACTTTGGTATGACTTTCTTCTTCGCAATACCTGGCTACATCTGTGCCATTTACTGGCTTTACAGAAAGAGAAAGGATGTTTACCTGCTGATACTTGTATGGGCCACAGTAATGTTTGTGGCTTTGTGTGGGCAGAACAGGTTTGCATACTACTTTGGAGCAGTGACGGCCATTTTCTCTGCAGTATTCCTTGTTTACTTGCTGAACGTTTACTCCTCCTACTACACTGAAGGGAAAACGACAAGGCTGTATACTGTAACGGCTCTCTGGATTATTGGTCTGTTAATTTTGAGAATGGATGTCAACAAGTTCCCGTTCGCTCTTGGCATAGCCTTTCCAGCAGCAGTGGATGCATTGCTTAATCTTGGTAAAGAATCTGAGCTGAGTGCAGAATTCTTTAAAGAACTGAAAGCAGGCTTAAACTCCAAAAAGCAGACTCTGGCAGTAATAACGATAGTTGCATTGCTTGCTTCATCTCTGTTTGTGATAGCTCCAACACTTGGGGAATCCTATGTACAGAGTCAGTACGCTGGAGGTATAAACTACCAGTGGTATCACGCTTTAACCTGGATGAGGAACAACACACCCTACAAGTCTTTCTATGACAGGTACTTCTATGAGATCTACAAGCCGGGTTATAAACCGGGTCATTTGAAACCATACCCGTATCCACATCCAACTTACGGAATAATGAGCTGGTGGGATTATGGACACTGGATTGAGGCAATAGCCCACAGAATGCCGATAGCGAACCCGTTCCAGCAGGGTATAGGCAACAAATACAACAATGTACCGGGTGCAGCACCGTTCTTCACAGCTTTTAACGAGAGCTACGCTGACAGGATTGCTGACAAGCTGAATGTCAAGTATGTAATAAGCGATGTTGAGATGGCGACAGGCAAATTTTACGCCATGGCTGTCTGGGCTGAGGGCAGTCTTGCAAAAGCAGGGATGACGTACTATTCCGGAATCGGTTACCTGTATGAGTACAATGGAAGAGTTGAACTTGCCTTGAGTCCGATGGATGTACCTCAGGGTGCCAGAGTATTTTCGACAATACAGTTACCGGGTCTGAATTACTTCAGAACAATGGAGGCCAGGCTGCACATAATGGATGGATGTGGATTGAAGCATTACAGGATGGTTTACGAAAGTAAACCTGTTAGCAGGAACTCCATGATGGGTCTTGAGGAAATGATATACAGGAGTATATATGACAACATGTACGCCTCGAAGCTTGGGCTGCCCAAGGTTAACGTAACAACGACAGGTTTCGTTAAAATTTTCGAGTATGTGAAGGGAGCGAAAATCGTGGGAAGGGCACCGGCCGGAGTTAAGTGGGTTACCATAAAGTGCACTGTTAAGACAAATCAGGGCAGAACTTTCGTTTATGAGCAGAGAGCGAGGGTGAAAAACGGCACTTACGAATTTATAGTACCGTATGCCCAGAACACAACCTATCCTGTCAAGCCTTCACCCTACATTATAAAGGCCGGAAAGGTAGTTGAAAGCCTGACACTGAGTGATAAGGATGTTGAGCAGGGAAGAACGATAACACTGAACCTGTCCTGAGGTTTTTTATTTAATTAAATTAATTTTTACTTTTTGCTGTATTTTGTTGGGTGTTTGGGAAATTTTGTGAACCTTATGAAAATTTTTATGTTGCATTCTTTGCCTCAGTTCTGATGATTGAGGTGTTAGTCGAATGAGTTACTTCGACGAAGTAGTGCTAAACGCAAAACTTATAAGCGACAATGTAGGGCTGTTGCAAAGAATTTTTATAAAAATAAATTAAAAAACAAAATAAAACGAAAGTCAGTCCGTCGAAATCAGGTATATCAGCACTCCGAAGCAGATCAGCAGAGGTACGAGGAATGCAAGGGTTATGGCGTAAAGACTGTTCATGGTTGTCAGGGGGTTCGGTTTTGCCATGTTCAGAATACCCTCAAGACTCCTTACGACTGCTGCTGGCAGTCCAGATACATTTGCTATCAGCAGCGGATACTGGCTGAATGCGTTGAGTAGTTCTCCTGTAAACACTGCACCAATCCCAGCAGCTCCTGCAATTTCTGCCAGAATGCCCTTCTCCCTTGCCTTCAGGAAGTACGCTATGGCGATGAACTGCACGATAACAAACGCCATCTTGAGCATGAACATCCAGCTGACGTCGTACTTTGCATTGGTGCCAAGGAATGCGAAAACGTTGTCGAACTTGTAGGGTGAGTACACTCTGAGAGTTTCAGCGTAAAGCACTCCGAGGATTGCAGTTGCAATAAGAAAGACCAGCCCGTACTTTGCAAACATGGTTGCATAATCTCTGGCTCTCTCATCTCCTCTCTGCATCCTGTAAGCGAAAGCTCCTGCCAGAATGCAGAAAGTAAGCGCGTAGGAGGCCGTTATGCTCTTGGGATAAAGCACAATGAACGTCGGATTGGTTAGAGCCTTGAGGGCATCAAGGTGGATTTTTGGCTGGAGTTCGAGACCTATCGGTACATTCAGGAATCCGAATACAGCTCTGAAGCCAAGTGGTATGAGGATTGCAGAAGTCATCATTGCCAGTCCTGCGATGAAGTGTGCGTTCTCACTCAACCTGTCCCATCCGTACCAGTAGATCACTATTGAGATGAAGTGCAGGCAGATCAGCAGTATCGAGAGGGCGAACGGAACGAACGCTATGTTTCCGGCAAGTCCAAGAAATCCGGGGTAAAAGCTCAGCAGAAATACGGTAAATGCCGTTCCAAGAACACCTCCAAGTCCGTAAGTGGCAGCGTAGAATTTCATTAGTTTTCTTGCAGTCTTTAGCAGATACTCGTCACCTCTCCTCTCTCCAGCTCTCTTCATGAAAGGCACTGTTGTTGATAAACCAATTCCAAGATTTACAAGCACTATGTGCAGTCCGAAAGTCAGGGCAAGGAAGTCAAGGATTATCATGCTCTCACCTCCTTGCTTGCTTCAGATTCCCCATTCTCTCCATTCTTCCATAGAAATCTGTAAACGGCGTAGCAGAGCAGAAGTAACAGTCCTATGAAGTACGTCTCTACGACAAAGTCCACCCATGCTGGTGGTGGGTTTATCGTGTGCGCAGTCTTGACGTCCATTATTCCGTAAATTGTCCATGGCTTTCTTCCAACCTCTCTTACAGCCCATCCGAGGAAGCTGACGACCTGTGCAATCACCGGAAGTACGAGCAGGTATGGTGAGTAGGGTTCTTTCTTTCTTATGAAGACAAGGTAAGCCAGTACAAGGGCTGAAAGCCCGAGGAGAACGGCGAGAGCAATCTTTGTGTAGTAGAACCAGTGTATTATTGTTGGAGGTCTAAGCCAGTCCGGGATCTGGTTGTAGCTTATGTAGTTGCTTACTCCCGCAAGTGTGTACTCAATCTTCTCAAGGAATGGTGGAGATCCGTACAGTATTGCAGCGAATTTTTCTCTGTTCCACTCTGCAACGGCAACTCCCATCTCATGTCCGCTGACAAATCCCTGATATATTATCGAAACGAGGGCAAAGGCGAGGCTGTATCTGAATCCAAGCTTTGCGTTTTCTCCACCTCTCCTGTATGCTGAGTAACCGAAAAATGCCATCGCAGTAAAGGCTGAAACGACTATACCGGAACCGATGGCGTGCAAAACTGATGGCACGAATACAGGAGATTTGAATGTAACCGTGTAAACGCCAACGTGCCTGACAGTATCGAACATTATGGCATCAAGCACCTTCATAACCGGAACGTTTGCCAGCTTTGCTCTGGCAGCTGGCTTTACGACTCCCCACAGTACACTCTGCGAAATTGTTTTTCCAGAAAAAGCATCTGCGACGACAGCTTTTACTATCTTGCTTGGCATTGCAACTATAACGCTGTTTCCGGCCTTGCCAAGAATGTCCATTCCTGCTGACTTCAGAGCTGTTACGTTTAGAGCTGCCACAATTGCTGCCGGTATGAACAGTGTAATCTTCGGATAGCCCTGAGAGTATGGCCCCACAAGCAGGCCAGCTGGAGCTTGCATGTAGCAGTTCACGCTGACAATCATCGTCGCTGAGAACCATGCGCCTATGAGGGCGAGAGCACCAACAGCGACGTGAACTTTCTCAGGCAATTTGTGCCAGGCGTAGTAGTACATGTAAATGAAAACGACCTCCATCATGAAGGCAAATATCTCAGCGTAAAGCGGGAAGTAGATGTATTTACCGGCTGCCTCCGTAAGGTTTGGCCAGAGCAGAACGAGACCGAATTCTGCAGCCGTTCCCATTGCCGCTCCAACAGCAAAAACCATTATGAAGCCCTTGGCTATTGTTTTTGAGAGCTTCAACCACCTCTCGTCTCTCGTTTTTATCCATACAAGTTCTGCTATCACTGCGAGTAGTGGAAGTCCAAGTATGTACTGCAGTATTATCCAGTGCACTTCTATCCCTATCATTGACAGCACTCTATCTGTAAACGCCGGGTAGCTGGCCCAGTTCATCGCATCACCTCACGTCTATCATTATAATGATGGAGTTTCTACTCCTTAATATCGGTTTCGGATGTGCTCATCGAGTTTTAAAATTTTCTATCCTGTTAGACCACTTGCTAACAAATTTCGACGATTAACTTTATATACCGTCCCAAATAATCTGGGAACAGAGAAGTGAAAAGAGCGAAGCGGGGTGGGGTAGCCAGGTAATCCCGGCGGGCTCATAACCCGCAGATCCGTGGTTCAAATCCACGCCCCGCTATACTCAGCAAAACACCTGCACCCCACACCTGCTCCTTTCCTTTGTATGAACATGCCGGAATCAGGGTTCAGAGGATACTGCAGGAATTGTGGTAATTTGCTGGATTATCCTTCCCAGTTCTGTCTCTTCTGCAACACAAGAAATGCGGAATTCTGTGTTGTTTACATTGATGAAGGTAAAGGCTGTGATGCTTTAAATCGTGATGCTGTAAAGCTTGTTTTCATATCCTGCTCTGGAGATGTGGAGCTTTATTCATATAGCCTCTATCCGGAGCACGAATCGATAAGAAACACGTTTGAGATGATTGCCGAAAGAGTTCACTGGAGGAGGATTGATGACGTTCTAACCTCAGGATGTGATAGATTCAGAGCTGAGCTATGTTCTGAACTCTTTTCGAAGTACGCCATTTCGGATCTGAGTGTTACTCCTCTTCCTCCTCAGAGTCTGGATGAAATAATCGAAAAACTGCTGAAGTCTCTGAAAGTTGGAAAATCATTGAGAAAAGTCAATCTTAAGCCTGAGGAGAAAATTGGTGGAGCACATTCGACGATAATTGGTGGCAGGGAAGGTAGAAAATTGCTGCACGAAATAGCGAAGTGTGAGTACGTGAAGAAGATAGTTCCGGGAGTTATAGAAGGCAGGGGAGCATCATCGGGTGGTGGTGTGAGGTTGAAGCTCACAAGGAGTGATGGCAGGGGTAACATCAGAGGGATTCTGATAGACGGTACGAGCGTTCAGAAAGTGCTCGTAATAACCACTGCATCTGATGAGGAGGAAGGAGAGCATGTAAGGGCAATTTTGCGGGAGATGCTTGATGCATCTTGATGCCTGAAGTTAGCGGTAAACACCTGCAAAATTGCAAAACCCCAAAATCTTAATATTGTTTTCAGGTTGCATCGTTCTGTCTCAGGGTTAAGGGGTGGTAACTGTGGAGAAGAAGGCTCTTTCACATAAGGCTCTTCCACCAAAGAGCGAATTTTCAGAGTGGTATCATGAGCTCATACAGAGAGCAGAAATCATGGACGTCAGGTATCCCGTTAAAGGACTGTACGTGTGGTATCCTTTCGGTTTCAAGATAAGAAAGGCAGTTTACGGTATTCTCAGAGAGATCATGGACAGGGAGCACGATGAGGTTTACTTCCCGGCCTTAATTCCGGAAACGGAGCTTGGTAAGGAGGGTGAACACATAAAGGGGTTTGAGGATGAGGTTTACTGGGTGACCCATGGGGGCACAACACCCCTTGACGTAAAACTCGCTTTAAGGCCGACAAGTGAAACTGCAATGTATCCGATGTTCAAGCTCTGGATCAGGAGCCACGCAGACCTGCCTCTGAAAGTTTATCAGATTGTCAACACATTCAGATACGAGACAAAGCACACCAGACCGCTGATAAGGCTGAGGGAGATAACGTCTTTCAAGGAGGCTCATACGGTTCACGCTACCTTTGAGGAGGCTGAAGAACAGGTAAGGAAGGCTATGGGATACTACAGGGAGTTCTATGATAGACTTGCAATACCCTGTATTGTTTGCAGGAGACCTGAGTGGGACAAGTTCCCCGGAGCTGTTTACACAATGGCCTTTGATACTGTAATGCCCGATGGCAAAACTTTGCAGATTGGCACAGTTCACAACCTTGGAGACAACTTCGCCAGAACGTTTGAGATAACTTACGAAATGCCCAATGGAGAGCACAGTTACGCTCATCAGACGTGCTATGGTATCTCTGAAAGGTGTGTTGCTGCCCTAATCTCCATCCACGGAGACGACCTTGGACTTGTTTTGCCCTTCGAAGTATCTCCCGTTCAGATCGTAATCATACCCGTGCTTTACAAGGGTAAGGAGAAGGAGGTAATAGAAGCTGCAAGGGAGCTTGGAGAAAAGCTCAGAGATTACAGGGTTGTGGTTGATGAGAGTGACGAGAGGCCGGGAGCAAAGTATTACACGTGGGAACTCAAAGGAGCTGCGATAAGGATAGAGATCGGGCCGAGGGAAGTTGAAGAGGGAACGGCAGTAGTCTCCTTCAGAGATGAGAGGAAGAAGTTTAGTGTCAGCAGGGATGAAATTCCGGAGAAGATTGAAATGTGGGCAGAGGAGATGAAAAACAGGCTTTACGCGAGTGCTGTTGAGAAGATCAGGGAGAGGATAAAGTTCTGTCAGAGTATTGATGAGGTCGAGGAGTGGGTTAAGGAAGGAGTCGCTCTCGTCCACCTGTGTGATTCAGAGGAATGCGGGGAGAGGCTTGACGAGATAGCGAGCGTTCTTGGAGAAGTTTTTGAGCTGCCATTCGAGCTGGATGTTGAGAGGGAAGGCAGATGTGTTGTGTGTGGTGAGATGGGCAAACTCAATGCTGTTGCGAGAACTTATTAACGAGGGCAAAATTTAAATGCTCTTTATTATTTTCTGATTTTGCCGCTTGAGATGTTGCGGGTCTGAGGCTGATAGGTCTGGATAGCAAAGGCAGGATTCGATCTGATGTAATGTTTGGTGCCGCCGTAGCTTAGCTGGTAGAGCGTCGGCCTGTTAAGCCGATGGTCGCAGGTTCGAATCCTGCCGGCGGCGTTTAAGATCGGATTTGGCATCTCAGGCTTGTGCCCTTTTTATACTTTGTATTATACTTCTGAAACTTATATTTCTGAACTCCTGAACTGAGGAGGAAGTGCTTCACCTTTTTCAAACAGCTAAGTATGTTCGAATCCTTTTGGAAGACGGTTGAAACCCAGATAATATAAGATTAGAATTCCTACATACAATTAACGAAGTAAACGTAATAGATTATTCTAAATTTTTCTTCATTCAGATTCCAATAATTTTAAGAGTGTCGAGATTATCTTAGCGACCTTTTTAACATACTCTCTAAATTCGTTCCACTCTCCCTGTCTGATTATTATATTTATGTAGTAGTTTTTTCCATTTCTATGTATTTCTGGCTCTATTCGGACATCTGTCCAATCTTGTGAGTTGGGTTCACCTTCACAAAGCACAAAGTCGTATGCCAAAAAGGGAAAGATTGAAGTCTAATCTGGAATTAATTTCATCTAAAAAGAGTATTTTTTCAGAATTTTTTCGGAGAACTTCGAGAGCATTCTTATCTGTGTCTATGGTAAGTTCCCATAAAAGTTCATAGAAGTTTGGAGTCACATCATAGAATTCTTTTATTGCGTTTACTATTGAGCTTAACAAATCTAAGGATGTTGAGATATCTACTATGTCAAAAGATACTACTCTAAATATCTGTTTATCTGTGTCAACATAAATAAGATTCCCATCTTTTTCAGCAATATAGCCTGTAATACCAATTCTTTGTCCAAACTCGGGTATAGGTAACTTTGCAGTTAATTTACATCCAAGATTGTCAATAATACCAAATATCTCTCGCGTTAATTATTATATCCTGAACTTTATATTCCTGAACTCCTGAACTGAGAGGAAAGTGCTTCACCTGACAGGAGACATGGAGTAAAATTTTGAGAGAAATGATCAAGTGCACGGCTTTTGCAATCAGATCATCACTGCTGGATGGGGACAGAACCTTTAAATACAATACTCCAGTCCAACACGGCATGAGTGAATTCAAGCATATAGTCAGGATTGCCGACACAGATCTGGATGGCAAAAAGAGCGTCATGTTCGCGTTAACGGGAATAAAGGGAATCGGGCTCAGAATGGCGAGGTGTATAGTGAACCACCTTGGATTTGACGCAAATCAAAAACTTGGAGAAATGAGTGACGAGGATATTGAGAAACTCAGGAAGTTCGTTGAGGAAGAGATAGAATCTCTTCCAAGCTGGGTTTTGAACAGAAGAAAAGATCCGTACACGGGTAAGGATCTGCACCTCCTGAGCAAGGATGTTGATTTTGCTAAGATGGTTGACATCGAAATGATGATTAGAATGAAGTGTTACAGAGGTTCAAGGCACGCTAAGGGTAAGAAAGTCAGGGGTCAGAGGACCAGGAGCACTGGCAGGAGTGGCAGGACTGTTGGTGTTGTGAGGAGGAAGAAGTAATAATAGGTGTGGGGTGATTGTATGGGCGATCCAAAAAGGCACAGGAAAAAGTATGTAACTCCAACTCACCCGTGGAACAGGGAGAGGCTTGAAAAGGAGGCCAAAATAGTTATAAAATATGGTCTGAGAAATAAGAGAGAGCTGTGGCGTTTCCAGAACATTCTGAGAAAGTACAGGAGAGTTGCAAGAGATTTGCTTGCAAAAGTCGATCTGCCGGGAAGTGAGGGAGCTTACGCCAAGGCAAAAGCCCAGACAGTCATAAAGAAGCTGATAAGGATGGGCATTCTTGAGGAAGGTGCAACACTTGATGACATTCTGAACCTGACAGTCGAGGATTTCCTTGAAAGGAGATTGCAGACAAGAGTTTACAGGCAGGGGCTGGCAAACACGATCAAGCAGGCGAGACAGCTAATAACTCACGGTCACATAGCTGTTGATGGAAGGAGAGTTACATCTCCAAGCTTCATAGTTGAAAGAGACATGGAGAGTAAAATAGACTACTACGTGAACTCTCCGTTTGCCAAGAGAGGTCTTGTAGAAAAAGCTGAAGAAGTAGAGTCTGAAAGCTGAAATTGGTTTGTAAGTTGTAAGCAATCTAAAAAGAGGAGGAGGTAAATGATATGGCTGAAAAAAAGAAGGGCAAGGGCAGATGGGGTATAGCTCACATATTCAGCAGCTATAACAACACGATAATTACGATAACTGACATAACTGGCAGCGAAACAATAGCAAGGATAAGCGGTGGAATGATAGTCAAGGCTGACAGGGATGAGGGCAACCCCTACACTGCAATGCAGGCAGCTCTGAGAGTGGCTGAGATAGCCAAGGAAAAAGGTATTGAGGGCGTTCACATAAAGGTAAGGGCCCCGGGTGGTAACAAACACACAACTCCCGGGCCGGGAGCTCAGGCAGCCATAAGAGCTCTTGCGAGAGCAGGCCTCAAAATCGGCAGGATTGAAGACGTTACACCAATACCGCACGATGGAACGAGGCCGCCGGGTGGCAAGAGGGGCAGGAGAGTTTAATTCTGGCTAATTAATTTTTATATTCCCTCGCACTGCAGGTGTTTCTATGGAGCTTGAGTTCATAGAGGACAGGCCGGAAAAGGTAGTTTTCATAATCAGGGGAGCACCTATAGCTCTTGTAAACTCAATCAGGAGAGCCATGATGGCTCATGTACCCACGATGGCTGTTGACTACGTCAATGTTTACATGAATACTTCATATCTGTATGATGAAATGCTTGCACACAGGATTGGTCTGATCCCTCTTAAAACCGACGTTGACAGGTTCAACCTTCCACATGAATGTGAGTGCGGGGGAGAAGGCTGTCCCAGATGTCAGGTTTCCCTGAGGCTCAACGCAGAAGGCCCAAGAACTGTATATTCCGGGGATTTTGTTTCCGATGATCCCGAAACAAAGCCGGTTTACGACAATATACCTGTGGTAGAGCTGTATGAAGGTCAGCAGCTGATGATTGAGGCTGTTGCGAGGCTTGGCACTGGAAAGGAACATGCCAAATGGAAACCTGTCTCCATATGTGCTTACAGAATTATCCCGGAGATAAACGTCAGCGAGAAGTGTGATGGATGTGGTGAGTGCGTTGACGCATGTCCAAGAAACGTGCTTGAAGTTAGAGATGGCAGGGTTGAGGTGAAAGATTTACTCAGGTGTTCCATGTGCATGAGCTGCGTCAACGTTTGTGAGGAAAATGCGATAGATGTTGAGGAGACGGACAGCTATCTGTTCACGATAGAAAGCGTCGGCTCAATGCCGGCCAGAGAAATTCTGAGGAGAGGTATAGAAGTCCTGAAAAAGAAAGCTGAAGAGATGAACGAAATTCTGGAGCACTTTTAAGTCCTTTTATTTGTAGCTTACATCTTTAACATCTTTACAGCCACTGAATGGCTGAATACTGGATTAAACGGACAAAAGTTAAATAGCTTCTTTTAATCCTTCGGAACATGACTAAGTCTGAAGAGCTCTACAGAAAGGCTGTAGAGTTAATGCCTGCTGGTGTGAGCTCACCCGTCAGAGCAATAAAGCCATATCCCTTCTACACAGAAAGAGCAAAAGGCTGCAGAATATATGATGTTGACGGAAACGAGTATATTGACTACTGCCTTGCTTACGGTCCTCTGATACTCGGTCACGCTCATGAAGAAGTAAAAAGGGCAATTCTTGAACAGGTTGAGAAGGGCTGGCTCTATGGAACTCCGGTAGAGCTTGAAGTCAGGTTTGCTGAGCTGATAACAGAGCTCTATCCGGGAATAGAAATGCTGAGATTCGTAAATACTGGAAGTGAGGCTACCATGGCAGCTATAAGACTTGCAAGAGGGTATACCGGAAAGAACGGGATAGTCAAGGTTGAGGGGAGTTTTCACGGAGCCCATGATGCAGTTCTTGTGAAGGCTGGAAGTGGTGCTACAACTCACGGTGTTCCAAACTCTGCCGGAGTTCCACAGGAGTTCGTCAAGCACACGTATCAGGTGCCTTACAACGATGTTGAGAGCCTTGCAAACCTGCTTGAAAAGAACGACGACATAGCGGCAATGATTCTCGAACCCGTTATGGGTAACAGCTCTCTTATACTTCCGGAGGAGAACTACCTCAGGGAAGTCAGGAAGGTTACCAGTGAAAACGACGTTTTGCTGATTTTCGATGAGGTAATAACCGGATTCAGACTTAGCGAGGGAGGAGCACAGAAGTACTACGGTGTTAAACCTGACTTAACAACTCTTGGCAAAATTGCCGGCGGTGGATTGCCTGTGGGCATCTACGGTGGAAGAAAGGAGATAATGGAGATGATTTCACCTCTTGGCCCTGTATATCAGGCCGGCACCTTCAGCGGAAATCCGTTAACGCTGACAGCAGGTTACACAACTGTCAGATATCTGGTGGACAATAAGCCTTACAGGGAGCTTGAGGAGAAAACGAGGGCGATAGTTGAAGGAATACAGCCAGAACTCGAAAAGCTTGGTTATTCCGCCGGACACATAGCGTCAATGTTCTGCATATACTTCGGAGAAACACCGGAGAATTACTCTCAGGCGCTGAAGCTTGATGCCTCTAAATTCCTGCAGTTCTTCTCCGAGATGCTGAAGGATGGAGTGTTTTTACCTCCCTCGCAGTATGAGACGTGCTTTGTTAGCGTGGCTCATGGGGATGAGGATATTGAGAGGACGGTTGAGGTAGCGAGAGCATGCCTGAGAAAATTGTAGTTGGGACGAGGGGAAGCAAGCTCGCTCTCGCTCAGACGGAGAAGGTCGTAAAACTCCTTGAAAGTGAAGGTTACGAGGTTGAGATCAGAATAATCAGAACTGGAGGAGACGTGCTGAAAGACAGGCCACTTCACGAATTCAAGGGAGTTGGTGCGTTCGTTCAGACTCTTGATCTCGCTCTCGTTGAGGGGAAGATCGATCTGGCTGTGCACAGCTACAAGGATGTACCATCCAGAATTAAAGGAGCGATAGCCGCAGTTCTTGAAAGAGAGAGCCCGTGCGACTGTGCTATACTCAGAGAGGACGGGAAATCCCTTACTGACCTTAATAAAGCTGGAGGCGTTGTTGGGACTTCAAGTTTGAGGAGAGAAGCCCAGATAAAGCGAAACTATCCAAATCTAAGGGTAAAGAACCTCAGAGGTAACGTTGATACGAGGTTGAGGAAACTGAAAGAGGGAATGTACGATGCGATACTGCTTGCGGAGGCTGGTTTAATAAGGCTTGGAATTGATGTGAAGAGAGAGGTACTTGATCCAGAGATATTTGTTCCATCTGCAACTCAGGGGATAATTGCAGTGGAGACAAGGAGGGGTGAGGAGGATACTGTTGCATTTATGAACCACGAAAAGACGTTCTGCGAGGCTCAGGTGGAGAGGGCAGTTCTTGAAACTCTTGGAATCGGCTGTGCAGTTCCGGCTGGAATATACGCCTGTGTTGATGGAAATGTTGTCAATCTCGTTTTTCACATATATGCTCGCAGAGAAAAGGACGACATCAGGGTGGAGGAGAGAATCAGGAGAGACAGTGCTGTTGAGGAGGCAAGAGAAATTGCGGAAAACGTAAAGGCTGATTGTGAGAGGATAATGAAGGGGAGGTAGTGAATTTTGCAGAAGAAAGGGATTGAAGCCGGGATAGTTTACATAGCCGGGGCTGGATGTGGAAATGTATTCAGCGATGCAGTAAGAAGGCTGGTGGACGAAGTTGATGTTATAGTTCACGATGAACTTCTTGGAGAAAAAGTCAGGGAGTTAATCGATAAGAGCAGGGCTGAGAAAGTCGATGCTGGAAAGAGAGCTGGAAGGCATAGAATGAAGCAGGATGAAATAAACGAACTGCTTGTAAAGCTTGCGAGGCAGGGAAAGAAAGTTCTCAGGCTTAAGGCTGGGGACCCCTTCATATTCGGCAGAGGTGGAGAGGAGATGGAGTACCTTGCCAGAAACGGTGTGAGATTTGCTGTTGTTCCGGGGATATCCTCCGCAATAGCAGCCCCGGCATGTGCGGGGATACCGTTAACACACAGGAAATTTGACCCTGCGGTCGTTTTTGTAACCGGAAGGCAGGCAAGAGAGAGGCTGAACTGGGATGCTCTGGCTAAACTAAATGCAACGATCGTCATACTCATGGGTATGGCAAATCTGAGAGAAAACGTGGAAAAGTTAATTGAGCACGGGAAGGATCCGAAAACTCCTGCTGCCGTGATACAGTGGGGTTGCTGCGAAAAGCAGAGGGTTGTGTGTTCAAAACTTGAGGATATTGCCGATGTAGCTGAGAAAGAGGGGCTCTCCTCCCCGGCAATAGTTGTTATCGGTGATGTAGTTTCGATAAGGGACACTGTAAAGGAGTTTTTTGAGGGGTTTTACTGCTGATATTTTTGCATATTTTTGCAGTTTGCCTTTCATTCTCTAATGTCATAAAATGACAAATGCTTGAGGCTAATGCTTGGCCTCAATATCCTCCGGTGGCCAGTTCTGCTCCAGCCATGCCTTTAACCTGCCAGAATCTGTAGGCCCTACAAGTATCTTCCAGCCCGTCTCATCTTCAAGTGCGCCCTGCAGTCTTGCAGCAAGTCCGGGGATGACGAGATATCGATGGTCAACCTTTTCAGCAACCTTTGTTTCCTCCATTAACTGCTTGACCTTTTCTGGCGTGAACTGTCCTCCGGCAACGCTAACCTCGACACCAAGCCCTCCAGTATCGAGAACAAGCAGCCACCCGCTCGCCCCGGAGCTCTGCAGGTCGCTCTCGACTGTGTAATATGTTAGAGCAAAGTTAGTAGTTATCAGGACGGGGGAATTTCTGTCCGGGTTGTTTATAGCTCTCAATCCCGGTTCTACTTGGACTGGAGTTCTTGGATCTGTGTATATGTTCGCTCTGAGCGTTACAAGGGGCATTATCGAGTGTGGTTCGACGCTGTGCAGTATCATGATATCCGCGTACTTCACAGTGAAAAGCCCTGCTATCACTGTCTCCCAGTACATCTTTCCGACATCATCTCCCTCCACCATCCATGCAGCTATTGGCGTTACCATTATCGGGCAGTTTATGTCCTTGTCCTGTCCGAGTATGGCCGTTCTCCTGAGCTGAACTACTCTCTCGAACGTTTTCTGCAGACCCTTCCCCACAGGCTCAGTTACGGGGTCTATCACCACCGGAATTTCGTGGGCTTTGAACGTGGCAGCCAGACTTTTCAGCATGTCAAGATCCTTACTCCTGACAGTCACAGGCACTTTATATTTCTTGGCGAGTTTGAAGAAATCCTTCCAGTTTTCCGGTGTTGCAGCGTAAATAAGTGGATTCGTGTCTCCAACTGCTTTCAGAGCCTTTTCCATACACTCCTTATCAAGGGACACGAGTATCAGCGGCTTTCCATATCCGGCAACTTTCTTTGCCACTTCTGCGAACTGATCCGGGTTGTTTGATGTGCATCTGACTGCTATTCCGTCGAGTGTCAGGTACTTTCCAACGTAAAACTTCTTGTACTCAACAACTCTGCTGCATCTCTCATCTATCGTCTTTTCATCCATCGTGTCGCTGACGTCGAAGAAGTATGCTGTAGGATTGAAGAACGTGAGCTCGTGTCTGTGGAGAACTTCCTTTCCACCTATCTTGAGATCCTTGCCAATGATGACTTCATCTATTTCAGGAGCTGTCATCTCCTTTAGCTTTTTCAGTTTCTCTGCAGCTTTCTTGCTCTTTTTTGCCTGCTCTACAAGCGGTTTACAGTCCTCGACTTTTGCAGTTCTATCCAGGACGTGAGCGGCAAAGCTCATGCATGTGTCGTAACCGCACTCCCCACAGTTAGTTCCGGGGAGAAGCTTGTAAATTTCAAGGGGGCTTTTCGCCTTCATTTTTAACCTCTCCAGCTATCTGGCTTTGGGTATAGGTAACTTTAGGTATAGGTAACAAAATCAAATTTCAGCCGTTATCCAGTCCTCCACCTCGACATCAACTTCCTTTTTACCTCCAAGCGTGTGTATCAGCTCCTTGAGAACCGCAACGCTGACCGGGTGCATCATCATGAATATGTCCACTGCAGCCAGAGATAGCGTCAATCCTGTCAGAATCTCCCACAAAGGCCCTCTGTGCTCTCTCATACCCCAAGAGTAATCTCCTTCAAGCGGGGATTCCTTCATCCAAGCCTCTCTTGCACCCCAGGCATTGGTTGTACCACTTGAAACGGGGAATGCCAGATCCTCATCACCCTTCAGAGCAGCAATTCTTGCCCTTTCCATGTTCGAATAAGCATAGTCCAGTCCGTACCCGAGAGCTGCAGTAGTAGGATCCATTACGAGGCTGTCTCTTGGAAGTCCAACTCTCTTCAGCAGGTATCTGTTCAGAGTTCTCTGGCTGTTTATGTCCATCTGCGTCCATGCGAGAACGCAGTGTCCGTGCTCTTTTGCGGCCTTTCCGATTCTCTCCCAGTCCATGTCGAGAGTTGCACTTGCAAGAAGTACCCTTTCACCCTCTGCAACTTCGGCAACTTTCTCAAGCAGTACTGGATCTTTCTCCTTGTTACCGCTTCCACCTACGATTATCGGACATTTTACAGCCTGTAGAACTTCCTCTACAGTTTTCACAGCCTCGTGAGGGGGCGTGTCATCAAGCAGGGGGTCGGTGCTGATCAGGTGGATTGTAACTGCATCAGCTCCAAACTTCTTCACGACTTTTCTCGCCCATTCGTCCGGATGACCCATGACATCCTCGTAATGAACTCTGACAGCTTTTGGAAGAGGAACAGGCCTGTCAAACACGTCTATGGACACTGCAGGCAGGTTTGGCTGGGGAGCATCGAATATGTAGAAAGGCAAACTCCTTTCACCGCCGAGCTTTATCGTGTACTTTCTCGTCCCACCCTCCTTTGGAGTAGCTCCAAGCTGAACTTCTTCAACGTATCCGCTCCACTCGACTTTGTACGGTTCGAACTTCTTCTTTATCAGCTCTACTTTTTCCTCTGGAGGGATAGCCTGAGTAACCTGAGTAACCTGAGCTGTCTGAGCTGCCTGAGGTGGCTGGGGCTGTAAGAAAGGCTGTGTCAGAAACCCCTCTGAACTCCCAAACAGCTGCTGAACGGGGAAACCAAGCATCATGGCAGCTCTTGCAAGGTGAAATGCAGCCATCCCCAGCTCCATTCCTATAGCCTGCAGGTACTGGGGATCTATTCCGGCAGACCCCTCTATCTCTATTTCAATATCTCCATCGATCTTTACTCCTTCAAGCTCCTCAACATCGTACTTGGAAAGGAGCTTGAGTATTTCTTCAAGAGTTATTTTACCCATTTTTCACCTCCTCTGGAACTTTTCCTCTGAATCCTCTGAAACTTCTGCTTTACTTGTTAACACAACACTCGTCAACACCACTCCTCAAACCTTTTCGCCACCTCTTCAAACTTCCTCCTGAATTCACAGTCAGGCAAAACTTTCAGACTTTTCCCCTCCATTTCAAGTTCTACGAGCGTTTTGTCGAAGGGAAGTGCTCCAAGAAACCTGACACCTGTTTTTTCAGCGAACTTCCTGATCATTTCCTCTCCTCTTTTATCGAAAACCTTGTTACCTACAAGCCCCTTCTTTGCATCAAGTTTGAGCTCGTCCATAAGTTCATATATTCTCTCTGCAGTCTTCAAGCCCTTGGCCGATGTGTCGGTTACGACTATTACGCAATCGGCTTTATCGATAGTTTTTCTGCTGAAGTGCTCTAAACCTGCCTCGCAATCAACAACGACATAGTCGTAATGTTTCATGAACTTCCTCAGTATCCCCCTGAGCAGGTTGTTTGTATAGCAGTAACAGCCCTCACCCTCCGGCCTTCCCATAACCACCATGTCGAAATCGTCGAGTTCGTTTATAGCCTCGAAAACTTTTGCCTCGAACCACACTTCCTTATCTCCTCTTATCTCATCTCTCGTTCGCTGGAATATCTCTCTAACTTCTCCAAGTGTTTTCTCAATCTCTTCTTCCACACCCAGAGCTTCTGGCAGGTTAGAGTCGGGATCGGCATCTACTGCAAGCAGGGAACCCTTTTTGGAGAGGTACATTATCAGCATTGCGGCAAATACGGTTTTTCCTGTGCCGCCCTTACCTGTAACTGCGACTATTATCCCGATTCACCTCTCTACTTCTTTTTTCTCTACTTTCTTCCATCCTTCCGGTTTTTTGAGGTAGTTGTGGTTTTTGAGGGTTTTGAGGGACTCTCTTTCAGAAACTCAACTTTTTCTATACGGATACTTGCCCCGCTCAGTACGATTCTCACTTCTTTTCTCCTCCTTTCTTCTTCTTTTCTTCCTCTCTTCTAACGATTATCTTGTCTATTGAGATCGTGGCATTCTTTATTATTAGCTTGATAGTTGGTCCGGTCTGCTGGAGTGGTAGCTGCATGGGCATTACTGGCATGGTTGGCATTGTTTGCATCGTTTGCATCGGCATTGACATTGGCTGCTGCACAGTTTCAGGCTGAACTCCTTCCGTCTCCTCTCCTTCTGCCGTCTCGGCTGTTTCCTCTTCTTCCTCTTCAACCCAGCCTTCCGTTATCTTTTGCCCGTCAACAGGCCTTACAACTCCTTTAACGACGGGATGGTCAACTTTCTTCAGGAACTCTCTAAGCTCATCCATTGTTTTTGCATCCTCTTCTGTTGCGATTTTATCCCTCATGTCTTCGGGTATGTACTGTAGAACTTTCTGCTTCAGCTCTTTCGGCATCCATACAACCCTGTACCATCCTCCATCAGCCTGAATGAACTTCTTGCTTCTGAAGTAGCTGATGCCAATTCCCAGAAATCCGACTACCTGCTTTCCTCCACCCGTCTGTCCTGCCATTGTCGAGAACGTAAGCCCGTTGGGTGCTGGCTCTGGAAATCCTCTGTGAACCCATCCAATCCCATCAACCTCTGGCATGTAGAACCCGATGACTTCAAAGCACCCGCAGGATGGGTGAGGACATTCAAGGAAGCTGTGGAGCTTTATTCTCTCCGTAACTCCACCACTCTCAGTTTTTGCGAACTCGTTTACGCCGCTGTACTCTCCTCCGATTGGATCGATTATCTCTCCTTTGGGTACGGGTTTGTTCGGACCCTCGGGATCAACTCTCGCAGCAGCCCTGCCATCGAACCATGTTATAGCTCCGCAGAGTGACGGCCTGTCCGGGCTTATTATGCAGACATCTGAAGGAGCGAAACTCTGACAGAGCGTGCAGGAGTAAAATTCGTCCACATCCTCGTCGTGCAGGGACTCAACCCTTGCATCTCTCTCCTCAAATATTGGCATTGCGACCTCTTTAAGAGCCTTCTCAACGAATTCTTTATCGGTGGCGTAAACGGCCTCAATTTTCTCTATGAATGGCATTTCGTTTTTGAACAGTAGCATTACTGCCTTGGCTATTGTTATCAGACTTTTTAGTCCTTTTTCAACGGCGTTCTTTCCTATTCTTACCCATACGTCGTACCTCTGGTTCAGGTGCATTACTCCCTCTATGTAGTTCTGGAAGTCGTGATTCCTCCTTTCAATTATTGGCTCGAGGTCGTTGTCTATTTTTTCTCCGGCCACGTAGTATATCATGGCAAATGGATGAGCCTTTCCCTCCTCCAGCTCGTCAAGATCCTTTCCTACGAGTGTTACTTTCATGTCCTCTACTTCCTCTGCTGGCAGAGCCATGACCAGCTCGAATCCGGGCTGTTTAGGTCCAGCCAGCTCAACGTACATGTCTCCTTTCCTTATCCTCTCTCCCTCGTGCATCGGGGAGATATCCACCGGGAAGTCGTATTCTTCTCCTTCACTAACCTTGACCTTAACTCCTTCCGGAATTTCGAGCTTCTTCCTTTCTACCATTTCTATCACCCTTGATCGTATCCTTGATCGTGAACTTTTCAGGGTTCAATTTGGTAGTTTTTAATTTGGTAATTCAACTTTTCAATTTTCAATCGAGTTTTTAACAAATTTTCATTTTACCTGATTTTACCAATTTAACTGTGACTTCAATGTACAGCTTACAGGCACGAAACAAGGTTCTCAAGCAGAGCGTACCAGTTACTGTCGAAAGCATCTGGAAAGCTGAGTCTTGCATGGGGCTGGTAGTATTCATCTATGCTTATGGTAATCGCTTTTGAAAAGTGTTTGATCGACGAGAGCATTCTTGAAAGCAGATAGGGTTCAAATCCAACGAATACCAGTAATCTTCTGTGCAGGTCATTATTGCCATCAAGAACTTCCTGAGTGAAGTTGTGTAGGGTTGTTGACCTTATCTTGAACATCCCTGCCTCAATACCTCTCTCCAGCAGAGGTTTTGAAGACCCTCCAGTGGCTATTACTTCTGAACCCGTCCTTTTTACGATTTCTGCCACGAGGTCTGACAGGTGTTCATCTTCCAGCAGCTTTCCTCCCGTTACCAAGATCGGCTCACTTCTCTTCAGTATCTTTGCAACAAGTTCTGGAGTAATCGTTTTTCCCTCTTCTATCTGCAGATCTGCGATATCAAACCTGCGCCTCAAAATAACACCTCCTGGTTAACTCTTTTCACCATTCCCCGCTAATTTCTCTCCGGTGTACTTCTCGTAAACGTGCTCGACCATCGTCGGGTTAAATCCTGCATCGTACCCTCTTATTGGCCCCTCAACGATCTTCTTCTTTTCCCAGTCTATCTTCCACCCGTGCTCGTCTTCAAGAATCTTCAGAAGTCTCTCCTTCATTCTTGTAGGTAGGTCGAGTTCAGTCCTCACATAGAGGTGCCAGTCATCCGGTAGAGTTCCGAGGTACTTCTCGCTTATTTCGAGGTAGTGTGTGAGCTTGATCTGTCTGCCCATGTACGTGTCTCCCGGTCTTATGCAGAGTCTTGCGAGCTGAACCATGGCTTCTTCCTTGGTTTCTGCCACAACAAGCAGGCAATCCGGGCACGGCTCTATGTTCATCTTTTTCCTCGTCTTTATGTCGTAAACCCACCATCTTTCCTTTTTCCACAACTTTCCTACATACCCTCTCCTGTACTTTGATCCATGGGGCCCGACAACGGCGGGAATACCAAGTCTGTTGAACCCGGTAGCTATGCTTGCAGCCTTCTGACTGTAAGGACCCCATGCCAGACCAACAGCACCAATTCTGTGCAGAATGTAGTCAGCTATTTCGGCGTAGTTTCCCCTGAGTGGTCTCTGGGCGAATATGGCGGCTATTTTTATTGCAGCTCCGGTTATGTGCGAGTTAGAAACACAGCTACCGTTGTTGACGAGTCCTCCAGCATCGAACACTCCGGGGTATTTTTCATAGAGGCTTTTGCCCTCCTCGTCTCTATACATTCCAAGATCCATTGCATGACAGCCTGTTGTAACAACTATGTACTTCCTTTTCAGAAACTCCTCTATTATCTCCGCAACCTCCTTTCTTGATCTTGGATAGTTGGGGCAGCCTATTGGAGCTATAACTCCCGGAATTGTTCCCATAACAATCGGCTGTCCGACCTTTCTTATCTCCGTATCCTTTACCGGCCCTCTTCCTGCCCTCATCTTGCCGGATTTGTTCACCATGTGCCTGTATGCTGCTTTCATTATCACATCGACTATCTCTATATTCCTCGGGCAGGCCTGCTCACATCTCCCGCAGGCAAGGCATACATCCTCTATCTTTTCGAAGTAGCTGAAATCTCCTTCTTTGGCAAGTTCCATTGCCCTGTCAATCCTCAGGTTGTGTGGACACGCAAAAACACAGTTCATGCAGAGTGTACATCTGTCAACGAGCTCTCTCAGTTTCTCTTCACTCATGTAGAGAGGCCCTCTTCCTTCTTTCTGCTTTCTTGCCTTTACTTCCATGGCTACCCTTACCGCTACCTCTCCAACTCTGTCCGGGTCTCTTATGAGTACACCCTTCACTCTCCCGCTGACGAGGTCGTTTACTATCACATCTGGATTGTCCTCAGTTCTGTCTGGCAGACCCCTTGCAGCAGCCTCGGACGTTGCTATCAGCGGGATTCCCATTTTTGCACACTCTCTGAGGGTGTCTGCCCTTATGCACTGTTCGTCAGTTATCACAACGTCAGGAATGCCAGATCTTATGGCTCTAAGCTCGTAGCTCAGAGTTCCAACAACTTTTGCTTTTGGATCATATCTTGAGGTGTCTATTGCCGTGCAGCATAACCCCGCAATTTCCACTTCGTTTTCAAGGCCATGCTCTCTCAGGTAATCGTCTATGTTTCTTGCTGGAAGGATGTTGTGACCTATGACAAGGATAACCGGCTTTTCAGTTTCGAGAACACCAAAGCCTATGTCTATCAGAGGTGCATCTGGGTCTCCCTTGGGGTAGTTGAAAGCAACTATCTGGGCTATATCTGCTACCTCCATTCCTATGTGGTCGAGCATTCCTACATGGAGTGCCTTTGACTCGAAATCTATGTAATCTTCCTCCTGACCGGTGTGGATTGTGTGGAGAACCCTGACGAGCTCCTGCTCTACGTAGTTAAGGACTTTTTCAAGGTCTCCTATTGTTTTTGGTCTTATTCCAAGAGCAAGCCTCGTGTTGGGAGCTTCTATGTCTATGTCCGGTCCGAGATCTATTGGATAGTCTCTGCCGAACTTCTCTACAAGGTAATGGACGAGGTGCCTTGCATGTGTGGCGTGAGCGGAGGCACCTATGAGGCATGCTATTGTTACCATCCTTGCTTTTTGTGTTCTCAGGTCAAGACCGCAGGCTCCCTCCCTGTTGTTCGTCAGCTCGCATGGCCCCATTGTGCAGAGATTGCAGAAGTCCTGCACTGGAGCGTAAATTGGCTCGTACCTGCTGAGGAGCCTTCTGTCCCAGTACCTGAGGTCGAGTATGTGCGGTTTTGGTGTTGGGCCCAGTTCCTCCCATTCCTGCTCTTTAAGCTCCTCCTCGTCAACAATCTCCCCTATTTTGATCGTTACATTTCTGAGATCGTCTATTACGAATATCCCGTTACCTATCTCTATACCCATTTGACCACCTTATCGATTAATGTTATGTGGCCTAACTTTGATAGTGTAGAGCAAGGGTAGTGATTTTTAAAATTTGTCATGTTTATATATTCGGTTATTACTGAATTTTGCCGTGGTGTTATTTTAGAAGAGTTAAAAGGCAGGGAATATTACTCCACAGTGCTGATATCATCAGCATTAATTTTATTTTTATCAGGCAAAAGTCTGAAAAAAACTAAACCTTTCCCAGTACAAGCTCAGCAAAGGACGTGACAGGAACCTTATCCTGTGCTATTTCCAGAGAGAACTGGCACAGCGGACAGAGTGTAATCACACACTCAGCCCCTGCTTTTTTTGCTTCTCTTACTATTTCGCGAGCCCTCCTCTTAAAACCCTCCGGATTGGTGAGCAGAAGAGTTCCCCCACAGCACTCACTTCTGGCTCTGAAGTCCACAACTTCAAAACCGGCCTCCTCAAGGAAACTTTCGAAAATGCCTGGATTCTCCGGATCGTCTATGCCAAGTTCCGGGGGCCTGAGTATCTGGCATCCGTAGTAAGCTGCAACTTTTATACCTCTGTCAGCACAACCGGCAATCACGTCTCTGAACTTATCCAGAACTTCAAGTATGTGAAAAACGTTTGCTTCTCCTCTGTATTCTCTGTTTATTGCTGCAAGCACACCATTCACGTCTTTCCTCTTCTCCTCATCCATCAGTTCAACCTTGGCTTTTTTGAGGTTCTGATAGCAGGCAGGGCATGTAGTTACTATATCTGCTTTCTCGCTTTCCGCAAGGGATAGATTTCTTGCATTTAACGCGAGCCAGACGTCTCTGTTATATTCCTCCACTATGTGTGTTCCACAGCAGTTGAAGTCCGGTTGAATAACCTCTATTCCTGCCTTTTTTAGCAATTCCAGAGATGCTTTAGCGTATGCCATCCCTGAACTCCTTGCGGAACAGCCGGGAAAAAACGCCAGCCTCATGCAGGCACACCCTGTGCAACAGGGACAACTCTACTCTCCCCTCTGGCTCTTGCACCTTCAACGACCGAGAAAATAATGGACACCTCTTTTGCGCACCTGCTCTTCTTTGGCAGAGTTATGGTCTTACCAATTCCTGCTATCCCCTCTTTTCTGAGTGCTGCCTTTATGGTAGAAATGACTATTGAGCTATCCATCATTCTGCCCGATCTCATTAGCCTCAGGAAGAATGCGGTTTCATCAAGCTCACCGTATGCTCTGACAGTTTCGACAAATGCCTTAACGAATGCAGGAACTTTTCCATTTCTTATCATTTCTTCCCTCATCTCTGCAAGAACCTCATATGGTTTGACTCCCTTTGGACATCTGTAGCACTTGTAGCAGTTTGCACAGAGCCAGGAAAGTTCGGAAACCTTTCCTCTCTCGTAATATTCAAGAACCATCCTTCTTGGATTGAACTTTCCCTCTTCATCCAGACTTGCTGCCGTGCAGTCAGCCGTGCATGTTCCGCACTGGTAACACTTCATACTCTCTGCATTACCTTTCGAAATTTAACATTATCTGTCGTGGAAATTACCTTTCATTCATATCGCTCAATAGTTATCAATTGATGATGCCTGAATTCTTTAAAACATAAACAGCTGGTGTATCGTCATACGACGTGGCAAAATGTTAAATAGTGCAAACCATTTCGCATGCTCAATGATGAACATTTCGGAATTTGCCGGAAGAACATTCGTGATAAAAAGGGTCATTGAAGGGGAAGTCAGGAGAAAGCTCACCTACGACTCGTCCCTATGCTTTGGATGTGAACTCTGCAGTTCTGCCTGTCCTCAGAACGCGATAAAGCTGTACCCCCTCGCCTACATGCTCACCGGAAGGCCGAGGATAAGAATTGATGCGAATAGCTGCATTCTCTGTGGTGTGTGTTCGGAAGTCTGTCCTTCTGGAGCTATAAAGGTCGATGGAGCGAAAATAAGGCTCAGAAGGCTGTTTTTTGCAGACTTTGAGTGTGAGGATTGCAATCTCTGCGAGGAAGTGTGCCCATGGGACGCCATAGTCAGTCAGGGTAAAACGAAAACGTGGATAGAGGAACTCTGTATATTCTGCGGGAAGTGTGCAAAGGAATGTCCTGACGGGAAGATATTTGTCGAGAAGCCGTTCAGCGGAGAAATTGAAATTGGAGAGGACTGCAAGTTCTGTGGAGTTTGCATGGATATATGCCCTGCCAGCGCCATAAGTTTTGATGGAAGAAGGATGGTTGTGGATACAGACGTATGCATATTCTGTGGTGCGTGCAGAAATGCCTGTCCTGTCAAGGTTATAGAAGTCAGGAGGAAAGATGTCAGGATAGAGAATGCAACGTATCCGTGGTTCTCCCAGCATGAAAGGGCAATAAAGTGCACACTCACGAGGTGATCGAATTGGCAGTTGCTACACAGGAGGTGAGGATAGAGATAAAGGTTCACGAGGAGAGGTGCGTTGGGTGTGGAAACTGTGCTGCAGTCTGCCCCGTGAACAATACAGTCACCATGAGAATTGAGAGTGGAAAGTTGAGGAGTGGATTCATCTGTGAGGGCTGTGGTCTGTGCGTTAAAGTCTGTCCTTTTAACGCTCTGGAGCTTGTAGTTCACGATCTGGATTCTCAGGTTGATTTTACTCACACCAGAACTCAGGAGACACTGAAACCTCCTGAAAGTAAAGCTGAAAAAGAAGTTGAGGAGGAAGAGGAGGGTGAAGTAGCAGAAGCAGAGGGTGCAATTAAAAAAGATGTGGTTAAAAAAGAGAAGGGCGAAACTGAGAAAAAATCAGGAATCAGAAGGTTCCCGGACTACGTTTCCGAGTGGTTTTCGACAGGTTTGCTGAGACGAATGTTCGAGGCAGGGGGAGAGGTCAACATACCTGAGGTAATAAAGAAATTCGAGAAAGCGGGTGATAGTTTCTCCCTTCTGTACATGGAGGTTATTGGCAGAAAGCTGTGTTCTCTTTGTGGAGCATGCGTTTCGGCATGTTCGGAGGGAGTCCTTGAAATAACAGTTGATGGCAGACTCAGCTACCCACACCTTGTTGAGGAATGCAGGAACTGTGCCTCCTGCCTTCTCAAATGTCCGAAAACCGATTACTTCCCTCTTAGTGAGAGCGAGGATGAGCTTGGAAAGTATCTGGATATAATTTCTGCGAAAAGAACTGGCGGTAAGGATGAAAAGAAGGCAGGAGCAGCCACAGCTCTGCTGAAATATGCGATGGAGAAGGGCATAATAGACTGTGCTATAGTTGTTGGAGACGAACCAGTTATAGTTACAAAACCGGAAAAACTTGAGGAATGTGCCGGTATTAAGTTCGTGGTTGCACCAACCCTGTCTTTGCTGAGGGAGGCTGTGAGAAAAGGTTACAGAAAGATAGCTGTGGTTGGTGTTCCCTGTCAGGCAAAGGCAGCGAGAAAGATGAAAATGCTCGGGAACGATGAAATAAAACTCATAATGGGTGTTTTCTGTCCAAGAGGCAAGCATCCAGAGAAAGAAGCCATGGCCTGCAGAGTTTGCAGGGACATGAGTGCGGAGTTTGCGGACATTTCCTTTGGAAATGCCGGTTCTCAGAGAGGATGGAGGACTGTAATCGTTAGAAACGAGGTGGGGAAGGAAATAGTGGATGGCGCTTTATCTGAGGGGCTGATAAGGGTTGGAAAAGTTGATCTGGAGAAGCTGAAGCAGATGGCAGCCCGCAAGAAGTTCGGGTCGGCGAAGCTGGAGGCAAAATTAGAGGCAAAAGCGTGATGGGGTGCTGATCAGATGAGTACGACCGGTAACAAGGTTGCAGTTTTCGTCTGCCACTGTGGCAAGAACATAGCTGGAGAGGTGGATGTTGAGGAAGTCACTGCATACGCATCCACTCTCCCCGGAGTTGTTGTTGCGAGGCATAACAGGTATCTATGTTCCTCAAGCGGACAGAAGATGATAAAGGAGACGCTTGCGGAGTGTGATGCAAACGCTGTTGTTGTAGCTGCCTGCAGTCCGAGAATGCACGAAAATCTGTTCAGGAGGTGCATTGAGGAGGCAGGTTTAAACCCCTACATGCTCGAAATGGCAAATATAAGAGAGCACTGCTCTTGGGTTCACAGGGGAAGAGAGGCTACTGAGAAAGCGAAAGCCCTCGTCAGAATGGCTGTAGCCAAAGCGAGGTATCTTGAGCCGCTTGAAAAGAAGAGAATAACTCTCATAAAAAAGGCGATGGTAATTGGGGGAGGAGTTACAGGTATTCAGGCTGCTCTTGACCTTGCGGAGCAGGGTTTTGAAGTTTACCTGATTGAAAGAGAGCCAAGCATAGGAGGACACATGGCTCAGCTTGACAAGACGTTTCCAACTCTCGACTGCTCGATATGCATACTTGGCCCCAAAATGGTGGAGGCATACAGGCACGAGAATATACACGTTCTCACCTACGCTGAAATTGAGAGTGTTGAAGGTTACGTCGGTAATTTTAAGGTCAGGGTCAGGAAAAAGGCGAGGTTCGTAACAGAAGCATGTACAGGCTGTGGAGTTTGTGCAGAACATTGCCCGGTTGAGGTCGATGATGAATTCAACTGCGGGCTGGCAAAGAGGAAGGCTATCTACATTCCCTTCCCCCAGTCAGTTCCCCTGAGATATACGATAGACCCCAGTGCATGCATGGGCTGCGGTATCTGCGAAGATGTTTGCCTGCCAAACGCCATAGATTACGAGCAGAGAGATGAGATTGAAGAGATAGAGGTTGGGGCGATAATAGTTGCAACCGGCTATGAGCTTTTCGATCCTTCAAAATTGCCGGAGTATGGATACGGTGTTTACGAGAACGTTATAACAAGTCTGGAGTTTGAGAGGCTGATAAATGCCTCTGGACCTACGGGTGGTAAGGTTCTGCTGAAAGACGGCAGGAAACCGGAGAGTATAGCTTTCATACAGTGCGTTGGGAGCAGGGGAGAAAGAGGCGAGATGAGGAAGTACTGCTCTGGAGTCTGCTGCATGTACTCCATAAAACATGCAATTCAGATTAAGGAGAAGAGCCCTGAAACGGATGTCTGCATATACTACATGGACATAAGAACTGTCGGTAAGGGGTACGAGGAGTTTTACTGGAGAGCAAGGGAGATGGGTGTTAGATTTGTTAGAGGTAGGCCTGCAAAGATTGAGGAAGTTTACTATTCTGACGGCGAATCAGGATCTGAGGGGGACAAAGCCGGAAAGAAAAAGCTCAGGGTTATAGCTGAGGATACGTTGACGGGAAGGATAACGAGAGACGAGTATGATATGGTCGTTCTCGCTCCAGCCATGCTGCCTGCCAGAGGATCGGAAGAACTCAGAAAGAAACTTGGAATTGCTGCCGATGCGAGCGGATTCTTTATGGAAGCTCACGCGAAGCTCAGACCCGTTGACACGCCAATAGCCGGGATATACATAGCAGGATGTGCACACTCTCCCAAGGACATACCTACAAGCGTAGCTCAGGGCAGTGCCGCAGCGAGCAGGGCGGCAACGCTCCTCTCGAAAGGTGCTATAGAGGTTGACCCCATAACTGCATACGTTATTCCTGAGCTTTGCTTTGGCTGCGGGCTCTGCAAGGAAATCTGTGACTTCAACGCAATAGACATGAGCTGGGGTAAGGCCTACGTCAGACCTAACTGCACCGGGTGTGGTGGATGCGTTGCAGCATGTCCGACCGGTGCTTTGCAGATGGGCTGCTTTACAGACAGGCAGATAATAGCCCAGATAGAGAACGCTTTCGATGGAAGTGAGGAAAGGCCCAGAATTCTTGCATTTCTGTGTAACTGGTGCAGTTATGGAGGTGCCGATTCAGCGGGACTGGCGAGGCTGAAGTACCCCGCTAACGTCAGGGCAATAAGGGTGATGTGCTCTGCGAGAGTCGATCCAGTGTTTGTGCTCAAAGCATTCCTCAACGGGGCTGACGGCGTTATAGTTGCCGGATGTCATCTTGGGGACTGTCACTATCTTACCGGTAACTACAAGGCGAAAAACAGGGTTGAAAAGCTGTGGCAGATGCTCGACCAGTTTGGAATAAACAGGGAGAGGCTCCTTCTCACTTGGATATCTGCAAGTGAGGGTGAAAAGTTTGCTGTTACAATGAGAGAATTCACGGAGAAAATATCCAAGCTTCCTCCAGCGGAGGGAGAAGTGGAAAATCTCGTCAGATTTGTGGAGGAAATAGAGAAGGAGGTCAGGGCTGAGAAGAGGTTTGGGGCAATTTAAACTTTTTTGCTAGCTAGGCAGATTGTATTTCCTATTGTATTTATAATGTACAATTTTAATAATATTCCACTTATCTATACTAAAGAATATGGTAGTAATTTGAGGAAAGTCTTTTTCACCCTTATTTTCATTTACGACTTCAACTTCGCTTAGCTCTTCAATTTTATTCATAATTTTTTCCAGCTCTTCTGAATTACCTATCAGTACTTCAACTAGGTGTTTATAATTTAATATTACATAAAAATCTACAAGTTTTTCAAAGTCTCTTTTAATACTTTCCAGAGTACTGTTTTCGTCCCTGACAACTTTGAACTCAAGTACAGCGATGTTATTGTTTGTATTTGGTGTATGTATTATGAAATCTGGAATTCTGTTCAAATTTCTGATTCTCTGATAGCCTTTATTAACCTCTGCTTGGATTACCAGATCTCCTGTATTTTTTGTATCCCAGTATTTTCTAATCTGATGGTAAAATTCATAGGCAAACGGCCTTTCCTGTATTTTCTGCTCGAGCAGTTTTTCTTTGAGCTCGTCTGATAACTCATTAAATCTGAGTTTTGAAAGATCTGTAAATCTGCGATCCATACTTTTCAGACTGGTAATTATCATTTCAATAATATCAGGTTCAGTGATATCTGGACTATTTTTGGGCATGGTTTCTGCTGTTATCTGCTGTTTTATAATTTTTTACACCAATTTTTTACGCCTTGCCTAAACTCTTTATTCTGAACTCTTTACAAAACCGAACTGGCCGGAATTGCAAAAACTAAAAACCTTCAGCAAACTCGCATTTATGCTTTCGATAGCAATCCCATCATCAGCACTGATAAACGAAAACGACGATAAGATCAAGGCCTACAAGGTAGGTCAAATTGCGAGGGCCGCAGCAATCTTCAGAGCAGACAGAATAATAATATACAGGGATCCTCTCCTTGATGAAAGCAAGTACATCAGGGATCTCCTTGAGTACGCAGCAACTCCACAGTACCTAAGAAAACAGCTATTTCCACTGAAGCCATCCCTCAGATTTGCTGGCGTTATGCCACCTCTGAAAATCCCCTCCCATAAGCCAAAAACTTTAAAAACAGGTGATGTAAGGGAGGGAGTCATACGACGCGTTGGTCCTGACGGTACGTGCTGGGTTGATATTGGCCTTAAAGCCCTGGCACTCCTCAGGTTGAAGAAATCTTCGAGCTCTGGAAGGAGCTCCGAAGGTAATTCCAGAAACTCCCAGAAAAAGTTGAAGAGGGGTGCCCGCGTAACCGTCAGGGTCTGTTCGAAGAGTCCGTTGGTGGTAGAGCTTGCTGAACCTCAGGAGTACTGGGGTTACGGCGTGGAAGTGAAGGAGCTGAGTGAAGTCCTCAGCTCCGGAGAAGTGGTGGTGACCTCCCGCAGAGGAGCTTATCCATCTGCAGGTGAGCTAAAAGAGCTGAAAAATCCAGTGTTCGTCTTTGGAAACCCGAAAGAGGGAGTTCAGGAAATAGCGAAGAGAGCCGGTGTAAGGCTGGAAACGAGCAGGGTCTGGAACTTCGTCCCATCTCAGGGGACTGAGACTGTAAGGCTTGAGGAGGCTTTGCTCGCAACTCTATCCATCTACAACTTCGTGCGGGAGGTTCTGTGAGCCGGGATGCTGAATTTGGTAACCGGTGTAACCGGTGAATTTGGTAACCGGAATTGAAGTAACCGGAATTGAATTGCCAATCGAGTTGAAATGCCGATGGAGAATGGTTTGAAGGGTCTGAAGACCCGTATTACGCTAATCAAGTAACACCTGAAAGGTGGTAGGTAATGAAGGAACACAGGCCGAGAAGAGGTTCCCTTGCATACAGCCCGAGAAAGAGAGCCAGCAGGATAGTTCCAAGGATAAGGGCTTGGCCCGATTGCAGTGAGACAAGGTTACTCGGCTTTGCCGGCTATAAGGCTGGCATGACGCATGTGGTGATTGTGGACGATAAGAAGAACTCTCCGACGTATGGAGAGGAGATAGTAATTCCCGTGACTGTTCTCGAAACGCCGCCGATGAAAGTGGCTGGTGTAAGAGTTTACAGGAAGACTACTTACGGCCTTGAAATAGCCGGGGAAGTCTGGAGCGACAATCTCGACCCTCAGCTCTCAAGGAGACTCCAGCTACCGAAGAAGAGCGGGGATGCTGAGAAGCTCAAGGAGATTGACGGCATAGCAGAGGTCAGAGTAATCACGTACACCCAGCCCTACCTGATAACCGGCGTTCCGAAGAAGGTTCCAGACGTTATGGAGCACAAGGTTGGCGGGAATGTTGAGGAAGCACTGGACTACGCAATATCCAAGCTTGGAGGAGAAATCAAGGTTGGAGAAGTTTACAGTGAGGGGGCAATAGTTGACGTTCTCTCGATAACCAAGGGTAAGGGCTTTCAGGGTCCGGTTAAGAGGTGGGGAGTCATAACTCTTGATGCAAAGCACGCGAGGAGCAGCAAGCACCGCAGAGTTGGATGCCTCGGGCCGTGGAATCCTCACCACGTAAGGTGGACAGTTCCACAGGCCGGTCAGATGGGGTTCCACCAGAGAACAGAGTACAACAAGAGAATAATAAAGATAGGCGAGAATGGGGAGGAAATTACGCCAAACGGAGGATTCCCGCACTACGGTGTCGTTAGAAGCAACTACATGCTGATTGCTGGAAGTGTGCCCGGTTGCGTTAAGAGGCTCGTCAGGGTTAGGGACGCTATAAGGCCGCCCAAGGCTCAGTATGATGGTGTAAACCTGATTTATGTAAGTACAACGTCTAAGCAGGGGAGATGAAGATGAAAGCGAAAGTACTCTCTCTAACTGGAGATGTTGTTGAGGAAATAGAACTCCCTTCAGTATTCGAAGAGCCCTTCAGACCGGACATAATAAGGAAAGCCGTTCACGCAATTCAGAGCCACAGGAGGCAGCCTTACGGAACAAACCCTCTTGCAGGCATAGATTACGCTGCTGAGAACTGGGGACCGGGACACGGTTATGCAAGAGTTCCGAGACTTAAGACTGGAAACAGGGCTGCTAAAGTACCTCAGGCCGTTAAGGGCAGGAGGTGCCACCCGCCAAAACCTCAGAAGAAGTGGGATGAAAAAATAAACAGGAAGGAGATGAGAAAGGCTCTTCGCTCCGCAATAGCTGCTACCGCAAATCCAGAGATAGTCAGGGCGAGAAACCACGTATTTGAAGGAGAACTGCCCAAAGTCCTTGTTGACGACTTTGAGAAAGTTTCAAAGACGAAGGACGTTGTATCTGCTCTCAAAGCCATAGGCGTTTACGCTGATGTGGAGAGGGCTGCTAATAGCAGGAGATACAGAGCTGGAAAGGGCAAGATGAGAGGAAGGAGGTACAAGTCCAAGAAGAGCGTGCTCATAGTTGTTGGAGAACTCTCGCCAGTAATGAACGCAGCAAGAAATCTGCCGGGAGTCGATGTTGTTCTCGCCAAAGATCTGAATGTCGAACTTCTTGCTCCCGGAACTCACGCTGGAAGGCTTACTGTCTGGACGAAATCAGCTCTCAACGTTTTGGAGGGGTGGTTATGCTGATAAAGTGCTTCCTCGTTACTGAGAAGAGCACTGCAGAGCTCGAAAAGAACATACTCACAGCGATAGTTGACATAAGGGCGAGGAAGCCCGACATAAAGAAGGAGATAGAGAGACTGTTCAACGTTGAAGTTGAGAAGGTAAACACGCTGATAACTCCAAAGGGTGAGAAGAAAGCGTACATCAAGCTTAAGCCGGATTACTCGGCTGAGGAAGTGCTTTCGAGGCTCGGAGTATTCTGAGGGGTGGTGTAAATGGGTAAGCGTATAATTTCCCAGAACAGGGGGAGAGGAACTCCCACATATACGGCTCCGTCTCACAAGTATAAGGCTGATCTTAAGCACATACCTTTTAGAGATGAGGTTGTAAGGGCGGAGGTAATTGCCATAGAGCACGATCCAGCCAGAAACGCCCCGATAGCTCTTGTAAAACTGCCCGACGGAAAGGAGGAGTACATAATAGCTACCGAAGGTATGGGCACTGGAGACATCGTGGAGGCCGGGGATGGCGTTGAGCTTAAACCAGGCAACATAACGCTGTTGAGGAACATACCCGAAGGTACTCCCGTCTGCAATGTGGAGGCACAGCCGGGAGATGGCGGGAAGTTTGCGAGAGCGAGTGGCACGTTTGCCCTTGTGGTCTCTCACGAAGAGGACAGGGTACTTGTTCAGATGCCCTCCGGGCAGCTAAAGTGGTTCGATCCCAAGTGCAGGGCGATGATCGGTATAGTTGCCGGAGGTGGGAGAACTGACAAGCCATTCGTTAAGGCTGGAAAGAAGTACTACAAGATGAAGAGCAAGGCTGCGAAGTGGCCGAGGGTTAGAGGTGTTGCAATGAATGCAGTTGACCACCCGTTTGGTGGTGGTAAACACCAGCACGTCGGAAAGCCGAAGACCGTTAGCAGAAACGCTCCGCCGGGCAGAAAGGTTGGTAGCATAGCTGCGAGGAGAACAGGTGTCAGGAGGTAAAGATAAAGATTGTTTTGTTAACTTTGGGAGGTTAGGATAATGGCGCTCAAGAGTAAGGTCGTAAGGCCGAAGGAATTCAAGTATAGAGGATACTCGATAGAGGAGCTCAGGCAGATGAGCCTTGAGCAGATAGCAGAGCTTTTGCCGGCGAGAGAGAGGAGGAAAATAAAGAGAGGGTTTACCGAGCAGGAAGAGAAACTGCTCAGAAAACTGAGGAAAAAGGATGCAGTCAGAACACACTGCAGGGACATGGTTATACTGCCTGAAATGGTTGGAAAGACAATATTCGTTCACAACGGCAAGGACTTCGTTAGAGTCGAAATAAAGCCTGAAATGATCGGTCACAGGCTTGGAGAGTTCGCTCTGACAAGGAAATTCGAGAAACACTCCGGTCCGGGAGTTGGAGCTACGAGGAGCAGCAAGTTCGTGCCTCTGAAGTAATTCTTTGGTATTGGTGCTGTGACGGGGTGATCGGATGGCTAAAGTTAGGTACGCTTACACGCCCAAAAATCTGGACAAGGCCGTCAGGGCGATGGGATACGAGATGCCCATCAGTTTCAAGCACGCCATGGAAATCTGCAGGGAGCTGAAGGGTAAGAAGATAGAGGAGGCAAAGAAGTACCTTGAGGAAGTCATAGCAATGAAGAGAGCCGTTCCATTCCGCAGACACAAGAAAAAGGTAGCCCACCGCAGAGGTCTGGAGGGCTGGTATGCTGGCAGGTATCCTCAAAAGGCGGCAAGGTACATTCTGAAAGTCCTGAAGAACCTTGAGGCTAACGCTGACTACAAGGGGCTGGACAAGGATGAGCTAGTCATAACCCACGCTCAGGCAAAAATGGGGAGGAAGCTCAAGAGGTACATGCCAAGAGCTTACGGCAGGGCAACTCCAAGGTTCAAAATCTACACAACCGTTGAGTTCGTTGCTGAGGTGGCTGAAGTTACCGAAGTTACCGGGAAGGAGGCGTAAACATGGCTGTTGAAAGGAAGTTTGTGGAGGACAGAGTAAGGAAGATGAAAGTTAAGGAATGGATGCACAAGGAAATAAGGAATGCTGGCTTTGGTGGAGTTGATATAACAAGAACTCCTCTTGGAACTCAGGTTACTCTATTCGTGGAGAGACCGGGGCTGGTTATAGGTAAGGGTGGAAGGAGAATCAAGGCTCTCACGGAGAGGCTCAAGGAGTTTGGAATTGAGAACCCACAGGTTGGTGTTGAGGAAATAGATAAACCAGAGTTTAACGCTCAGCTAATGGCTTCTCTACTTGCAAGAGCTCTTGAGAGAGGTTGGTACTTCAGAAAAGCAGGGTACAGGTTCCTCTACAGAATAATGGAGGCAGGAGCAAAGGGATGTGAGATAATAATCAGTGGAAAGCTGACGAGTGAGAGGGCGAGGACGGAGAAGTTTCTGGCAGGAACTATGGTTCACACCGGAGAGCCTGCCTGCAGTATGGTTAGAACCGGATTTGACATAGCAATAAAGAAACTTGGAGTTCTTGGAGTTACTGTGAAAATAATCCCGCCGGACGTAACTCTGCCAGACGAGTTTGAAGTTAAGGATGTTAAGCCTGAGGAAACGTCTGAGGCCGAAACGGCAGAGACTGAATCCAGTGCTGAATCAGCTGCTTCAGCTTCAAATCCTGAGGAGTCTGGAGAGTCTGAAAGCTCGGATGAGAAGGGCGAGAGTTAAGAGAGGTGGTTTATATGAAGATGAAGGAAATCAGGGAAATGAGCAGGGAAGACAAAATTAAAAAACTCAGGGAGCTCGAAATGGAACTTCTCAAACTCAGGACTCTCTCAAGGAGCGGTGGAGCACTCGAAAATCCCGGAAAGCTGAAGGCAATAAGAAAGGACATAGCGAGGCTTAAGCTCGCTCTGGCTGAAGAAGGCTATAGAGCATGAATCTGAAGAAGCTGGAGGACTCCCCTGCCCTCGTAATTGCTGATGAGTGGATTGGTCTGGAGGTGGAAGTTGTGGAAAGTCCGAATCCATGTGAAATCGGAATAAAGGGACGGGTCGTGGATGAGACGATGAAAACGTTCAGAATTGAGACTGACAGAGGTATTAAGGTAGTTGAGAAGAGGGGCAGGGTGTTCAGGGTTAAATACAGGAAGTGGTTGCTGAGGGTCAGGGGAGACCTCCTTGCCTTCAGGCCGGAGGAGAGGATAAAGAAGGGGATCATGCTCATAAAGAGGGCAAAGGGTGTTAAAGTTTGAGAATTTGTGCTGAATTTATGTTTAAAAAATCACTTCATTAAGGGTGATGGTGATGAGGGACATAGGTCTTGATGTGAAACCTCCTGAGAGAGAATGCGACGACAAGAACTGCCCCTTCCACGGGAACCTGCCTGTCAGGGGGCAGGTTTTCAGGGGTAAGGTTGTAAAGACTTACGAGAGGTCAGCCGTGATAGAGAGGGAAATGCTCCGCTATGTACCCAAGTACGAGAGATACCTCAAAAAGAGGAGCAAGCTGCACGCTCACAATCCAAAGTGCATAAACGCAAAACCGGGGGATATAGTGCTGATTGCCGAATGCAGACCGATTAGCAAGACGAAAAGCTTCGTTATAGTTGAGAAAGTTAAGGAGGCTGAGGAAGTATGAAGAGCATAAAGGCGAAAGTCCCCAAAGCTCTCCCAACTGGAGCTCGCTTGGTCTGTGCTGATAATACTGGAGCAAGAGAGGTTGAGATAATCGCCGTAAGGGGATACAGGGGAGTCAGGAGGAGGTATCCGGCTGCTGGAGTAGGTGACATAGTGATAGTGACGGTAAAGAAGGGAACTCCTGAGATAAGAAAGCAGGTTCACTATGCTGTGATAGTGAGGCAGAGGAAGGAGTACCGCAGACCGGACGGTACAAGGGTAAAGTTCGAGGACAACGCTGCCGTTATAACAGATCCCAGAGGAAACCCGAAGGGAACTGAAATAAGAGGTGCTGTTGCGAGAGAGGCGGCTGAGAGATTCAGCAAGATAGGATCTCTCGCTTCTGCAATAATCTGAGGTAATCTGAGGTGTTGTAAAATTCTGAGGTGTTGTGAATGAAGAGCAAACAGCCAAGGAAGCAGAGAAAAAGCCTCTACAAAGCAAAACTTCACCAGAGGCACAAAATGCTTCACGCAACTCTCTGCAAGAAACTCAGGGAGAAGTACGGGAAGAGAGCTGTGAGGGTGAGGAAGGGAGATAAGGTCAGGATAATGAGGGGCAAGTTTGCAGGGCACGAAGGAAGGGTGCTTGAGGTTGATATGAAGAACTACCGCATAACCGTTGATGGAGCCACGACCAAGAAAGTTGATGGAACTGAGGTGGCGGTTCCAATTCACCCTTCAAATGTCATGATACTTGAGTTTAAGGAAGTTGACGATGTGAGAAAGAAGATACTTGAGAGGAAGTGATCGTATGCACCAGAAGAGGCTTTCCGCTCCTAAGACTATAAAGATCCCGAGGAAAACTGCCAAGTGGGTTGTAAAAACAGGTCCGGGGCCGCACAACAAGAATGCAGTCCCATTGTTGATAGTTGTCAGAGACTACCTCAAGCTTGCAGACAATGCAAGAGAAGCGAGGAGGATAATCGCCTCTGGAGAGATACTCGTTGATGGAAGGGCAAGGAAGGACTACAAGTTCCCTGTGGGATTGTTCGATGTAATCTCAATTCCAAAGCTCAACAAGACTTACAGAATGCTGTTCGACGAGAAGGGCAGATACATACCAAAGGAAGTCGAGGACGGCAATTTGAAGCTGTACAAGATAAAGAACAAGACAGTAATCAGAGGAGGAAAGGTGCAGCTAAACCTCTTTGACGGAACGAACATCCTTGCCGACAACAGTTACAAGACCAAGGACAGCGTTTTGCTGAAGATTCCGGAGAAGGAGATAGTGGATCACCTGAAGTTTGAGGAAGGAGCCCTCGTCATGATCGTCGGTGGAACTCACGCTGGAGAGCTCGGGCACATAAAGGAGTATAAAGTTGTCAGGGGATCTGCTCCAAACCTCGTTACGATAGAGGGTGAGAAGGGAACGATCACGACGATTGAAGATCACGTCTTTGTTGTTGGAAAGCCGGGTGGTAAACCAGTGATTGACCTGGGAGTGTGATAGTATGAGCGAGGCTGTAGCTGTTAGCGCCGGAGCTAAGAATTCCAGAGAAAACCCCATGAGGGAGATCCTGATAGACAAGGTTGTGATAAACATTGGTGTTGGTGAGAGCGGTGAGAGGCACAGAAAGGCAATGCAGCTTCTGGAGCAGCTTACCGGGCAGAAACCTACAGCTACCTACGCTGAAAAGACGATAAAGAACTTCGACATCAGAAAGGGTGAGGCAATAGGTGCAAAGGTAACTCTGAGAGGAGAGAAGGCAGAAAAGTTCCTGAGAGATGCACTTACAGTGAAGGAGTTCAAGCTGAAGAGGAGGCAGATTGGTAGGGGAGAGTTCTCATTTGGAATTGCCGAGCACATAGACCTGCCGGGAGTCAGCTACGATCCTGACATGGGTATATTTGGAATGGACATCTGCGTCTCTCTGAGAAGAAGGGGTTACAGGGTGGCAAGAAGGAAGATTGCAAGGGCAAAAATTGGTAAGAAGCACAGAATAACGAAAGAGGAAACGATAGAGTGGTTGAGAGCTTTTGGCGTCGAGGTTATTAGTTAGGGGTGATGCTCATGAAAGAGAGAAAGAAAGTTTTCGGCAGAGGAGCAAACCAGTGCAGAAGGTGTGGGAGAAGAGCCGGACTCGTTAGGAAGTATGGCCTCTATCTCTGCAGGCAGTGCTTCAGAGAAGTTGCGAGTGAGCTTGGGTTTAAGAAGTACTGGTAACGGTGATCGGTCATGAGTTTGAGCGATACTCTCTCAAACGCCATGTCCGCGATAAAGAACGCGGAGAGCTGTGGAGCTGGCAAGTGCGAAATCAGGCCAGCATCCAAGCTCGTTGGCAATGTTCTCAGGGTGATGAAGGATTACGGATACATAAAGAGCTTTGAGTACAAGCACGACAGGCAGGGAGGAATGTTTGTAGTGGAGCTCTCTGGCAGAATAAACGACTGCGGTGCAGTAAGGCCGAGGTTCTCGGTAAAGAAGACAGAGTACGAGAAGTTCGAGAAGAGATTTCTGCCAGCAAGGGACATGGGAATTCTGATAGTCTCCACAGTTAAGGGAGTGATGTCTCAGAAGGAGGCAAGGGAGAGAGGTCTCGGTGGAATACTGCTGGCCTACGTGTTCTGAGGTGGTTGCGATGCTTCAGGTAAAGCAGAGAGTTGAGAGGGTTGTTGAGATCCCCGAAGGTGTGGAAGTTAAGGTATCCGGAGATGACGTCTCAGGTTACGTTGTAGAGGTTAAGGGGCCCAAGGGTGAGAACTCCAAGCTTTTGAAGTTTAGAGATGTACACATTACTGTGGAAGATGGCAAGGTGAAGGTTTACACTGACAGTGTTAAAAAGAAGCAGAGAGCAATGGTCGGGACGTTTGCAGCTCACATTAAAAACCTGATAAAGGGCGTTACCGAAGGCTTCCAGTACAAACTCAAGCTCGTATATTCTCACTTCCCAGTAAAGCTCAGGGTTGAGGGTAACGAGGTGGTTATAGAGAACTTCCTTGGTGAAAAATATCCAAGGAGAGCAAAAATCGTTGGCAGGGCTCAGGTCAAGATAAATGGAAATGACATCATTGTGGAGGGAATAGACAAGGAGGAGTGCGGTCAGACCGCTGCGAACCTTGAGCAGACCACGAGGATAAAGAACCTTGATGTCAGGGTATTTCAGGATGGAATTTACATAGTTGAGAAGCCTTGATGGGGTGATAATCATGCTCCAGACTTTACTCAGACTCAGGAGAAGGTTAAAAAGCAGGAAACCTGAGTTCAGGAGATACGAATCTCACAAGAAGCTCAGGTTGAGAGACAAGGGCTGGAGGAGGCCAAGGGGCAGACACAACAAGCTTAGGCAGATGTACGGTGGAAAGTGGAGCGGAAGAGCTTTGGTTAGGGTTGGGTACGGCTCTCCATCTGCCGTCAGAGGTCTGCACCCCTGTGGGAAGGAAGAAGTCCTCGTTTACAATCCATCACAGCTTGACTCCATAAATCCCGAAACTCAGGCTGTCAGAATAGCCTCCTCCGTTGGAATGAAGAAGAGGCTTGCCATAGAGGACAGGGCAAAGGAGCTTGGAATAAAGGTGCTCAACCCCACCATGAAGGGAGGTGAGTGACATGAATGTAGCATTTCAGAGAAAGCTTGCAGCTCAGATACTCAAGTGTGGGGCCAACAGAATATGGATAGATCCAAACGCGCTGGAAGATGTGAGCTCAGCCTCAACCAAGGACGACATTAGAGAGCTGATAGAGAGCGGTGTGATAAAGAGGAAGCCTGTAAAGGGAATAAGCAGGGCACGCATAAACGCAAGGAAGGCACAGAGGAGAAAGGGCAGGAGAAGAGGACATGGAAGGAGAAAGGGCAAGAAGACTGCAAGAATGCCAAGGAAGGAGCAGTGGATGCTGAGGATAAGAGCTATAAGGAGGAGGCTCAGGTACCTGAGAGATTCAGGAGTAATTGACAGGAGAACGTACAGGATGCTCTACATGAAGGCCAAGGGTGGCGAATTCAGGAGTGTCTCTCACCTTAACGCTTACCTTGAATCTCAGGGGATAATCTGAAGGGGTGATTCGATTGGCGAGAGGTCCGAGATATAGAGTTAAGTACAGAAGGAGGAGAGAAGGCAAGACAAACTACAGGAAGAGGCTCAAGCTCCTCCTTTCGAAGAAGCCGAGACTCGTTGTCAGGGTAACCAACAGGAGGATAATTGCCCAGATAGTTGAGTACTCTCCAGAGGGGGACAGAGTGCTTGTTGCGGCTGATTCATCAAAGCTGAGACAGTACGGCTGGAAGGGTGATGATAACAACACACCGGCTGCCTACCTCACCGGAGTTCTTATCGCCAGAATGGCGGAGAAAGCTGGAATTAAGGAGGCAGTGCTTGATATAGGTCTGCACTCTCCAACAAGGGGGTCAAGGGTTTTCGCCGTTCTCAGGGGTGCTGTAGAGGCAGGACTTGATGTCCCTCATAGCGAAGAGGTATTCCCGGACGATTCAAGAGTCAGGGGAGAGCACATAGCCTCTTACTATGAGACTCATCCGGAAAAGTTTGCCAAGTATGAGGAGAGGGGCTTAAATCCTTCCCAGCTTCCAGATCACGTTGACGAAATTAAGGAGAAAATAATGAACGAGGTGTAAGAATGGAGGGGGATTGGGTTCCAAGAACGAGGCTTGGAAAGCTCGTTGCTGAGGGTAAGATAAAGACGATGGATGAAGCTATTGCGAGCGGACTGCCCCTTAAAGAGCCGGAGATCGTTGACATTCTCCTTCCCGAGCTTTACGATGAAGTCCTTGACATTTCGATGGTTCAGAGGATGACAGATAGTGGAAGGAGGACAAAGTTCAGAGTTACCGCTGTGGTTGGTAACAAGGACGGTTACGTTGGAGTTGGCGTGGGTAAAGCAGCGCAGGTTGCCCCGGCAATACAGAAGGCTGTTAACAATGCCAAACTGAACATATTCAAGGTTCAGAGAGGCTGTGGCTCCTGGGAGTGTGGATGCGGGACTGAACACTCCATTCCGTGTAAGGTTACCGGAAGTTCCGGAAGTGTCAGGGTCACTCTCATTCCTGGGCCAAAGGGGCTTGGTCTGGTTGCAGGAGAGGTGGCAAGAAAGGTCCTTGAGTACGCTGGAGTAAAGGATGTATGGACGTTCACAAAGGGCAAAACCAAGACGACCATAAACTTCGCAAGGGCAACTTACGAGGCTCTGAAACAGACGATGTACGTCAAAAAGTAAAGAAGTAAAGAGGTGATAGCAATGGGTGTTTACGCTGTGGTGAGACTGAGGGGGACTGTTGACGTTAACAGAAAAATCAAGGACACGCTGAAGATGCTCAGATTGCACAAGCGCTACCATTGCGTTGTTGTGCCGGACACACCATCTTACAGGGGTATGCTGCAGGTTGTTAAGGATTACGTGGCTTACGGGGAAATAGGGGCAGAAACGCTTGCAATGCTCCTCAGAAGGAGGGGCAGGCTGACGGGGAACAGAAGACTTACAGATGAGTACATAAAGGAGAACACGCCTTACAGCTCTATAGACGAGTTTGCAAAAGCTGTTGTAGAAGGTAAGGCAAAGCTCAAGGATATCCCTGAGCTAAAGCCAGTATTCAGGCTTCATCCTCCAAGGAAGGGTCTGAAGAACATAAAGTGGCATTACCCTCTTGGAGATCTTGGAAGGCACGGGGAGATAGAGAAGTTGCTTGAGAAGATGAGGTAATGGTATATGGTAATTGTGAAGGGGGTGAAATCGTGCCGAAGCCAAAGATAAAGAAGATAAGAGGATCAAGAACGTGTGGAAGCGGGCTGCACAAGAACAACAGCAGGGGCAGAGGTTGCAGAGGAGGCTCTGGGAACGCAGGAATGTTCAAGCACAAGTACATAAAGGCAATAAAGGAGGGCTACGACATAGGAAAGTACGGATTCAACAGACCGAAGGCCGTTCGCTCCGATGTCAGGGCTATAAAAGCCGTTAAGGAAACTCTCAGAGAGCTGAGAAAGGAAGGCAAGCTTGACGAGTACACGTACCGCTACCTCTACTCACGCCCGGAGCTGAACGTTGGAGAGCTGAACTTCATAATTGATAGGCTCGTCGAAAACGGAATTGCAAGCAAGGAAGGAGATGTTTACAGCATCAACCTTGACGAACTTGGCTATACAAAGCTGCTTGGAACTGGAGTGGTTGACAAGGCAATAAAGGTCACAGTGTTTAAAGCAACTCCAAAGGCAGTGGAGAAGATAGAGGCCGCTGGAGGAAGTGTGGAAACCCTTTAATTTTTATTCTGACTGTCCGATTGCTCTTTGGCGGATAGATGGTGGCTGATAATAAGAGATAATAAAGAGATAATAAAATTTAGAATTAAATTAAAAAGTAAAAAATTGAAAATCTTTGAAAAGCTAAGTTAAGTAAATATAAAATTTAAATGGAGGAACACGTCAGAGGAGGCTGGAGAATGGACGAAGCACTGAGAAAACTGCAGCCGTATTTCGAGAAAATTCCGAGCGTTTCGAGGCCTAAAAGGCACGTGCCTTTCAAAGAAAAGTTTGCGTGGACGGTAATAATTCTCCTGCTGTATTTCGTTCTTTCCAACGTTCCGCTTTTTGGCCTCTCTCCTCAGTCAATAGACCTTTTTGCACGTTTTAGAGCCTTCTTCGCTGGTAAAGGTGGTACGATTATAGCCCTCGGTATAGGGCCCATAGTCACTGCATCAGTTATAGTTCAGCTTCTTGTTGGAGCGGGAATTATAGAACTCGATCTGACAGATCCAGATGATCAGGCAGCGTATCAGGACTTCCAGAGGTTCCTTGTGCTGGTAATGATAGCTCTTGAGGCACTGCCCCAGATACTTGGTGGGTTCCTGAAACCGAGTGTAGAGGTGGCTCGGGCTCTTGGCGTTTCTCCAGCCGTAATTTCAGCTTTGCTATTCATACAGCTCTTCATAGGTGGCGTGCTCATAGTTTACATGGATGAGGTCGTTTCCAAGTGGGGTATCGGGAGCGGTGTCAGTCTCTTCATCCTCGCGGGAATTTCTCAGGCAATAGTAACTGGTCTGATCAACTGGATAGTTCCGAGTGGCAGCAAACTTCCGGCCGGTATAATACCAAGGTGGATATGGATAGCCCAGCACATGAGTGCTGCGGAACTGATGACACTTGCCGGAATAAAGTTCATTCTGATAGATGGTGGAGTGCTCGCTCTGATAACGACGACAATAATAATACTGCTTGTTGTTTACGCTGAAGGGACGAGGGTGGAAATACCCCTGTCACACTCTATGGTTAGGGGTGCAAGAGGTCGCTACCCGCTCAAGCTCATTTACACCAGCGTTCTGCCGATGATATTCGTCAGGGCTCTGCAGGCGAACATAGAGATATTTGGTCTCATCCTTTACAGGCATGGGATAAAGGTGCTTGGAGAATACGTAGGCACCCAGCCTGTAAATGGAATAATGTATCTGCTTAACCCGATAAGGGGGCCTAACGACTGGATACCTGAACTTGTAAAGGCCAAATACAAGCTGATGGTTGAAACATATCACATCCACATACCACCGCCACCAGACTGGATGATATTCCTGCATTTGCTCACCGATGCGACAATACTGATAATCGGTGGTGTGTTATTCTCAATATTCTGGATGGAAACGTCTGGAATGGATCCAAAGACCATAGCTGAACAGCTCGCCAAGTCCGGGATGCAGATACCCGGTTTCAGGAAGAACCCGAGAGTCCTTGAGAAGGTACTGGAAAGGTATATACCCAAGGTTACGGTGGTCGGTGGTGCTGTGATAGGTGCTCTTACGCTGATAGCAAACATGCTCGGTACAATAGGACACGTTACTGGAACAGGTCTGCTGCTTGCAGTCAGCATAGCCTACCAGTACTACGAAGACCTTGCAAAGGAGCAGCTTACAGAAATGCACCCGATGATAAGGAAGATACTTGGAGAGGAGTGAGTTGAGAGGTGTTAACCGGTTAAAGGTGGTGTCTCCAGATGAAAGACATTGTGAAGAAAATTGTTGACATATTTTTTATAACTTTTGGAATATTCTCTTTCTTTGGAATATTTGACCCCAAGATTCTTTTTGGTCTGGCAAAGGCTGTTGATTTCGTCTTACACCCTCTGCTCGCACTGCCGATAATACTCGTGATATTCGTGCTTGCACTGTTCACCGCTCTTTACTCAACGGCAATCCAGTGGGCGTTCGTTGACATTGAGGAGATGAAGAGAATTCAGAAAGAGGTAATGCAGTTTCAGAAAGAGTACATGGAAGCTATGAAAAGTGACAACAAGTACAAGCTCAAGAAGCTTGAAGAAAGGCAAAAGGAGATACAGCAGATGCAGGGACAGCTCATGGCACCTCAATTTAAGGCAATGTTTTACTCCATGGCCGTTACGATGCCAATATTTTACTGGCTCCTCTACGTTATATACGGTGAGAACATCGCTCACGGACTGAGAGCGGCGTATGCCAGTGCAAGCAAGTACATGGTTTATGCTCCATTCTTTGGCCACATATACATAAGCCACCCGATAATCAACTTCCCGTTCCCCATTCCGTGGTGGATATTCTGGTACTTCATGTGCTCCATGCCTCTAACTGTGCTGATAAGGAAAGCACTGCACATGTGACGGTGGAATTATGAGGATAGCTATTTCAGGTCCTCCGGGAAGTGGAACCACAACAGTTGCAAAGCTTGTAGCTGAAAAACTCGGTTACGAATTGATTTCTGCAGGGGAGATCTTCAGGAGAATGGCAAGGGAGAGGGGTTACACTGTTGAGGAGTTCAGCAGGATAGCGGATGAAAACGAGGAAATAGACATATACATAGACAGAACTCAGAAGGAGCTTGCCGAGAGTAGAGAGAACGTTGTTGTTGAGGGCAGACTATCAGCATGGATGGTGGAGGAGGCTTTTAAGGTTTACATATTTGCTCCGGAAGACGTGAGGGTGGAGAGGATTGCCAGAAGGGAAGGCAGGAGTGTTGAACAGGTTAGAGAGGAGACAAGGAGAAGGGAGGAGTACGAGAGGAGAAGGTATGCAAAATACTATGGAATAAATGTGGACGACTGGAGTATATACCACCTCATTTTCAATTCAGCCTGCTTTGATGCCGAAACTATAGCCGATATGATAGTGGAGGCGTCTGAAAAATTCAGGTGTTTGGGCTAACATTTCCCCAGTATCTGTTAACAGTGGCAAGAAAACTTAAGTTCTAAACGGTGCTACTCCTGAGCATGGTAAAGATATATGTGATCTACAACTTTGGACAGTACAATCACCTGATTCAGAGAACTCTCAGGGATCTTGGAGCTGAAACCAAGCTTGTGGAAAACACGACTCCTGTTGAAAAGCTGAAGGATGCTGATGGACTTGTGCTTGGTGGAGGACCATCCCTTGACAGAACGGGAAACTGTGAGCTCTACCTCAGGGAGCTTGACGTGCCAATACTTGGAATATGCCTCGGCCATCAGCTGATTGCCAAGGTTTTTGGAGGAGAGGTTGGCAGAGGAGAAGCGGGTGGTTATGCTGAAGTTAAGGTGAGGATAGTGGAGGATGATGAAATCTTTTCAGGTTTGCCAAAAGAGCTGAAGGTCTGGGCAAGTCACATGGATGAAGTTAAAAAATTGCCTGAGGAGTTTAAAAAGCTTGCAGAATCCGATATATGCAGTATAGAGGCAATGAGACATAAAAAGAGGCCGATATACGGTGTTCAGTGGCACCCGGAAGTTTACCACACTGAGAGGGGAGAGGACTTTTACAGAAACTTCATAGAAATCTGCAGGAAGTAAGATTTACCTGATTGCTTTTGTTTTTGATTCTGGAAAATCAGAGTTTAACTGCTCCGCTGAGCAGCTCCTCTTCAACCCCATCCACAACCGGTTTCTCGTTCAGAACTTTTCCGGAATATACTATCTCAGCTTTCTCTCCTGAGTCGAGCTCAAGCTTCCACACGAGCGTCTTACCCCTCAGCTTTACGTCGCCTTTGGTAAACTCCTCAACATTCCCATCAAGACTCTCATAGATTGTGACTCTCTTTTTTGAGGACGTGAAGTTGTAAACCTCAAGTCTGAGCTTTCCATCAGCTTTAACCCTCCTGACGTAGAAGTTACCGACAACCCTTGCCACTATAAGCTCGGAGTCAACTTCCTCCTCACCAAGTATTTCGCTCAGCTTTTTTGCAAGCAGAGGCAGTATTTTCTTGAGAACATTCTCCTTCTTCTTCTTTCTGACTATTCTCTCCTTTCTGTCCAGATACTCCTTCAGCTTTCTCCCGCACTCCTGCAGGGATAGCCTGACCTCATCCACAATTTCGGGAACGCTCGCTACCGCCTCTTTTGACTCCGAGGTGTATGGTATGTTTGTGGAGGCGACGTGAACGAGTATTACTGCTCTGCCATAGGGCAGCTCATCTTTGCTCTGCTGTAGGCCATAGTTCTTCCACCTGACGCTCTCAACAGCTTTCGTCAGAGCACAGCCGCCCTGCTGATAGAGTAGAGGAATCTTGTTTGCATATCTGAGCAGTGTTACCTTATCTTCTGGCAAATCCCCTCCATAAGCTATTCCAGCCTCTACAAGAAACGGATGTCCTGAGTAAACTTTTGGCTTTCTTGTAACTGCATAGACGAACTCAGGTCTGAATTCCTCCTGCAGACTTTTCTCTATGTTTTCCTTACCTATCGGAGACAGGCAGTCGGTGGGCGGTGGCAGAAAGTCTGTCTCTGAAAAAGCTCTCAGCAGAGCCATTGCTTCTTCTCTTGACAGGAGGTGAGGGGATATGCTGGCATTTAATCCAGCTTTTTCCAGTACTGAAGTGGCAGTCTTCTCTCCTACCCTGACGAACTCTCTGGTGAGGAAAGTTTTGAGATCCTTGGCTTTTGTACTCTTCAGCATGGCCATTAACTGTCCGAGCTCTATGCCGTGAGGATGGGGCTTTATTTCCCTTGGGGGTGGTGGGAGCTCGTAGCTAACTCTCCTGAACTCGTGAACACTGCCATCTGGCTCAACGAATGTTATTTTTGCATGAGGATTCACGACTGATGTCTCTCTCAGATACTCGTAAACGCTCTGTTTTCTCTCCCTTACGTAGTTTGCTGAAAGTTCAAGCTCTATTCTCGTCCCTCTCGTCAGATGCCAGTCAATGTACTCCTTGCTCACTATTTCCGGCTCGTTTCTCTTCGTGTTTATAAAAAGCTCAATTCTCACGGCTTTCTCTTCTGGGGAGGTTCTCGAAACTATAACTGCGGGTTTTCCACTTGTGAGCTGGGAGTAAAGGACGGCTGCCGATATTCCTATACCCTGCTGGCCTCTGCTCTGCCTTATTGCATGAAATCTCGACCCATACAGGAGTTTTCCGAAAACTTTTGGTATCTGCTCTTCCACAATTCCCGGTCCATTATCTTCCACCACAACCCTGTAAAACGGATCGACCCTGTCAATTCTGACGAAAATATCCGGCAGTATTCCTGCCTCCTCACAGGCATCAAGGCTGTTGTCAACAGCTTCTCTGACGCACGTTATCAGGGCTTTGGATGGATTTGAGTATCCGAGGATGTGTTTGTTTTTCTCGAAGAATTCTGCTATGCTTATCTCCTTCTGCCTTTTCGCAAGCTCTTCAGCACTTATGCTGATGCTTGTGTTACTGGTGTTATTGCTGGAGCCCTTCATTGTTTCCATTCCAGTCCAGCTGAACTGAATCTGGTTAAATCTCCGCACCAACAACAGTTTGCGTTCTTGTAACTCCTTCTGCACTTCTTATCTCGTCAACGGTGTTATTGAGCTCTGAAAGACTGTTTGCCTCTATTATAACAACGAAATCGAACTCTCCAAAAACATGGTAAATTTCTCTGACGTTCTTCATGCCCTTTATCGCCATGTAAACGTCCTTTTCCTTTCCCGGAGAAACGTTGACCATGGTAACGCCTATTACCATAAAGCCACCTTTCTCGCTGAATATAAATCTCTAACGCTGTTATTATTAACCCGACCGCTTACCTGACCTTATGAGGGGTGTAGCTCTCGCTCTAATCTCTGCACTGCTCTGGGGAATCGCTCCGATATTTGACAAGCTCGCAATTTCAAATCCGAAAGTTATGCCAGTCCCGGCGAATGTCGTCAGATGCATGGGAGCACTGCTGGCTCTTGTAGCTCTCATGTTCCTGACTGGAGAGAAGAGTTTCTCCGCGATAGATGCAAGAAGAGCCTTGTATCTTGTGATAGCTGGAGCTATAGCTGGTGGAGTCGCCATGGTTACGTACTATCTCGCTCTGAACTCTCTTGGAGCAGGAAAAACAGTTCCTCTAACCTCGATATATCCGCTTTTTACAGTCATATTTTCTGTCGTAATTCTTGGTGAGAGAGTTGACCTCATCAAGGTCGTTGCGGGAACGGTATTAATAGTATGCGGGGTAGTGCTTGTAATGTTCTCCTGAAAATGTTCTCCTGATTTAGAGGTGATGCTATGGACATTGAAGGGTTTGCAAGGAGGATGCTTCTGAAAGGCAAGGATGATGAGGAAGTTGTATCCCTCCTCTCAAGCAGGATAGCAGAAGTTAAGGGGGGTAGAGCTGAGGACTGGTACGATTGGGCAAGAGCTGTGGTTTTTGAGGTGAAAAACTCTCTGAAAGCCATGGAGGAACCAGTTCTTGCCTATCCGAAGTCCGGGGTTAAAGCCGGGGAGGCCGGGCTTGGAAGCAGGGGTAAGGGAGACTTTTTCGTGCACTCCATGATAGCCAGGGTTATTTCATCTACAGGGGTTTCTGGAGAGCTGTCTGCTGATGATCTTGACGATGCTGGAGTTGTGAAGTTTCCCGGAGGATGCAGGTACATATACGTCTCTGTGGATGGAATACACTCCCGTTTAAGTGAGTTTCCATTCGTTGCAGGCTTCCACGTCACAAGAGCGGCTATGAGGGACGTGCTCGTTATGAATGCCCTGCCCCTTGCTGTTTTCTCTGACATACATCTGGCTGACGATGGAGATGTCGGGAAGGTTTTCGATCACATAGCTGGGATATGTGCTGTATGCGAGCTAACAGGCGTACCGCTGGTGGCAGGAAGCACTCTGAGGATTGGGGGAGACATGGTAATAGGTGAAAGGTTGAGCGGGGGAGTTGGATGCGTTGGAGCTGGAAGCAGAATAGCTGCAAGGAGAAATGCAAAGGCTGGAGATGTGATTTTAATGACTGAGGGGGCTGGAGGAGGAACTGTAACGACAGCTGCAATATATTACGGCTATCCGGAAGTGGTTGAGGAAACTCTGAACGTTGACTTTGTCAGGGCATGCAAACCTCTGGTTGAGAAAAGCCTTGAGCCAGATGGGCTTAACATTCATGCAATGACTGACGTTACGAATGGTGGCGTGAGGGGAGATGCTGAGGAAATAGCCAGAGTTTCGGGAAAGAGGCTGATTTTCGACTATGAGGAACTGAGGAAAGTGGTGAACAGGAGAGTTATGGAAATGTTTGAGGATGTTGGAATAGACTTTCTTGGGGTGTCCATAGACTCCCTGATGGTCATATGCGATGAGAGTACGGCTGAAGAAGTTGTGAGGCTGATTGAAAAAGGTGGTGTTAAGGTTTACGAGGTTGGAAGGGTTGAGAACGGAGGTAGAGAAAAAGCTGGAGCTTACCTGAAAGTTGATGGGAAAATAGAAAGAATGGCTCCCAGATTCAGGGAATCTGCTTATACGCCGATAAAGAAGGTGGTTGGAGAGAGAACTCCTGAAAACTTTGAGGAAATGAAGGAGAAAATAAGGAGAGCTGCGGAGGAGGCAATAAAAAAGAAAAACTGGATTGTAAAAAAGCTGAGAGGGGATTAGACTTGAATCTTGTGGGTGGTATTCATAAAATTTAACTTCGTAAATTTAACTCATGGAACATCTTAAACTAAATAAAGAAATCCAGAGCCGAATGAAGTTTTACGATCTGGCAGCCCTGACAAATTCTTCCACGAGCTCTCTCCTCAGCCTGCCCCCTCTTCCATTCTCACAGACAGCTCCTCTGACACCAACTATATCTGCTCCCGCATCTTTAACCATATGCAAATCCTCTTTCTTTATGCTGCCTGCAAGAGCGCACATCATCCCGTATTCGTGGACTTTATCCACAAACTCGACGACGCTCTGGAAGTCCATGTGGTCGAAAAGACCCTTTCCATCTTTCACAGCTGTGTCCACCATTACAACATCCACATCGTATCCAGCTGCGATTTCAGGCAGTTCCATGGGGCTGACTGAATTAACCCTGTAATAGTCAGCATAAGCAGCAAGAACGGTCTTCTTACCGTTCTCCTTCACGGCTCTGACGAAAGCTCTTGCAAGCTCCGGAACTTCCTTTCTGCTAACGAGGAGCCCTATTTTCACGTAATCTGCCCATAGAGAGGCTGAATATGCTGCAAGAGCTGCAGTTCCGGGTTTAAAGTTAAAATCACCTATTGCCGCACTTACGGGCCTGCTGACGATTGAGGATATTTCCCTCACAATCCACGGAAAATTTGCTCCAAGAGACCCCTCTGCTGGATTTTTAACGTCTATTATATCAGCTCCGCCAGCCTCAGCCTCTTTCGCCTCATCTACATTTGCGGGACTAACAAGGACGAGCATCGAGCATAGTTCGTGATGTTGCTAATAACTTTTGCTTTCCTTTAGCACGTTAGCTTTAAAACCTGACGTCATATGGCTTACATGAAAGTTTATCTTGCCATGGATATAAAGCAGGGAAAAGTAGTGTGGGGGTACAGGGGTGAAAGGGAGAAGTACGAGGAAATAAGCAGACATAGTGAAATTGTATCCACATCTTCTCCCGAATCCGTGCTGTCTGAACTCTCACCTGAGAGGGTTTACATAGCCGATCTCGACGCAATTCGGGGTAACAGAACTGAAAACCTTAAATGTCTTGAAAAAGTTAGCTGCGAGGCTCTGCTGGACAGGGGTTACAGAGGTAAGGAGGACGTTTTTGACGATCTGAAACTGATTGGTAGAAGTAACTTCAGACCAGTTCTTGGCACGGAAACTTACGATTTGAATGAGGTTTTTGATGGTGTTTTTGTAAGTCTTGACTTCTTTGATACTCCTGATTCAAAGGAAGTTTTTGATCTCGTAAGTCGTTTGAATTCCTTCAGCCTTGAGGGCGTTATAGTTCTTGATGTGAGAAGAGTGGGGACAGGAAAAGTAAACTTCGGGCTTGTTGAGGAAGTTATCTCCATCTCGGACAATCCGGTTTATGTTGGTGGGGGTGTGAACGGTCTGGAGGATATGGACAATCTCAAATCTATCGGCGTTGAAGGTGTTATCGTATCAACCGCATTTCACAGGAAAAAACTTCCACTGGAAATCCTCAGGAAAGGGTTTTACTGATTCTGGACTCTGATTTTTTAATTTTGAATCTATCCAGCTCTGCTTAATGCTGGAGGTACGTGTAATGCAAGTATGTGTAATGCACGCAACCTCAGCTGAACAGAACAGTTAAACCTTTAAAACCCCCTATACGCCAGAAAACATGGATTACGACTCAGTAGGACTCATGGTTGGTATAGAAATTCACCAGCAACTTGACACGAAGGAAAAACTTTTCTGCAGGTGTCCTACAGTTCATCGCGATCCTGAGGAATCAGATTTTCAGTTTTTCAGGTACCTTAGGTCAAAGAAGAGTGAAATGGGCGAGGTGGATAGAGCAGCAAAGGAGGAAGTGGAGAGGAGCAAGCGCTTCATCTATCTATCTTACGACACCACGTGCCTTGTTGAGAGTGATGAAGAACCGCCAAGAGAGGTTAATGAAGAAGCTCTGAGGCTGTCTGTCCTCATAGCCAGAATGCTGAACATGGAGGTAGTTGATGAAGTGCACGTTATGAGGAAGATTGTCATAGATGGAAGCAATACCACTGGCTTTCAGAGGACGGCTTTGATAGCTTTCGATGGATGGGTGGAGGTTGATGGAGAGAGAGTGGGAATAGCCACACTGTGTCTTGAGGAGGAAGCATGCAGGAAGGTGGAGGATAGAGGCAGCGAAGTAGTTTACTCTCTTGACAGGCTTGGCATACCTCTTGTGGAAATAGGAACCAAACCGGACATAAAAACACCCGAAATGGCCAAGGCAGTAGCGAAGAAGCTTGGAATGATTCTTCGCTCCACAGGGAAGGTTAAGAGGGGTCTGGGAACGATAAGGCAGGATGTTAACATTTCGATAAGAGACGGTGCAAGGGTTGAGATAAAGGGTGTACAGAACCTTGACATTCTTGACAAAATAGTTGAGTATGAGGTTGTGAGACAGCTGTCTCTGCTTGAGATAAAGGATGAGCTTGTGAGGAGAGGAGCAAAAGTCGATGGGAGAATATACGATGTTGCAGAAGTTTTCAGGAAAACTAAGTCGAGAGTTCTCAGGAAGGCTGAGACTGTAAAGGCTGTAAAACTCAGGAAGTTTGCCGGGATAGTTGGCAGAGAAATACAGCCGGGAAGAAGGCTTGGAACGGAGTTTGCTGATATAGCCAAGACTTTTGGGCTTGGAGGAATATTTCACACTGACGAACTTCCAGCTTACGGTGTGAGTGAAGAGGAAGTTGAAAAGCTGAAAGAGGCTGTTGGAGCTGGAGATGAGGATGCAGTCGTTATAGCTGCTGGAGAGAGCGAGAGAGTTGAGAGAGCACTGAGGAGAATCGTGGAGAGAGCAAAATACTGTCTGGTTGGAGTTCCTGAGGAAACGAGGAAGGCTAATGAAGATGGGACGACCTCTTACCTCAGACCTTTGCCGGGAGCGGCGAGGATGTACCCTGAAACTGATGTGCCTCCAGTAAGAATCACAGAGGATATGCTTGATGTTGAACTACCCGAACTAATTGAGGATAGAGCCAGGAGGTATGAGGAAGCGGGATTGTCTAAAGACCTTGCGTGGGTTATTGCCGATTCCCCATACCACGACCTGTTTGAGGAGTACCTTGACAGGTTGCAGGCGAGCGTTATTGCAAGAATTCTGCACATAATCCCGTCGGAATTGAGGAAAGATGGAGTGGACATTTCCAGACTGAATAGAGAGCACTTCAGGAGAACTCTGGATTTAATAGCTGATGGAAAGATTGCGAAAGAGGGGGCGGAAGAAGTTCTGAGGATTATGGCTGAGAATCCTGATGTCAGTGAGGAAGAGCTGCTCAGAAAACTTGGAGGCAGCAACAGGGAGGAACTTGAAAAGTACGTAGATGAGCTTTTGGTGGAGAAGAGAGATTTGCTTGAAGAGAGGGGTGAGAATGCGTTTAAACCCCTTATGGGTCTTGTGATGAAGGAATTCAGGGGAAAAGTTGATGGAAGGGTTGTGGC
>CAZUMR010000002.1:0-5330 GCA_964622075.1 uncultured archaeon | reverse complement strand
TTATCTGATCGAAACAACGCAAAAGCTCAAGGAAATCGACAACCTTTCAATCCCATTCTGGTCTGATTTTATCGAACAGTTAACATAACAATAACTTACACGCTTGGATTCTTTCAATCCCATTCTGGTCTGATTTTATCTCCGCAGTGAGTACACCATCCGGAGCACACCTGAGGTGCTTTCAATCCCATTCTGGTCTGATTTTATCTCGATCTGAGAATAAGGGAAACAATCCTCGGAAAAACTTTCAATCCCATTCTGGTCTGATTTTATCATAAATAAGTGGACGAGCACGGCTGAGGAAGTCCGCTTTCAATCCCATTCTGGTCTGATTTTATCCACAACATCTTTTTCTGATTCCTTGAACAGTCTCGCAATCTTTCAATCCCATTCTGGTCTGATTTTATCTAGCATAGCCACAGATATCTGTGAAATGAAAGATGACCTTTCAATCCCATTCTGGTCTGATTTTATCGCAATTGAGCTTGCACGCAAAATATGCGATATAAAAAGCTTTCAATCCCATTCTGGTCTGATTTTATCTTATTATGGGGCTTTCTCATGGGACTTGGTAAATGAAATCTTTCAATCCCATTCTGGTCTGATTTTATCAAAGTTGTTAGAGCAAAACTGCTTTCAGACATATACGCTCTTTCAATCCCATTCTGGTCTGATTTTATCAGCTGGTAATTTTCCCTCCTGAACGTATATAACGTTTTCTGATTGCTTCTCTTACAACCTCTAATCGTCCACCTCAGATAATGCAACCAGTATATAAAATCAGACGACTGGCATATCTTCCTTCATTCCCTCTCACACACCATTAAACCGGATTATTCATCAATTACTCCCGTTAAATCATGCTACTCCATCAACAAACCTCTCCACACCTTTCATTCTCTCAGTTTTCGTAGTAAATAAAATAATTTTAAACAATATTTTTCGTGAATAAAAACATCAACGACCCTCTATCCTGCCTCCTGTACCTTTTATCCCCTGTTTATTCTGTCCATTTAGTGAAAAAAATGGATTTCCGTGGGGATTACTATTCGGGCACTCTTATTTAAACTCTTATTTAAAATAATTTTAAATTTCAAAATAATATACATAGTTTAATACGGAGTGGCTGCTATCAAGGCTAATGTTAAAAACATCGCCGTCTGACTGGTTGCATGCCATCAACACTGATACTCACAGAAAAAGAGGTTAGAGAGCTCCTTAAAATGGAAGACGCGATGAGTGCTGTTGAGAGGGCTTTCAGAGCCTATGCGGTGAATGATGGCGTTCAAATGCCTCCAAAAGTTTACCTTACTTTTGAAAACGGTGATCTGAGAGCGATGCCGGCTCTTGTTGGAAAGTATGCGGGAGTGAAGTGGGTCAACTCCCATCCCGACAACAGAAGCAGAGGATTGCCCACAGTCATGGCATTGCTGATTCTCAGCGATCCGGAAACGGGATTTCCACTTGCGGTGATGGATGCCACGTATTTAACGTGTGTTAGAACCGGAGCAGCAGGAGGAATTGCAGCGAAATACCTTGCAAGAAAGGATAGCAAAGTTTTCGGGTTTATTGGATGTGGTACTCAGGCCTATCACCAGCTTGAGGCTTTGAGGATAGTTTTCGACATAGAGAAAGTCAGAGCCTTCGATGTCATCAGTTCATCAGCTCAAAAGTTCGCAGAACATTGCTCCAAGCTTGGTATGGATGCAGAAGTGTGTGAGTGCAGAGATGCCTGCAATTGCGATGTGCTGACCACAACCACGCCATCAACAGAGCCGGTGGTTAAAAACGAGTGGATAAAAACCGGCACGCATGTGAACGCTATAGGTGCTGACGCTCCCGGAAAGCAGGAACTGGACGAAGGCATACTTCTGAGAGCGAAAATAGTCGTTGACGACATCGAGCAGGCTCTGCATGGAGGAGAAATCAACGTCGCGGTAAGCAGAGGAATAATCAAACCGGAAAACATTCACGCAACAATAGGAGAGGTAATAGCTGGATTAAAGCCGGGCAGAGAGAGCGATGAGGAAATTACCGTGTTCGATTCCACAGGTCTGGCCATTCAGGATATTGCCACTGCAAGTGTAGTTTTTGAGAGGGCTGTTAAGGAGGAGAAGGGCAGAAGTGTTGAGTTTTTCAGTTTTTGAATTTTTTTAGTTTTTATTTAATTTTTTAATTTTCCCAGATTTACTACTGATAAATCTAAATCTTTATAAATCTAAATATTTTTCGAAAAGTCTAACCACTCACTCAGCATAAGAAAGCCGTGGCAAAAGGAAAGCAGACAATCCAGCTAAAAAACTAAATATGAAGCGTGATCAGATAAGAGGAGATGCCAGAGAGGTCGATGTATCTTCCCCTTCACCACGGCAAGGCACCTTACTGGTTGCTGAACAGGATGAAGAAGCTCGCATTCCCGATAGTTAGGATAATTATCGAAGAGTTCGGGGAGAGGGAATTCTTCAGCAGGATGTCAGATCCCGTATTCTTCCAGTCGTTTTCAAATGTCCTCGGGTTTGACTGGAATTCCTCCGGCTCCACAACTGTACTGACGGGTGTGCTGAAGAGTGTTTTAAACGACCCCAGCTCAGGTTTCGAAATAAGAATTGCCGGAGGTAAGGGAAAGGAGGGGTTGAAGACACCGGAACACATAGAGAGGTTCGCAGACGAGCTGGGCCTTTCAAGTGCCAGAGTCGAAGAGCTGAAAAAGCTCAGCCGGTTTTCGGCCAAAGTCGATTCCTCAGCTCTTCAGGATGGCTACGATGTGTATCACCACTGCCTGATTTTCTCAAGGAAACACTTCCTCGTGATACAGCAGGGAATGAATCCGGCAAACAGAATGGCAAGAAGGTATCACTGGCTACCAGACTTTGAAATGAGGTGCGAGGAGCCACATTTTGGAATTGCGGCTCAGAAAAAAGAGAATGAGGTAATAGATCTGACATCAAAAACCAGCAGGAGTAACAGGGAGACCTCTCTTGACCTGATCAGGGATGGTTGCTTCAGAAGAGATTACAGAAGGCTTCTTGGCCTTGTAAGGTATAGAGACGGCATATCTGTCCCGAGGAGAATAGACTGGAAAGCTGTGGAGCGAGCTTACGAGCTTCAGCCGTCAAGTTTTGAGGAGTTACTTCTTGTAAGGGGGATCGGAAAAGGAGCTCTCAGAGCTCTTGCACTCGTGGCAGACCTGATATACAACAGGAATTACAGCAGAGAAGATCCGGTAAAGTACTGTTTTGCTGTTGGGGGCAAGGATGGAGTTCCGTTTCCCGTTGACAGGGAGAGTTACGATGAGGTAATAGAGTTTCTCAGAGATGCAATTAAGCAGGCGGAGCTGGGAGATTTTGAAAGGATTAATGCTCTCAAAAACCTGCATCGCGTTTTTAAGCCTTAAATCCTTAAACTTAAATCCTTAAATCCTAATTTCAACTTTAAACCTAAAATAGCTTTCTTAAATATTAAACTGCCAGATTTTTAAATTTCGTGCTCCAGCCTGCCGTTTTAAACGTTTAAAAACGTTTATCTACAACCAAGACAACCCTGAGGATATGGGTAAATCCGAAACCATACTCGAACTTGCAAAGAAAAAAGAGCTTGATTTTGAGTGGGTTAAGGAGGTAGCAAAATCTGAAGGAGTTGATTCAGATAAGCTCATCAGGCTCATAGCGAGGGGTGAGGTAATAATCCCGAGAAACGTCAGGAGAGAAAGCACACCAAAACCCATAGGCAAGCTTGTAAGCACAAAAGTTAACGCTAACGTTGGCACTTCAGCAGATTACGTAAACATCAAGGAAGAAGTTGAGAAAGCGAAGGTTGCAGAAAAAGCCGGGGCAGACTTCATAATGGATCTCTCCACCGGAGGAAACCTTGACGAGATAAGGAGAAAGATCATGGACGCAATCAGTGTCCCGTTCGGCACTGTGCCGATTTATCAGGCAGCAAGAGAGGCAAAACTCGTGGTTGATATGGGTGAGGACGACTTTTTCAGAGTTGTCGAAAAGCAGGCTAAAGATGGCGTTGACTTCATGACAATACATGCCGGGGTTAACTGGGTCAGTGTTGAAAGGCTGCTAAAAAGCGGCAGGTTGCTTGGAGTTGTCAGCAGGGGAGGAGCGATAACCATAGGCTGGATGATACACAACGAAAAGGAAAACCCGTACTACGAGAACTTCGACTACCTGCTTGAGCTGATGAAAGAGTACGACGTCGCCATAAGCCTTGGAGATGCTTTCAGACCGGGATGCATTCACGATGCAAGTGACAGGGCGAAGTTCATGGAGTTCATAGTACTTGGAGAGCTCGTCGAGAAGTGCAGGGAAGCAGGAGTTCAGGCGATGGTTGAGGGGCCTGGACATGTGCCAATAGACGAAATTGAAACTTCAGTAAGGGCCATGAAGTACCTCTGCAGAAACGCACCTCTATACCTTCTCGGCCCCCTTGTCACAGACATAGCCGCTGGATACGACCATATCGCAGCAGCAATAGGGGGTGCTGTTGCCGGAATGTACGGGGCTGATTTGATATGCTATGTTACACCCTCAGAACACCTTGCACTTCCAACTGTCGAGGATGTTAGAGAGGGAGTTATTGCCGCGAAAATTGCTGCTCACGCAGCCGACCTCGTTAAGGAGGGGCAGAGAGAAAGGGCAAGGGCGAGAGATTACGAGATGAGTCTTGCAAGAAAGAACTTTGACTGGGAAAGACAGTTCCAGCTTTCAATTGATCCGGAGAAGGCAAGAGAGATCTGGAACAGGAGAAGGTCGAGGAGTGAAGCTTGCAGCATGTGCGGGGATCTGTGCGCCATAAAAATAGTCAAGGAGGCTCTTGAGAAAGCGAGGAAGTGACCGTGTTATAAGGCAGAGAATAAGGCAGAGGATGAAGGAAATGGTGGATTAAATGGTGGACTACTGGTGGAATGTCAGGTATGTAATGGATGTAACACCCGTATCCAGAATCTTTTCCAGCCCTCACACCACTCTGCTTGTTCTCTTGATTTCTGCAATTGCGTTTTCAGCTTACTATATAAAAGCAAGAGGAGTTAAAAAGTTCTTTAAAGCATTTTTTCTGGTCTGGTTTGCCTGCACGGTTATAACTTCTCTTTTCACCCTGCTTTCTTTGCTCGGCCTTACACCCGTTCACCCCTACCCCGGAACAAAACTTGTTATCAACATGTTCACGTTCTCGTTTGCTGCCACTCTGCTCAATCTTTCCAACGTTTTCGGTCTTCTGGAGCTGATAATCAGTGTAACTCCCAGCTTCCTGATAGCAAGTGGTGTAACAACACAGGCCGGGCTTGAAATTTCAAGTTTCATCCTGTCTGTTATCCTGAT
>CAZUMR010000001.1:0-8380 GCA_964622075.1 uncultured archaeon | reverse complement strand
TTGTAAGCGTTCGCCAGATGCTTGACGAACTCTTCAGAGACAACGTCTTCCGGTGTCGGGACCTTTATCTTTATCTCCTTCGGCATGAAAGAAGTTCAACCCGGAGACTAATTAAACTACCGTCACAAACGTCATCGAAATACAATCTTCAGCTCTCCCTCTTCAAATTTAGCACTCGCCGGCTCCCTTATCGCAAGGCTCTGGGGCAGGAAAACTATCCTCTTCCACTGCCCGGCAACAATTACAAGTTCCTCTCCCCTCTTAAACAGCTTTATATCCTGTTTTTCAACGAAAGGAGCTTTTATTCTAAGTACAAAGTCATCTCCTTCCTTCTCTATTACCATTGGCTTTCCTTCATGGAAAACTTTCAGCGGATCCTCATCGCCGTATATTTCCCTTGCTATGTCCCTTAGCAGTTCTCCGGTAACTTCAGTTGACTTGAACTCGACTTTCTTTACGGGAAGAGGGAACTTGTCCTCAATCTCCTTCAGATATTCTCTCTGAATTTTCATCCACTCCGAGAAGTACTCCCCGGCTTTTTCAGGGAATATCTTGTTGACTATAACGCAATCGACCCTGTAACCGAAGAGGTTCAGATACGTGAAGGCTCTTTCAGATTCCCTGATTACCATCTTCTCAGGATTCATGACGATTCTCACGCTCGTATCCTTGCTTTCAAGAATGTCCTTGAGCTCACTTATCTTGGTGTACAGTTCCTGAATCTTGTCCAGAACTTCGTCGCTGGGCAGAGGTACATCAATCAGAGGTTCAGCTATTGGCTTGACGATTTTCAGGACCTTTCTCTCTATACCGAAAAATCTGTTCATGTACCACTTCGCAACTTCGGGCACGCTCAAAAGCCTGAGAGTTTCTCCTGTCGGTGCACAGTCAAGGATTATGGCATCGTACTCACCGCTTCTGTAAAACTTGAGGAGGTGCAGTAAACTTGCGAGTTCATCAAATCCGGGAAATATTGCAAGTTCTTCCGCCACAACGTCTTCAATTCCCTGAGACCGGAAGAACAGCGAGAGATATTCCTTTATCACGCTCCAGTGTCTTTCGAGCTCGTACTCAACGTTAACTTCCATCCCCTCAAGGTTGTCCATAATTTCAGTTGGATAGGGGTTTAACCTTACTCCAAAGGAGTCAGACAGGCTGTGAGCAGGATCTGTTGATATTACAAGAGTTTTTCTCCCAAGCTCAGCGCTCCTTATAGCCGTAGCCGCAGCAACTGTTGTCTTTCCAACTCCACCCTTTCCTGTGAAGAGAATTATTCTCGTCATTCACTTCACTCCAACTTCCGGGTTCAAATACTTTTAGGACTTGTTTGCTTTACTCCATCCCTTATGTTACTCCACCCTATGTTACTCCAGCCCTTATGACGAAAATTCAGAAACAAACCCTGAAATTCAGAAGCAGAATTCAGAAATTCGGAACCAAAAGTCAGAACCAAAAGGCAAAAAGGAATCACCGAAACTTTGAAGTACCAGCCGTTTTTGTATCAAATCCATGCCCGATGCCAAGGCCTTCATGGAAGTCATAAAACCCAAACAGACGACACTGCTGATGGTTACATGTGTCGTGGCCTATTTCATAGCATTAAAACTTCACAGCAAACCTTTCAACATAACCATGTTCGCCTTAACCTTCATCTCCACAGTTCTTGCAGTTGCAGGAACGACAGCCCTGAACATGTGGCTTGACAGCGACATAGATGCAATGATGTGCAGGACGTGCAAAAGGCCTGTCCCCTCAGGAAGACTGTCTCCGAGGGGCTGTGCTGCATATGGGGCTCTGCTATTTACCCTCGGCTTCATCACAGGCTGGTTTGTAAGTCCCAATTTATCTTTCGTCCTGTTTCTCGGGCTGTTTTTTGACATAATAGTTTACACGATAATGCTGAAAAGGAGGAGTCCTTATTCGATTGTTCTTGGCGGGCTTGCTGGAGCCATGCCATGTCTTGCTGGCTGGACTGCCGCTGCAGGCAGGATAGAGCTGGCAGGAATTCTTGCCGCTGCAATAATTCTGCTCTGGATACCGGCACACATCTGGTACCTCTCCATGTACTATGAAGAGGACTACAGAAATGCAAAGATACCAATGCTTCCTCTTGTTGTTGGAATGGAAAAAGCTTCCTGGGCTATAGTTGTCAGCATAGCCTTCATGCTCGTAACTGTCGCAGTTCTCTTCTTCGTGGCACCTCTTGGAGTTGTTTACCTTGCCATATCAGTTACGATGGTGAGCATTCTGCTGCTGAAGGCTGTAAAGTTCGCTCTCTCACCGAGCAGGGAAGGAGCAAAGAGCATGTACAAACTCGCAAGCATAACTCTTGGCGTCGTTTACCTTGCAATGTTCATAGGCGCAGTGGTTGGATAAACAGATGTTAAGATGTTAAAAAAGTTAAAATTTCGAATAACTGGGATTTGGTAAATGTCCCTGAAAAAGATTCTGAAAGAAAGGCTGAAAGACAGAATAAGTGAAAAGGAGCTTTCGATGATCAGAAGGAGTTTTGAAGTAATTGGAGATGTCGTGATAATAGACCTGCCAGATGAAGTTTACCACCTCAGGGATGAAGTTGTTAAGGCCATACTCGAAAAACACAGACACGTAAAAACGATTCTGAGAAAAGTTGGGGAGGTTAGTGGAGACTACAGGGTTGCAAGGTACGAAGTTCTTTACGGAGGTGAGACAGAGACAGTTGCCAAGGAGCACGGATGCAGATTCTTGCTTGACCCAACGAAAGTTTACTACTCGGTAAAACTCTCTGGAGAGAGGGAGAGAATATTCAAACTCGTCAGACCGGGGGAAAGAGTGCTTGTTATGTTTGCAGGAGTGGGGCCTTTCGCAATAACAATTGCCAGAAATGCCCGGCCAAAAGAGGTCGTCGGCGTTGAGCTGAACCCGGAGGCTGTAAAATACTTCAAAAAGAATGTAAAGCTGAACAAGCTTGAAAATGTCAGGGTTTACGAGGGAGACGTCAGAGAAGTCGTTCCAAAGCTTGAAGGAAAGTTCGACAGAATACTCATGCCCTCTCCCAACAACGCACAGGAATTCGCAGATGTTGCAGCCCTAAAGGCAAAGCCCGGAACGGTAATACACTACTACACGTTTGCAGGGGTTGAAGAGGAAAAAGATCTGCCAGAAAGAGTTGAGAAGCTTTTTTCCCCCTATTTAAAGGGAAAGGCTGTGTTCATCAGAAGGTGCGGTAACTTTGCACCTTACGTTTACAGGTACGTCGTTGATCTCGTTGTTGAAGACCTAAAGTTAGAGGATTAGAGATCCTCAAGCAGATCCCTGACTGCTTTTCTGACTGCCTGCTCTGAGTTGTACCTTGGATGCCACCCCATGCTCTTCAGTTTTTCTATTGATAGCAGCATAACAGGGACGTCTCCCTTCCAGCCCCTGTCTCCACCCGTGAACCTGAACTCGGGATTCAGTCCCATTTCCTCACAGACTATTTCGGCTATTCTCCTTACCTTTATCTGATCCTCGCTGCCTATGTTCAGCACGTTTACCCTCTCACATGCTTTCAGACCAAAGAACATGGCATCAACGCAATCTGTAATGTATATGTACGATTTATTTTGCTCACCATTTCCAAGAATTTCAAGCACCCTGTCGTTTTTCTTCAGTTTCATGATGAAGTCGTATATCACGCCGTGATTGCTCCTCTTCCCTATCACGTTGGCAAACCTGTATATCCATGCCTGCATGTCGAAAGTGTGACAGTACGATGAAATCAGAGCCTCACACGCAAGTTTTGAAGCACCGTATATCGATATTGGAACAGTCGGATAGTCCTCAGGAGTAGGAATTACTCTGGCCTCTCCGTAAACAGTCGAGGTGGATGTAAAAATGATCCTGTCAACACCTTTTTTCCTCATTTCCTCAAGCAGATTGTACGTGGCAAGAACGTTATTCCTGTAAATTTCATCCGGATTTTCACTTCCAATCCTCACATCTGGATTTGCTGCTATGTGCCACACTTCGTCAAATTTCCTCTCAAAAATTCTTTCAACATCGCTCTTTTCAGATAGGTCAGCTCTGATGAATTCAGCATCAGGATTAATATACGAGACTCCAGAGGACAGGTTATCAGCTATGACAACTTCCTCCCCCATGTTTACGAGTCTGTCAACAACATGACTGCCTATGAAGCCCGCACCCCCAGTTACAAGAACTGCCATCGTTCGGGATTAGCAGAAGGTATATATACGATTTTTGATACTCCCTATTCGCACCAGAGGTGATAGCGATGCTTCCGAACCAGATGGTCAGGTCTCTTGTCGGAAAGATAATCAGGGTCGAAATGAAAGGAGAGGAGAACGAACTCGTGGGCAAGCTTGAGAGCGTTGATGACTACATGAACATACACCTGAGCAATGCCGTGGAGTACAAAGATGGAGAGAAAATAAGAAACCTTGGAACTCTCGTGCTCAGAGGAAACAACGTCATACTGATACAGCCTTACGAGGAGTGATAGCTCCAGTATCTCCAGCATCTTAAACCGGGAAGTTTTCAAAAACTTTGAGGAAAGCTTTAAGGTTTTCAGAAGGTATAACATCATGATGGACACGAGAGACGAGATACTCAGGATTCTCGAGGAGAGAGGCAGCATACTTCAGAAGGATCTCTGGAAGGAGCTCAACATAGACAGCAGCAAGTGTTCAAGGATACTCAGAAAACTTGAGAAAGAGGGATTGATAAAGAGAGTTGAAGTTGTTGTTGATGGGGTAAAGACATTCAAGATAGTTCCCGCCGGAGCAGAGGAGGAAGAGGAGGAAGAGGACGAGTTCAGCCTGCAGGCGGTAATGGAGAGGATGCAGGACATCTCAGGATTGCCACCGTGTTTCGGCTGTCTTGAGAAGGATTGTGATGCCACATCCTGTCTAAAACTTGAAGTCTGGTTTTTGAGAAAGGCGAGTGAGGGGCTCTGAGTTTTTACTGTTTGCCAGTTTTTGCCTTGATATAAGGTATATCAGCCGGATTCGTATTTAACGTCCAAATAATCCCGGTTTGCTGGTAAATATTTTGCTGGTAAAGATTTTACCAAGCCTATATACCCACAAACATTCTAAAGTTAATATGAGCAGTAAGTATTTTATTTAGAAAAATAATATATACCAACATCATTTTTCCCCGGATATGAAGCGTTCGGCGGCTCTGATAGTTTTACTCATAGTTGCTGGAGCCTTCCTCTCTGGATGCACCGGAAATGTCAAAACAGTAAAGAATACACCGGTTTCAAGCAATGCAATTCACCAGAATACATCTGTTCTGAAAAAAATGGAGAGCTCAAGTTACATATCAAGTAAAACGAAAGTTGCAAAAAACATAATACTGCTTGTTGGAGACGGAATGGGTTTGACACAGATTTATGTCCCCGACAGGTACCTTGAGGATCTGTACGGAAAACACCTCATAATTCCAACCATAAAGACAAGAGGACTCATAACCACATACTCTCTGAGCTCAGAGGTTACAGACTCCGCTGCAGCTGCAACAGCCCTGTTTTCTGGATACAAAACTGTAAACCACATGATAAACGAGCTTCCAAACGGCAGTATCCCCCATAAAACTCTTGGGGAAATATTCAAAGCCGAAGGTAAGAGTGTTGGAATAGTAACAACAACAAGACTTACACATGCAACTCCCGCCGGGATTTATGCACACGTCAAGAGCAGATACATGGAAAATGAGATAGCCCTGCAGCTCCTGAAGTTTGAACCTACAGTTGCCCTCGGAGGAGGTTTAGAGTACTTCCTGCCAAAAAGTATGGGCGGTAAGAGGGCAGATGGTAAAAATCTGATAGATGCTTTCAAAGCTGCTGGTTACACCGTAGTTTTCAATAGAAGCCAGCTAATGAGCGTAAACACTGAGAAAACGAAAAAGTTGCTTGGAGTTTTTTCGAAATCACACATGGCGTTTGAGGTAGATAGAGAACACGTAAAGTCAGATATGGATCAGCCATCTCTGGCAGAAATGACTGAGGTAGCCCTTAAAATACTCGATAAAAATCCAAAAGGTTTCTTCCTCATGGTGGAGGGTGGCAGAATAGATCACGCCTGTCACGAACACGACCCCAAGGCAGAGATAATGGACACCATAGCCTTTGACAAAGCAGTTAGAGTTGCCCTTGAATTCCAGAAAACTCACCCGGACACTCTTGTTATAGTGACCGCAGACCACGAAACCGGTGGTATGAGTGTTGGCAGAGGAACATTTTATGCTGCAAACTTCACAGCTTTAAAAAACATAAACTGCAGCATTTCCTACCTTGACAGACTCATAGAAGCAAATCCAAGTAAGACCGAAGTTGAAAAGCTGATTGAAAAATGGTGGCACACAAAACTGAGTAAAGAAGAGGAAGATCTGCTTTTTAGCCACAATCTGACATCCAGAGTAAATGACAGAAGTATATTGATGGACTTTCCCAGAGTTAACGAGTACGTCAAGAACTGGGCCGGATTTGCACTCGCGAAGATAGAGAGTGAGAGGGCAAAAATAGGATGGACAAGCTTTGCACACACAGGTGTTCCGGTTCCAGTTTATGCAGTTGGAACTGATTGTCAGCTGTTCAAGGGATTCTACGATAACACAGGCATATACACGAGAGTTCTCGAAGCTGCCGGCGTTCTGCAGGCAGTGAAACATTAATATTTTTAATATATATTTTATTTTTACATATTTAATCACGGTGAAAGCCATGAAAAAGCTTAACTTCGAAATATGTTTCCATATTTTTACTGTACTGTTACTTGTTACAGCATCATTGCATTTGTACTTATCATCACCGTATAAACCACCATCTTACAGAATCTTGCCCGGAAAAGTTGTAAAAACTGTAGACGACATAGATTACAACGCTCCTATAAAAATAGGCTGCCAGAAAGTATGGATTAAAGCTGGAAAAAGAGTGTACGAATTTGACAACATGCTCAGGGGTAACTGGCTACTTGACGAGTACTTTCAGAAAGGTGAACCTGTCATTGCACTGATAGAGGGTAGCAATTTACTGTATGTCACATCTCCAAAAGTGGCAGTAGAGGTCGTTTTCATTATTCTGTTCCTGCTCTCAGTAATTTTAGTCGGTGGAAAAGCCGGAGTAAGGACGGCAATTTCCCTGTTTTACACAGCAATTATAATTTTTTTCCTGCTGTATCCCCTAATACTAAATGGTGCTGATCCTCTCCTGTCGTGTGTTTTTGCAGCAGTTGCAATTACATTCCTCACAATGATTACAGTTGCCGGAATGAACGTAAAAGCTCTCGCCGCAACTCTCAGCAGTCTTCTTGGCATGTTCACAGCATTAGTTCTTGGATATTCAGGAATACTCGCAATGAATCTGAATCCCGGAGGTTTTTCAGAATTTGCACAGATGCTGTTCTTTTCAGGTCACTTTCTAAACTTACACAGGCTTTTCTGCGGAATAATAGTCCTCGCCTCTCTTGGCGCCATTATGGACGTTTCAATAGACATAGCCTCTGGCCTTTACGAGTTAAAGAGGAATGCAGAGGTAGATGAAAAAACGTTGTTCAGAAGTGGAATGAACATAGGAAGGGACATAATCGGAACAATGGCAAGCACACTAATCCTCGTTTACGCTGGAACAATGGCAGCAGCTGTTTTATTTTTCATGGCAAAAAAGAGTCCAATAGAACTGGTGATGGACTACAATTTCATAGCGTGCGAAGTTTTGCTTGCCATGAGTGGTAGCATTGCACTGACTCTTACAATACCGTTTACGGCATTTGTTTGTTCAAAATTATATTAAAAATTACATTAAAAATTTTAATTTCAACATCGTTACAGTCCCGCAATTACTGATAATAAAAAATACGATGTTCGATTACCGAATGTTCGGTAACCGATATACTTAAATATTGTCAAGTGGAGAAGAATAGATAGAATAGTTTACAAAATAAGATGTGCATTTTGAAGATTTAAAGGAGTTGTCGAACATGTTCGGTAAAAGAAGAGAGAAGGTAAATCCCTGGCTCGCACTCATACCTGTTGTCATAGGCATGTTCATGGTTGTCATGGACACGAGCATCCTCATGGTCGCTCTTCCAAAGATAACTCAGGATTTTCAGGCAACGGCATCTGATGTGCAGTGGCTGCTGAATGCTTACCTGATAACACTTGTCGTTCTGTTAATAGTGTTCGGGAAAATTGGAGATGCGACAAGGAGAGATCTTCTATACACTGCTGGTATGGCAATATTTCTGATAGGGAGTTACTGTTCTGCAAAGTCGTGGAATATAGGGGTGTTCATACTCTTCAGGGTCGTGCAGGCTGTTGGTGGAGCGGTGATAATGGGGAACAGTCTCGCTCTCATTACAGAGTTGTTCCCTCCGGGGCAGAGGGGTACTGCTATGGG